>NZ_JAMYME010000002.1:0-352647 GCF_040318345.1 Mesorhizobium sp. M1169 | reverse complement strand
CCATCGCGGCGGCCGGGTCACAGGTTAAAAAGCCCCCGCGGCTGGCTAAGGTGCCCTTCCCCCCGCCGCCGACCTGGCGCACCTGGGCGCGGGCGGGGGCGGCGGCCAGCGCCTGGTTGGCGCCCTTGCCGCCGGGGGCAGTAGCGAAACCGGAGCCGCGCACGGTCTCGCCGGGACCGGGCAAGCGGTCGACACTGGCGATGAGATCGAGATTGATGGAGCCGATGACGACGATCAAGTAGTGCCTCCCGCTAGCGCATACCACTCTAATTGCGCGGGAAGCTACTCCGTAAGATCGCTGCTTGTCACCCTAGCGGTCCTTGCATCGCTCCAATCGTTCCATTCGTTGGCTATTCAAGAAGAGACCTGTCCCGCCTCCCAGCCGAGGATGGCGCGTTTGCGGGTCAGACCCCAATGGTAGCCGGTGAGTGCGCCGGACTTGCCGAGAGCCCGGTGGCACGGCACGACGAAGGACATCGGATTGGCACCGACCGCGGCACCGACAGCCCGGCTGGCACTCGGTGCGCCGATGCGCGCGGCGATCGAGGAATAGGTGCAGGCCTGGCCCATCGGAATGCGCAGCAAGGCCTCCCAGACACGGACCTGGAAGTCTGTGCCGATCATGACAACGCGCAGCGGCTGGTCGGCGCGCCACAGCGACGGATCGAAGATGCGCGCGGCATAGGGTGCAGTCGCCGCCATGTCCTCGACATAGGTCGCATTCGGCCAGCGGCTGGACATGTCGGCAAAGGCCGCACGCTCGCCGCCGGGGTCGTTGAAGGCGAGGCCGGCAAGGCCGCGGTCCGTCACCATGATCAGCGCGATGCCGAAAGGCGAGATATGATAGCCGTAGCGGATGGTGAGCCCTGCGCCGCGGGTCTTGTAATCGCCCGGCGACATCGCTTCGTGGGTGACGAACAGATCGTGCAGCCGGCCTGGGCCGGACATGCCGAGTTCGAACGAGGTTTCAAGCAGCGGCATGCCGGCATCGAGCAGCTTGCGCGCATGATCGAGGGTGACGGCCTGCAGAAAAGCCTTGGGCGACAGGCCGGCCCAGCGGGTGAACAGCTTCTGCAGCCCGGTCGGCGTCTCGCCGACCTCCTCGGCCAGCACTTCCAACGAAGGCTGGTCGCGATAGTCGAGGCTGATCTTTTCGATGGCACGACGGACGATTTCGTAGTCTCCACCTTCAGGCGTGATGTCTTTCTGAAGGATTGCTGTCGTTTTGAGAGGCATTTGGGCGTTCATGGCAGTATCTCCTTGAGTGCGAATATCGTCCTTCGCGGCGCCGATCACCACCCGAAACTTGCTTTCCCGCGGCATGTACCCAGATAGAGCTGGGCTTTGAATGGGGAGGACGGTCGTGGCTGGTGAAAAAGTAAACCTGACCGGGGCAAAGGAGACTTTGCTTTTGACACTTTACGGCAAGGCGCTGGAGAGCCGGCTGCCCAATTCGCTGCTCAGGGACTACTTTGCCGACGAGGCGGTGCGCAACATCGACTATGATTTCTCACGGCTCAAGGTCGACAACAATCTCGGCGTCGGTCTAGCAATCAGGGCAAAGACGCTGGACGTCTGCGTTCAGGACTTTCTCGCCCGAAATCCTGACGCCATCGTACTGCATCTCGGGTGTGGGCTCGATACGCGCGTATTCCGTATCGATCCGCCAGCCGGCGTGGACTGGTTCGACGTCGACTATCCCGAAGTCATCGACCTCAGGCGCAAGCTCTATCCCGTGCGGGATCACTACCACCTGATCGCTTCGTCGGTCACCGAACCGGGATGGCTGAACGAAGTACCTCGGGATCGCCCGGCCATAGTCGTGGCGGAAGGCCTGACTCCCTACCTGGGCGCCGAAGAGGGGCAGCAACTGTTTTCTCGTTTGGTGGGACATCTTTCGAGCGGCGAACTGGTTTTCGATGCCTATAGTCGCCTGGGCCTGAAGATCATTCGCCTCAATTCCTCCTTCCGCGCCACCGGTGCCGAGGTCCATTGGAGCATCGAGAACCCGCATGAGTTGGAGCGAGCCGTTCCGAAGCTGCGGTTCGTCGAGGACATCCCTGCCTATAAGCCGGAACATGCCGCTCGCATGCGCTGGTTCGCGAAACTGTTTGTTCGCCTTTGGAAATACATTCCAGCATTGCGCAAGATCGGGAGGCTGTTGCGCTATCGGTTCTGAAACGCTGGCTCAGCGCGCCTTGGCGGCTGCCAGAGCGCGCGAAAATGCGGTGGCAAAACTCTCGCGGTCGGCGGGGTTGAGAAAGCCGCCGATCGAGACGGTTTTTCCTTGCGCCTCGACCGCCATTCTGGTGATGCCGATCTCGGCGTGGCGGGCGATCGAAAAGCGCGCCCAGAACGGATTGAAGCGGTGTGCTTCCGATTTGCCTGACGGGGCAGTCTTGCGGATGTCGAGGCTGGTGCGCGACACCGATACCTCCTCGCGAGCCCGGGCGGCACGATAATTGGCGCGGAAGGCGATGTAGACGGCGATCACGTCGAGGCCGAAGAAGCCGAACACCGGCCAGGCGCCGCGCGACAGAAAAAAAGCTCCGGTCACCAGCCAGCCGAACAGCAGGGCGCCCATCAGTATGGCAAAGCCGCTCTTGCCCAGCGACCGGTGCGGTGTCAGCAGCGCCTGGAAAAATGGCTCGTCGGCCTGAAATGAGGCGTTTGTGTCGCTCATTGGGGAATATTATAGGAAGGCAATGACAAGCCCCAAGCCCAAAAACTCTTCCGCGCTAAAAAAAGACCTGTTGCCCGGCCGCCGCGACGGCTCGAACGTCAAGCCGCGTCCGCGGCCGGCGAGATCGCGGGCGCTTTACAGCGCGGCCGAGGTGCATGAGATTTTCCGGCGCTTTTCCGTTCAGCGGCCGGAACCGAGGGGCGAGCTCGAACATATCAACGCCTTCACGCTGTTGGTGGCGGTGGTGCTTTCGGCTCAGGCGACGGACGCCGGCGTCAACAAGGCGACGCGGGGGCTGTTCAAAATTGCCGACACGCCGCAAAAGATGCTGGCGCTGGGCGAGGCCAAGCTCGGCGACCATATCCGCACCATCGGGCTGTGGCGCAACAAGGCCAAGAACGTCATCGCGCTGTCGGAGGCGCTGATCCGCGACCATGGCGGCGAGGTGCCTGAGGATCGCGATCAACTGGTCGAGCTGCCGGGTGTCGGCCGCAAGACCGCCAACGTCGTGCTCAACGTGGCATTCGGCCAGCATACGATGGCGGTCGACACGCACATCTTCCGCATCGGTAACAGGCTCGGCCTGGCGCCGGGCAAGACGCCGGAACAGGTCGAGCAAGGTTTCCTGAAGATCATTCCGGATGAATATATGCGGCACGCGCATCATTGGCTGATCCTGCACGGCCGCTATGTCTGCAAGGCGCGCAAGCCGGATTGCCCGGCCTGCGTCATCGCCGATATCTGCAAGGCCAAGGAAAAGACGACCAGCGTGCCTGCACCGCTGGTCGAGATCGCGCCGCTCGGGCCAGTAGAAGCGGCTACTGAGTCAGTGCCCGCCAAGTGACTGTGAAGTTCCTCCTATGTGGCGCCGTCCACATTCAGGAACTCTCCTCGACGAACACCTCCTCGCGCCTCTTCCTGACCGCGGGGAGAAACACGATGACGAGCACGGCAAGCGCGATGAGGAGCAGGCTGGCGCTGATCGGCCGCGTCACGAAGGTGCTCGGATCGCCGCGCGAGAGGATCATGGCGCGGCGTAGGTTTTCCTCGAGCAGCGGGCCGAGCACGAAGCCGAGCAGCAGCGGCGCAGGTTCGCAGCGCAGCTTGGTCAGGAGATAGCCAAGCAAGCCGAAAAGGGCGACGGCATAGAGGTCGTAGACGTTGGTGTTGACGCTGTAAACGCCGATCGAGCAGAACGCCATGATGATCGGGAAGAGCACGTAATACGGGATCGTAAGCAGTTTCACCCAAAGCCCGATCAGCGGCAGGTTCAAGACGATCAGCATCAGATTGCCGATCCACATCGAGGTGATGATACCCCAAAACAGCGCAGGCTGTTCGATGGCGACATTGGGGCCGGGCACGATGCCCTGGATGATCATCGCGCCGATCATCAGCGCCATTACCGGGTTGGCCGGAATGCCGAGCGTCAGCATCGGGATAAAGGAGGTTTGTGCGCCGGCATTGTTGGCCGATTCCGGTCCGGCGACGCCTTCGATTGCGCCCTTGCCGAATTCCCCGGGATTTTTCGAGACACGTTTTTCGACGGTGTAGGAGGCAAAGGCGGCAAGGATCGCGCCGCCTCCCGGCAGGATGCCGAGCGCCGAACCGATGATCGTTCCGCGCACGATGGGAGCCGCCATGCGCCGAAAATCTTCGCGGGTCGGCATAAGGCCGGAGATCTTTCGGATCAGCACGGAACGCTCATGCTCGTTTTCGAGGTTGCGCAGTATCTCGGCGACGCCGAAGACACCGACCGCCACTGCGACGAAATTCAGCCCGTCGGCATATTCGCGGATGCCGAGCGTGAAACGGGGTGTACCGGTGTAGATATCGGTGCCGACAAGGCCGAGCAGCAGGCCGAGCACGACCATGGCCAGCGCCTTGACGATCGAGCCGTGGGCGAGCGCGACGGACGAGACCAGACCGACAATCATCAGCGAAAAATACTCGGCAGCACCGAATTTCAACGCTATCGCCGTCAGCGGCGGGGCAAAGATGGCGACGAGGAAGGTCGACACCGTGCCGGCAAAGAACGAGCCTATCGCCGCGGTCGCCAGTGCCGCCCCGGCGCGGCCTTTCCTGGCCATCTGGTAGCCGTCGATGGCGGTGACGGCCGACGAGGATTCGCCGGGCATGTTGATGAGAATAGCGGTAGTCGAGCCGCCATACTGCGCGCCGTAATAGATGCCGGCGAGCATGATCAGGGAGGAAACCGGATCGCCGATCTGGAAGGTGATCGGCAACAGCATGGCAATGGTTGCGGTGGCGCCGATACCGGGCAGGACACCAATCAGCGTGCCGAGAAGGACACCGATCAGGCAGAAACCGAGGTTTGCCAAAGATGTGGCCGTCGAAAAGCCGAGTGCGAGATTGTTGAGGAGTTCCATTTCATCTCCTCACAACGACAGTGGCAACCACGGGCCGAAACGCCGGAACGGCAGGCCGAGTGCGTAGCTGAAGATGGCGAACGCGAACAGCGTCAGGCCGGCCGACAGCACGAGCGCGGTCAGCGGCTTCATGCGGCCGCTGGCAAACGATGCGATCAGCGCCGCCAGGAAGATCGATGGGATGAAGCCGAGGCCGCGCACCGTCAGGCCGAAGAAGATCGGAGCAGGCAGGATGAACAGCATGCCGCGCCACGCAATGTAACCGATCGGCTCGCTCTCGAAGCGCACTGCCTCGACTAGGATGACGGCGCCGAGCAGAATGAGCACGATCGCCAGAACCAGGGGGAAATAGCCCGGCCCCATGCGAAAGGCGGTGCCGATTTCGAGGCCCAGCGACTGCAGCGCGAAAAAGACGCCAATAAAGATCAACAGCGCGGCGCATATGCCGTTGGCTCTGTCGATTGCGAAAGGTTTCATGACGTCCTCCCGGCCCGCCTCACGGGCGTGCCGATGCCGGTGTAAAAACGGGGCGCCGGCGGCGCCCCGTTAAAAACCTTTAGTCGGCGTACTGGCCGGCCGCTTCGATGATCGGCTTCCAGCGCGCAATCTCACTTTCCAGCTTGGCCTTGAGCGCGGCCGGCGTGGCATCGGCCTCGGGCGACGGCTTGGTGCCGAGTTCGGCAAATCGGGCGACGACGTTCTGGTCCTTCAGCGCCACCTGCAGAGATTTCGACAGGCGTTCGGTGATCTCGGCCGGCGTGCCCTTGGGTGCATAGATGCCGTGCCAGATGCCGACCTGCACCTGGGGAAGACCGGCCTCTATCGTCGTCGGCACGTCCGGCAGCACGTCTAGCCGTTGCGGCGAGGTTACGGCATAAGCCTTGATCGTGCCGCCCTGGATCTGCTTGGTGGTATTGGTCGTCTGGTCGCACATGATGTCGACCTGGCCGCCGAGAAGATCGGTCATGGCCGGGCCGGTGCCCTTATATGGTACGGTGACCAGCGGCGTGCCGATGGCGCTCATAAACAGCATGCCGCACAGATGCGAGGCGGCACCGATCCCGGCATTGGCAACGGTGATGCTGTCCTTGTTAGCCTTGGCGTAGTCGACCAGCCCCTTCAGATCGGTCGGCTCGAGGTCCTTGCGGCCGACGATGGTCATCGGCACCTCGGTGACGAGGCCGACATATTCGAATGCGTTCAGCGTGTCGTAGGCGAGCTTTCTGTAGAGCGTAGCACTTGTCGCCATGCCGATGTGATGGAGGAGCAGCGTGTAGCCGTCAGGCTCGGCATTTGCGACGCGGCCCGCGCCCAGTGTGCCGCCGGCGCCGCCGACATTCTCGACGATGACCTGCTGGCCGAGGTCCTTCGACATGGCTTCCGCGACAAGACGCGTGACGGTGTCAGTCGGGCCGCCGGCCGAAAACGGCACGACAATGCTGATCGTGCGTTCGGGGTAGGTCTGCGCGCCAGCGGCCGGTGGGTAAAGCATGGCGGCCGCAACGGCAGCCAGCGCGGCGACGAATTTTCTCATCGTGATTCCTCCCAGGATACGAATTACCAACCGCTGCGCGGAGTTCCTCTCAAAACCGAATGTAGATGGAGCAATAACTAGCGCAACCCGACAAATGACAATCAGCCTCGAACGGCAAACTGCACGTTTGTCCGCGCAAATGAGTGGAAAGGTTGGGCCGCGCGATGCCCTTCCTCCGACCTATCTTAGTAACCGTAGCCGCGCGCCATCGCCGCCGCGAACACCGGGATCAAGAGGAAGATGAAGGCCTCGGTGCGGACATAGCTGCGAACGGACGCTAGCTCCGCCGCAGGCACCTGGAAGCCGGGACTGGCGCTCGCCTGCCTATTCCAGGACAGGAATCGGACGGTCGGGATAATCGACAACAGGCCGACAATTGCGAAGGCGGCCATCTTTGCCCAGAACATCCAGTTGTAGACGTAGAATTCCCAGCCCTTGAGACCATAGATGACGCGGCCGATGCCGGCGACGATGATCAGCATGGCGATGATGCCGTAGTGGCGATCGATGCCGACAAGCCGCTTCAGCGTCGCGGCGGACAAGTCGCTGCGGATCAGGACGAACTCGGCGCCGATGATGCCTGCCAGCGAAAACACCAGCAGATGATGGAAGATGGCAAGCACAAGGTCGGTCGTGTCCATGCTGTTTTCCCTCTGTCGGACGGCAGCGCCGAAACCCAACGCGCCTGAACCAGTACTGGAGAAAAACTAACACCGCCTGGCAGGATTCACATCAGCCTGGAAGATGATCTACACAGCCTTGGCTCTTGTTTTTCGCAACGGATTTGGATTTCCCGTCTCGGGCGTGTCGCTGTCCCCACTTTTGGAAGACCTGCATTAGGCACCGGCAACACAACCGAGACATGACCATGGCCAGTCCGCATACAATTGTCGCCCCAGTGATTGAGACCTCGCGCACGGTCCTGCGGCCGCACCGGCTTGACGATTTCGACGCCTATGTCGCGATGTGGGCCGATCCCGTCGTCACCCGCTTTATCGGCGGCAAGCCGCGCACGCGGGAGGAAAGCTGGATGCGCTTCCTGCGCCACGCCGGCCTGTGGTCGCTTCTGGGCTACGGCTTCTGGGCGATCGAGGAAAAGGCGACCGGCCGCTTCATCGGCGAGGCCGGCTTTCACGATCTGAAACGCGACATGATGCCGTCGATCGAGGGCATTCCGGAGGCCGGCTGGGCTCTGGTTTTGGGCGCGCATGGCCACGGGTTGGCCAGCGAAGTCGTCGCACGGGTGCTTGCCTGGGGCGACGAGACGTTCGGCGCCGCGAAGACCGTCTGCATCATCGATCCGGAAAACACCGGATCGCTGAACGTCGCGGCAAAATGTGGTTATGGCGAAGTGCTGCGAACCGTCTACCAAGGCAAGCCGACCATCCTGCTGGAGCGGCAACCCTGACGGATGTTGTTTGGCACTGCCTGCCACGTCGTCTTCGGGCGTCCGGTTCGCCAGCCTGAAAATCGCGCAGGCCGATTGTGCCGCATGCGGCGTGTTCTGTCTTTGACAGGAAGACGCAAACTCTGCATGAATTTTATCGAGCGGGTCTGAAGGCAGGCCACGTTTCTGGCAGGCACCGGAGGAGGTGTCGCGATTTGGAGGAATCCCATGCTGAACAGACGCCGATTCTTGATGAGCACCGCGGCAGCGGGTGCTGCCGGACTCGCGGCATCGCATTTTATCCCCGCCTTCGCGCAGGACGCGCCGCAGCTGCAGATTTTCGTGCCAGCGGCGCCGGGCGGCGGCTGGGACCAGACGGCGCGCGCCATGGACCAGGTGCTGCGCAGCGAAAAACTGATCTCCGGCTCGCAGATCACCAATGTCGGCGGCGCCGGCGGTACTGTCGGCCTGCCGCAATTCGTCAACCAGTGGAAGGGCAAGGGCAACGCGCTGATGGTGGCTGGCATGGTCATGGTCGGCGCGATCATCGCCAACAAGGCGGCTAACAACCTTACCGAGGTCACGCCAATCGCCCGCCTTACTGGCGAGTTCGAGGCGCTTGTGGTGCCGGCCGCCTCGCCATTCAAGACTGCGGCCGACTTTGTTGCCGCCCTCAAAGCCGACCCGACGCAGGTTCCGGTCGCCGGCGGTTCGGCTGGCGGCTCGGACCACATCTTGTTCGGCCTCATCGCCAAGACCGTCGGTGTTCCGGCCACCAATCTCTCCTATGTGCCGTTTGCCGGCGGCGGCGAGGCGCTGTCGGCGCTGCTCGGCAACCAGGTCGCGGCCGGCATCTCCGGCTATGGCGAGTTCGCCGAACAGGTCAAGGCGGGTGCGCTGCGGCTGCTGGCCATCTCCGCGGATAAACGCCAGGAGGGAATTGATGCGCCGACGATGAAGGAAGCCGGCATCGATGTCGAGCTGTTCAACTGGCGCGGCGTCTTCGCACCGCCCGGCGTCTCGGACGCCGACAAGGCAGCAATGATCAAGCTGATCGAGACCATGGCCAAGAGCGACGCCTGGGCCACCGAATGCAAGAACCGTAACTGGACGCAGATCCTGCTCACCGGTGACGATTATGCGAAATTCGTCGCCGAAGACACGGCCCGCATCGGGACGATCCTCAAGGACCTCGGCCTGGCGTGATGCTCTCGGCAAGGGGCGGCCTGCGCCAACCCTTGCCGACTTTCGCCAGCCGCATGGACATACGCGGCGCCGGAGGTGAAACTAGGCCGAGATCGGCCGAGTGAGACCAGTCCAGGGAGAACCGGCCCTCGGGGCTGGCATTGGGAGGACGATGATGAGCACCAGCGACCAGCAGGCGCCGCCGCGCCTTGCAGTGCCCGAACTGCTGATCGGCGTTGGGCTCCTCGCCTGTGCGGGTGCGGTTGCCTGGCAGACGCTGGCAATCCCGGTCTCGCCGCTCTATTCCAAGGTCGGTCCGACCGTCTTTCCCTACATCACCATGACCGGGATGATGATCCTGTCGCTGCTGCTCATCATTGCCGCCTTGCGGGGCGGATGGCAGCCGGAGGACGAAAAGGAGACGCCGACCGACTGGAAGGCGATGGGCATCGTCGCCCTCGGACTGATCGCCAATCTGGTGCTGATCCAGCCGCTCGGCTTTACCGCTGCATCTGTCATCATGTTCGTTCTCATCTGCCACGGTTTCGGCAGCCGGCGTCCGCTGCGTGACGTGCTGCTCGGGCTGATCCTGGCGCTGGCCGCCTATTTCGGCTTTGCCAGGGCGCTTGGCGTCAATATCGGTGCCGGCTTCATCGAAAACCAGCTGAATGCGATCGTCGATTCGGTCGTCGCCATGCTGAGGGGCTGACGCCATGGAAACGCTCGGCCATCTCGCGCACGGATTTTCGGTCGCCTTCTCGCCGATCAATCTCATATGGTGCCTGGTCGGCACCACGCTGGGGACTGCGATCGGCGTGCTGCCCGGCCTCGGGCCGGCTCTGACCATCGCGCTGCTGTTGCCGATCACCTATCAGGTGGCGCCGGAGGCATCCTTCATCCTGTTTGCCGGCATCTACTACGGCGCCATGTATGGCGGCTCGACGACATCGATCCTGCTCAACACGCCTGGCGAAAGCGCCACCATCGTCACCGCGCTGGAAGGCAACCGGATGGCCCGCTCCGGCCGTGGCGGTGCGGCCCTGGCGACCTCGGCGATCGGCTCCTTCGTCGCCGGCACGCTGGGCACGATCGGCGTTGCCTTCCTGGCGCCGATCGTCGTCAAATTCGCGCTGGCCTTCGGCCCGGCCGAATATTTCTCGCTGATGGTGCTGGCCTTCATCACGGTTTCGGCGGTGCTCGGCTCGTCTTCGGTGCGCGGCCTGACCAGTCTGTTCGTCGGCTTCGTCGTCGGCATGATTGGCGTCGACCTGCAGACGGGGCAGCCGCGCTTCACCTTCGGCATGAGCGAATTGTTGGACGGCGTCGACGTCATCGTCGTCGCCGTTGGCCTGTTCGCCGTTGGCGAGACGCTTTACATGGCCTCGCGCCGCTATGCCGGCAAGGACGATATCGTGCCGTTGAAGGGCTCGCTCTACATGACCGCGGCCGAATGGGCGCGCTCGTGGAAGCCATGGCTGCGCGGTGCCCTGATCGGCTTCCCGATCGGTGCCATGCCGGCCGGCGGCGCCGAAATCCCGACCTTCCTCTCCTATGCGATCGAGAAGAAACTCTCCAGACACAAGGAGGAGTTCGGCACGGTCGGCGCCATTGAGGGCGTTGCCGGGCCGGAGGCCGCCAACAATGCATCCGCGGCCGGCGTGCTGGTGCCGATGCTGACGCTCGGCCTGCCGACCTCGGCGACGGCCGCGATCATGCTGTCGGCGTTCCAGAGCTATGGTATCAATCCGGGGCCGCTGCTGCTGACGACGCAGGCCGACCTGGTGTGGGGGCTGATCGCCAGCCTGTTCATCGCCAATGTCATCCTCGTCGTCCTCAACCTGCCGCTGATCGGGCTCTGGGTGCGATTGCTGAAGATCCCGGCGCCGCAGCTCTATGCCGGCATCCTGGTGTTCGCCACGGTCGGCACCTACGGCATCTCGCAATCGCCGATCGACCTCGTCATCCTCTATCTGCTCGGTGCCGCCGGCTTCCTGATGCGGCGTTTCGATTTCCCGACCGCGCCGGTCATCATCGGCATGATTCTCGGGCCGCTTGCCGAAACGCAGTTCCGCCGCGCGATGACCATCTCCAACGGCGATTGGACGGTGTTCTACAAGCATCCGCTGTCGCTGACGCTGCTGACGCTGGCCTTCATCGGGCTGGTTGGACCGCATATCTGGGCCTACATCGAGCACAGGCGCTTGCGCGGGCCGGAGCACGTGCCGGGCGATGCCTGAGCTGTTCGTGACGTCATGACCGACCTGCTTTCCGGCATCCGCGTTCTCGACCTGACCAATGTGCTGGCCGGCCCCTATTGCGCCTATCAGCTGGCGTTGCTCGGGGCCGACGTCATCAAGGTCGAGACGCCGCAAGGCGGCGATCTGGCGCGCCAGCTCGGCGCCTCGCCGGAGCTCAACCGGGCGGGCATGGGCGCTTCGTTCCTGGCGCAGAATGCCGGCAAACGCTCGGTGGCGCTCGATCTCAAGCAGGAGGCTGACCGCGAACGCTTCCTCGATCTGGTCGCTTCGGCCGACGCGCTGGTCGAGAATTTCCGCCCCGGCGTAATGGACCGGCTGGGGCTTGGCCACGCCAGGCTGAAAGAGGTCCGGCCAAGTCTTGTCTATTGTGCGATATCGGGCTTCGGCCAGACCGGGCCGATGCGCGACAATCCAGCCTACGACCAGATCATCCAGGGTCTTTCCGGCATCATGAGCATCACCGGTACACCGGAAACGGCGCCGCTGCGTGTCGGCTATCCCGTCGCCGATACGCTTGGCGGGCTGGTAGGGGCGTTCGCCATTACCGCCGCACTGGTCAAGCAGAAGACGACAGGCGAGGGCGCGTTCCTCGACGTGTCGATGCTCGAATGCACGCTTTCTGCGCTCGGCTGGCCGGTGTCGAACTATCTGACGGCGGATATCGAGCCGCAGCCGATGGGCAATGAAAACATGACGGCCGCACCGTCTGGCGCGTTTCGCACCGGCGACGGCTTGCTCAACATCGCCGCCAACAAGCAGGAGCAGTTCGTCGCGCTCTGCCGATTGATCGGTCGGCCGGAGTTGGCGTCGGATGTCCGCTTTGCCGAGCGCGAAACGCGCAAGCAGAACCGCATTGCATTGAAAGCGCTGATCGAGGACGCCTTGGCGAGCGGCTCGGCCGCCGCCTGGGAGGAGACGTTCAATCGCGCCGGCGTGCCGGCAGGCCGGGTGCTGACAATCCCGCAGGTACTGCAGGAGCGACAGGTGATCGAGCGCGGCATGACGGCGCGCTTCCCGGCAGTGTCCGGGATGGACAGGCCGCTGACCGTGGTGCGCGGCGGCTTCATGGTCGATGGCGAGGCACCTTTGCCGAGCAGGCCACCGCCGGGGCTCGGCGAGCATATGGACGAGGTTTTTGCCGGCCTGCCGCCGCGTGCCCGGAAAAGAGCGAAGGCATGAGCGGAACGGAAAAGAAGCCATGAGCGACACGGAAAACAAGGCTGGCCGTGCGCGCGGCGAGGAATGGTGGCAGACCGGCATCATCGAGATGCGCCCCGGCGTCATCCGGCTGCGCGGCTATGAAATCCAGGATCTGATCGGTCGCATCAGCTTTCCGGCAATGATCTGGCTGATGCTGCGCGGCGAACTGCCGAGCGAGGAGCAGGCGGCGCTGCTCGGCATCGCGCTGGGTGCTGCCGTCGACCATGGGCCGCAGGCGCCGTCGATCGCCATCGCCCGTATGGCGATCACCTGCGGCGTCGGCATCAACAGCGCCATGGCATCAGCCGTCAACGTGCTTGGCGATGTGCATGGCGGCGCCGGCGAACAGGCGCTTTCCTTCTACGGAGACATCGCTGCCGAACTGGACGCCGGCATGCCGCTTGCGGACGCCGTGTCGGCGCGGCTCGGTCGTTTCCTTGCCGGGGAAAACGGCTATGTGCCCGGGCTCGGCCATCGTTTCCATCCGGTCGACCCGCGGGCGCCCCGCCTCATCGAGCTAACCCGCGACTTTGCCGCGCGCGGCGTCGTCAGCGGGCGCTTCGCCGATATCGCCGAGATGGTCGAGGCCGAGGTTTCGCGGCGCAAGGGCAAAAAAATCCCGCTCAATATCGACGGCGCCACGGCCGTCATCTACGGCGAGCTCGGCTTCCCGCCGCCGCTGACGCGGGGCCTTTTCGTGCTGTCGCGCTCCGTCGGCATCCTCGCACATGCATGGGAACAGTCGCAGGAGAGCGAACGCAACAAAGGGCCACTGCCGCGCGAATGGCTGTGGGCCTATACCGGCACGCCGGCGCGGCCTCTGCCCGAGGAAGACGATGGCAGTCAGTGAGGCATCGGTTCAAGAGACGGGGGCGGCGGGCGCTGGAAACCAATTCCATCCCGACACAGTTGGGGCATGCCTCCATCTTCTATTGAGCGGGATCTTTTCCGAACGCCGGACTCTGCTTTTTGGGATTATGCTCCAGTTCGGCAATCCTGATGTTCCTCACCAGCGTCGAAAGATCCGGCTCGTCGATCAGCAACGCCGCGTCGGTCGGCGTCAGCCATGCCCGCTGCCGTCTCTTGGCTTCTTGCCACTTGGCAAGTTCCTCGGTTACCTCAAGCAAATAGACGACGACATCGACGCGAACGAAGCGGTTCGCCAGCCGCTTCCAGTAGTGGTAGGTGCCGGCAGGCTGTTTCAGTGTCTTGCCGAGAACACCGGCTTCTTCCTGTGCTTCGATGGTGGATGCCTTGCGGCCGCTCTTGCCCTTCATCGGCCAGCCCTTCGGTACGATGAAGCGCCTCGTCGTTCGCGATGTGACCAGCATCACCTCGACATCGCCATGCTCGTTCAGCCGAAAGGGAATCGCCGCGACCTGGCGAACCCCGTCGCCCTTCCTTGCCTTGCGTACAACCTTCTTCTTGCTGGCTGCCATTCGATAATCCAGTCGAATCGGTGCCCAGACGGCAAGGGCAGCGTTGCAAACTCGCCCGCTTTCAATGGGGCGCAGGCGGAGCGGTTTCCCCAGTATATAAGTCGGCTAAATAAATGAAAGGGACCGGTCGTCAGCGGCAGGTGCTGACAAAGCCGCTCCCTGACGGCAGCAACTGGCAAGTTGGCCTCATCTGCGGCACCTCCTGCCGTTGCGGTATTGGGATTTGGCGATCCAGGGCACGGTACTGCTGTTGCTGCTGCTGGTATTGCTGCCGCCGCAGCCTGTTCTCCAACATCTGCAACTGGTCTTGCTGGATCAACACGTTGCGATCGGCGGGACTGCCGACCTGTGCCGATGCAGCTGGATTTACGCCCGACAGCATCGCCGCAGTCAGCATTGCCGACCCTAGAAACGTCAATAGACGAAGCCGTGGCATTCGTTCATTCCCGCACAAAACCAATCTTCGCTTAATATAGGGCTTTTGTCCGGCGACGCCATGGCCGCCGCTGATTTGAAGCGGATTGGAAGGGGCATTTCCGCTTCGGATGCTCGTCCCGTCAATCGACTTCGCGCAGCCGGTATCCGACGCCGGTCTCGGTCGTGATATAGCGGGGCTGGTCGGGCGTCTTCTCAATCTTTAGCCTGAGTTGCCGGACATAGACTCTGAGATATTGAACGTCGGTGGAATCGCCCCAGACCTGCTTCAGCAGGAACTGGTGGGTGAGAACCTTGCCGGCGTGCTGCACCAAGGTGCGAAGAATGTCGTATTCTTTCGGCGAGAGCTTTATCTCCTTGTCCTCGACCTTGACGACGCGCTTCACCAGATCGACGGAGAGGTCGCCGGTTTGGAACACCGGTCTCTCACCCTGCTGCTGAAATTTGTGGCGAAGCGCTACGCGGATGCGTGCGACAAGCTCGTTCATACCGAACGGCTTGGTGACATAGTCGTCGGCGCCGAGTTCAAGGGCGGACACGATGCCGGCCTCATCAGTGCGGCTGGAAAGAATAACCACGGGAATGTCCAGGCCATCATCCCGCCATTTGCGCAGCAAATCATGGCCGCTCATGCCGGGGAGGCCGAGATCGAGCAGGACAAGGTCCGGCTTTTCCGTCGCGATGAGTTCAATCGCCGCCCTGGCGTTCGGCGCCTCGCTGATCGCATAGCCTTGGCTGCCAAGCCCGACGCGAAGCAGTTTCCGGATCGGCGGTTCGTCGTCGACCACCAATATCCTGACATCTAGGCTCGTCATGCCAGATCGTCCATATTTTGATGGCCCGTCTCGGGTTCGCCGAGGTTGGGCAGCTCTGTCGGCACCACCTGCATCCTGATGGTGAAAACCGCCCCCGAGCGGTCGGACCTGTTTGCCGCCGAGAGCGTCCCGCCCATCGCTTCGATGAAGCCGCGGCAAATCGACAGGCCGAGCCCGGTGCCGGCACGCACCTGGTCGCCCTTGCGCACACGGTAGAAAGTGTCGAAAACGCGGTCTAGATCCGCTGACGGGATGCCTGGTCCCTCATCCATGATCTGCAGGATGACGAAGCCGTTGTCGGCCCAGGCCTGCAGGCGGATCGTCGAACCTGGCGGCGCGTATTTTGCACCATTGTCGAGGAGGTTGAACAGCACCTGTTCGAACAGAACGGGGTCGACCCGCAACATCGGCAGATTCGATGGAATATCGATCTCGGTCTTGTGCTCGCCGACGATTTTGCGGGCCCGACGCAGGGCTGAGCCGACAATGTCGCCGAGATAGTGAAACGCATAGTTCGGCTCCATAGTGCCGGATTCGATCTTGGTCATATCGAGTAGGTTGGCGATGAAGCGGTTAAGCCTCTCCGCTTCATCGAGCACGGTCGACAGCAGTTCCGCCCGGTCCTGCTCGGGAAGTGCGGCCTCGAAGTCCCTGAGTGTTCCGGCTGCGCCCATGATGGCGGCAAGCGGCGTTTTCAAATCGTGGGAAATGGAGGTGAGCAAGGCCGAGCGCAGACGGTCTGCCTCGGCCGCGAGCTTGGCCCGGTCAACATCGGCGACGAGCTGGATGCGTTCGATGGCGACCGCCGCCTGGTCGGCGAGCGCATCGAGCAGACGCTGCTGCTCGGGTGTCAGCAGCGGACCTTGCTTGTCGTTGTCGAGGCCAACGACGCCCACCGCCGTGCGTCCGGTCCGCAGGGGCAGATAGAGGCGCTTTGCTCCGGGCAGCGTGTCGGCGCCGCGCCCGGCGGCGCGGTTATGCTCCCACGCCCAACGGGCTGCTGCGATGTCGGCCTCGGCCAGCGTATCGTCGGGTGGGTAGCCGGCCTTGACCGCAATCGTGCCGTTCTCCGGCAGAAGCAGCACCACGCGCAGCTTCAGCATCGAGGCGATCTGGAAGGCAGTCGCCCAGAGAACGTCATCAAGCGTCCCAGCGCCGGCGAGCTTCTTTGAGAAGAGATAAATATCTTCTGTGGCGCGTGCCCGCGAGCGCGCGGCGACCGCCTGACGCTGCACGCGCGCTGTTAGATTGCTGCCAATGACCGCAACAACCAGGAAGACAGCCAGCGCAACGATGCTCTCCGGATCCTCGATCGTCAGCGTGTAGCGTGGTTCCAGGAAGAAATAGTTGAAGGCAATGGCGCTGATGAGGCAGGCATACAAAGCCGGCCAGAGACCGCCGGTCACCGCCGACGTCAGGACCCCAATGAGAAAGATGATCGCCAGATTGCGGACGTCGAGAAACTGGTCGAGAAGGACGGCGAAGGCGAGCGAGCCAACAACATAGGCCGTGGCCCTGAGATAGGGCCAGATCTCGAACTGCCACTGCTCGTCCGCCGCCTTGACGGTCCTCGAAGTCGCCTCGGCGTTGCGTTCGTTTCCCGAAATGACATGGACGCTGATGTCGCCGGCATTGCGGATGAGATCGTAAGTGAGCGAGCCTTCGATCAATTCCCGCCAACGCGATCGGGTCGGCCTGCCGATCACGATATGGGTGAAGTTGTTCGCCGTCGCATGCCGAACGATGTCTTGCGCGACGTTCTGACCCGGAATGGTCGTCACCTCGGCACCGAGCTGCTCGGCAAGGCGCAGCTGCGTCGCCAGCCGATCCTTGTCCTCCTCGGGCATGGCCGCTGAATGAGGGGTATCGACATGAAGCGCCGTCCAAGGGGCGCGGAGCCGGTCGGCCAACCTCCGCGCATAGCGTACACGGGCCGCCCCGCCCGGACGCGCATCGACGCAGACGAGAACCCTTTCCCCCGCCGCCCAAGGCCCGGGTATCGCGTGGGCCCGCATGTGGGTCAGCAACTGCTCGTCGACCCGCTGGGCAGTGCGGCGGAGCGCCAATTCCCGGAGCGCCGTCAGATTGCCCGGCGAGAAATAGTTCTCGATGGCGCGCTGGGCGGTGCTGGGGATGTAGACCTTGCCTTCCTCAAGCCGTTTGATCAGATCGTCGGGGGTGAGGTCGATGATCTCGATGTCGTCGGCCTGGTCGATTATGGAGTCGGGGACAGTTTCCCGCACCCTGACGCGGGTGATCTGCGCCACGACATCGTTCAGGCTCTCGACGTGCTGGATATTCAGCGTCGTGTAGACATCGATGCCGTGCGTCAGGATTTCCTGGACGTCGAGATAGCGCTTGGGGTGACGGCTGCCGGCGACGTTGGTGTGGGCGAGTTCGTCTACCAGAACTAGCGCCGGGTGCCGGGCGAGGATGGCGTCGAGATTCATCTCCTCAAGGATCCGCCCCTTGTAATCGATCTCAAGGCGAGGAATGACCTCGTAGCCTTCGACCAGCGTCTGGGTTTCCTTGCGGCCGTGCGTCTCGACGATGCCGATCACCACGTCGACCCCGTCGGCCAGCCTGGCGCGGCCCGACATCAGCATCTCGTAGGTCTTGCCGACACCGGGGGCGGCGCCGAGAAATATCCTCAGGCGGCCGCGCTCCTCCCGCTCGGCATGCTCGAGCAGCGCGTCGGGAGAGGGCCTGGTTTCGGCGGTGCGTCTGTCGTCTGGCATACGGGTCAATCATGAACGGCGCCGGCTTCGGTGTCGATCCCGGCGCCGGTCCTTCACTGTTTCATGGCATCGTCCAGCGCAAGGTTGAGGGCCAGCACATTGACTACCGGCTCGCCGATGAATCCCAATTCGCGATCTTCGACATGGCTGTCGACAAGCGATTTGATCCTGGATTCATCGACGCCCCTGGCCTTGGCCACCCTGGCAACCTGAAAATAGGCCGCATCGGGGCTCATATGCGGATCGAGGCCGCTGCCGGACGTGGTGACCAGATTCATCGGTACCGGCTGGCTCGGGTTTTCGGCTCTCAGCTTTTCGGCGTCGCTCTTGATCCTGTCGATGAGCTTCGGGTTGGTCGGGCCGAGATTCGAGCCGCCCGAGGCGGCGGCATTGTAGCCGTCGCCGGCAGCCGAAGGGCGGCCATGGAAGTAGCGGTCGCTTTCGAAAGCCTGGCCGATCAGCTCGGAACCGACGAGCTTGCCGTCCTTCTCGATCAGGCTGCCATTGGCCTGGCGCGAAAACAGCGCCTGGGCAATGCCGGTCATGCCGATCGGATAGACCAAACCCGTCAGAATGGTGAAGAAGACGATCATGACGATCGCGGGCCTGATTTGATTGAGCATCGACGTGGTTCCTTAGGCGAGACCGAGAGCGGTGATGGCCATGTCGATCATCTTGATGCCGACGAAGGGCACTACGACGCCGCCAAGGCCATAGACAATGAGATTGCGGCTGAGCAGCGCACCGGCGCCGACCGCGCGGTATTTGACGCCCCTCAGCGACAGCGGGATCAGCACAATGATGATCAGCGCGTTGAAGATGATGGCCGAGAGGATAGCGCTCTGCGGCGTCGCCAGATGCATGACATTGAGCGCTTGCAGCGGCCCGGCGGTCTGGCCCGGGGCGATGTAGAAGACGGCGAATATTGCCGGGATGATGGCAAAATACTTGGCCACGTCGTTGGCGATGGAGAAGGTGGTCAGCGAGCCACGCGTCATCAGCAGCGCCTTGCCGATTTCGACGATCTCGATCAGCTTGGTCGGATCGCTGTCGAGATCGACCATGTTGCCGGCCTCGCGCGCCGCGACCGTGCCGGTGTTCATGGCAACGCCGACATCGGCCTGCGCAAGGGCCGGCGCATCGTTGGTGCCATCGCCGCACATCGCGACCAGTTTGCCTTTGGCCTGCTCGTCGCGGATCAGCTTCAACTTGTCCTCGGGCGTCGCCTGGGCAAGGAAGTCGTCGACGCCGGCTTCCGCCGCGATCGCCGCCGCGGTCATCGGATTATCGCCGGTGATCATCACCGTGCGGATGCCCATGCGGCGCAATTCGGCAAAGCGTTCTGCGATGCCGCCCTTGACGATGTCCTTCAGATGGACGACGCCGAGCAGGCGCCCGTCGCGCTCGACCGCGAGTGGAGTGCCACCCGATTTGGCGATCTCGTCGGCGATCGCCTGAAGGTCGCGGACGGTGTCGCTGCCGGGGCGCGTACTGCCTGTGGCAACGGTCGAGAGGTTGACGTGGGCAAGTACCGCATCGACTGCGCCCTTGCGGACTGAGGAGCCTTCCAGATCGACACCGCTCATGCGGGTTTGCGCGGTGAAGGGCACGAAAGTCGCGTGCAGGCTTGCCATGTCGCGGGCGCGGATAGCGTATTTTTCCTTCGCCAGGACGACGATCGAGCGGCCTTCCGGCGTTTCGTCGGCAAGCGAGGCAAGCTGAGCCGCGTCGGCCAGTTCCTGTTCGGTGACGCCCTTGACCGGACGAAATGCCGTCGCCTGACGGTTGCCCAGCGTGATGGTTCCGGTCTTGTCGAGCAGCAGCGTGTCGACATCGCCGGCCGCCTCGACGGCGCGGCCCGACATGGCGAGCACGTTGAAGCGCACCAGGCGGTCCATGCCGGCAATGCCGATAGCCGACAGCAGGGCGCCAATTGTGGTCGGGATCAGGGTAACGAACAGGGCGACCAGCACGGTCACCGAGATATAGCCGCCCGAATACGAGGCGAAGCTCGGGATCGTCGCCGTCGCCAGCACGAAGATCAGCGTCATGCCGACGAGCAGGATGTTGAGCGCGATCTCGTTGGGTGTCTTCTGGCGCTCGGCGCCCTCGACCAGCGAGATCATGCGGTCGAGGAACGTATGACCGGCAGCCGCAGTGATGCGCACGCGGATCCAGTCGGACAAGACCTGCGTGCCGCCGGTCACCGCCGAACGATCGCCTCCGGATTCGCGGATGACCGGTGCGGATTCGCCGGTGATGGCCGCCTCGTTGACCGACGCCACGCCTTCGACCACCTCGCCGTCCGAGGGGATGATGTCGCCGGCTTCGACAAGCACGATGTCGCCGACCTTCAGGCTGGTGCCGGGCACCAGTTTGAACTTGCTGCGGTCGCCACCGTTCAACAGCTTGGCCTGCGTCTCGGTTCGCGCCCGACGCAGCGAGTCAGCTTGCGCCTTGCCGCGGCCTTCGGCCACCGCTTCGGCGAAATTGGCGAAGAGCACGGTGAACCACAGCCAGATGATGATCTGCAGCGTGAAGCCAAGATCGCCGCCGCTGGTAACGAGATCCTTGACGAACAGCACGGTGGTGAGCGCCGAGACGACGGCGACGACGAACATCACCGGGTTTCGCATCAAGATGCGCGGGTTCAGTTTTCTGAAGGAACCGCCGATAGCGGGCCACAGAATGCGGGTATCCATGATGCTCACGGATTTCGACGGGCTCATTTGGTAGCTCCAGTGTCGATGTTGTTGACCGGTCGATCGTGTGCCGAACGAAGGTGCGGCGGCCCGTAAGCCAGCAGCCAGATCATGATCAAGGCTGCCGCAATAGCGAGGAATGTGGACAGCGTCGGGAAAGGAGGGGGCGTTTTCTCCCCCTCCGGCTCGGGGCGATGCCCGACCTTTCGAGGTATGATCTTGAACCAGGGCATGGCCGTTTCAGAATGTCTGACCATGAATCATCGCCAGGTGCTCGACGATCGGTCCGACCGCCAGAGCCGGGAAGAAGGTCAGGCCGCCGACGATCAGGATGACACCGGCCAGCAGTCCGACGAACAGCGGACCATCGGTCGGGAAGGTGCCGGCGGAGGCAGGGACGGTCTTCTTCGCAACCAGCGAGCCAGCAATCGCCAACGCCGGAATAATGACCAGGAACCGGCCCATCAGCATGCCGATGCCGAGCGTTACGTTGTACCAGGGCGTGTTGCCGCTGAGGCCGCCAAAGGCGGAGCCATTGTTCGCCGCGGCCGAGGTGTAGGCATAGAGAACCTCGGAGAAGCCATGCGGGCCGGCATTGGCGATGGAAGCAACGCCGGTCGGCAGCACCACCGCGATAGCAGTGAAGATCAGCATTGCAAGCGGCAGGCAGAGCACGGCCAGCATAGCCATCTTGACCTCCTTGGCCTCGATCTTCTTGCCGAGATATTCGGGCGTGCGTCCGACCATCAGCCCGGCGACGAAAACGGCAATGACGATGAACATCAGGATACCGTAGAAGCCGGCGCCGACGCCGCCGACAATGACCTCGCCGAGCTGCATGTTGATGATGGGGATCATGCCGCCGAGTGCGGTGAAGCTGTCATGCATGGCGTTGACGGCGCCGCAGGATGCGGCCGTGGTGATGACGGCAAACAGTGCCGACAGGGCGATGCCGAAGCGGCTCTCCTTGCCCTCCATGTTGCCGCCGTCGACACCCAGCGCATGAACAAGCGGATTGCCGGCGGCTTCCGCCCAGTAGCAGACGGCAACGCCGGCGATGAACAGCACGCCCATCGCCGACAGAATTGCCCAGCCCTGGCGCTGGTTGCCTACCATGCGGCCGAAGACATTGGTCAGCGCCGCGCCGAGGGCAAAGATCGTCACCATCTGGATCAGGTTCGAGATCGCGTCGGGATTTTCGAACGGGTGCGCGGCATTGGCGTTGAAGAAACCGCCGCCGTTGGTGCCGAGCATCTTGATGGCAACCTGGGAAGCGACCGGCCCGACCGCGATAGTCTGTTGCGCGCCTTCGAGCGTCGTCGCGTTGACGTAGGCAGCGAACGTTTGCGGCATGCCGAGATAGACATAGACAAGAGTCAACACGATGCAAAAGGGCAAAAGCAGGTAGAGCGTGCCGCGGGTCATATCGACCCAGAAATTGCCGATCGATTTGCCTGAGGCTCTAGCAAAGCCGCGGATCAATGCGACCGCAATGGCGACGCCAGTCGCCGCCGACAGAAAATTCTGTACGGTCAAGCCGGCCATCTGCACGAGATAGGACATCGTGCTTTCGCCGCCGTAGTTCTGCCAGTTGGTGTTGGTCATGAAGCTGGCGGCGGTGTTGAAGGCCAGCCCAGGTTCGACGGCGGTCATGCCGGCCGGATTGTAGGGCAGGCCGCCTTGCAGCCGTTGCAGCAAATAGAGCACCAGGAAGCCGGCCAGGTTAAAGAACAGCAGGGCCGCCGCATAGGAGGTCCAGTGCTGCTCCTCGCGCTCGCTGGTCCCTGATATGCGGTAGAGCCCGCGCTCGAGCGGGGCCAGAATTGACGACAGGAATGTGCGCTCGCCGCTGAAAACGCGATGCATGTAGCCGCCGAGCGGCTTGGCCAGCAGAACGACGATCCCGCAATAGACGAGGATCTGCAGCCATCCGTTGATTGTCATGGGTTTGGCTCCTTGCCAGTGGAGATCAGAAGCGTTCCGGGCGAACGAGGGCGTATGTCAGGTAGGCGAGAAGAAACAAGGTCACGGCGCCGCCGAGGATATAGTCGAAAAGCATGTTATGATCACCTAAACTTACAGCTTGTCGCAAGCGTTGATATAGCCGAAGCATAGAGCAAAGAACGCGATTCCAATCGCGACAACAAATATGTCCATAATGCATTTTCCTATATCGTGTTTGTTCTTTTAATTTGGACAAAACTGCCCAACCCGTCGCCGCATCATATCGGCGGCTGGATACATCGCTCCGGCGAATATGGATCAAAGTGCCATAAAGGTTCGAGACGGAACGCGGAGCAAAGAAATCAAAATCCCATAAGGATTTCGCCGCCTCGGCGCTGGCCGAAGCTTCAGGAGGGAGGTGCGCACCGGCGCGCGAAGCTGCCGGGGCTCAGTCCGCGCGGGTGTAGATCACCGCGTAATCGTCCGCATAGGCCCGCTTCCAGCCCAGTTCGTCGAAGAACGGAATGCGGCTGTCGTCGGCGGTCAACAACGCCCAGCCTATCGTATATTTGTCGAGTTGGGCTTTCAGGATCGGCTTGCCCCGGCTGTGCCCCGTCTGCTCGTCCGTTTCCGTAAAGCCATTCAGGAAGAGCTGATCCGCGCGGCCGTCGATAAACGTCCTGATGCCATGGAAAATCAGCGTGCCGCCGAAATCGTAGGAGTTCAGCAGATTGCCCGACAGATTATGGGTTTGGGCAAAGGCCAGTGCGTCCCTCGCCGAGGTCTTCTGGCTCGGCGCGACCGGATAGCTCGTCAAGGCGGCAGCCGCCAAAACCAGCAAAACGGCAAGTCCAGCACAAATCCTGGAAAATTGCCGTGCGAAAAATTGTTCAAGTCCGTCACGCTTTTCCGCCGCCCATTTCTCGGCTGAAAGCGCTGGATATTGTTGCGCGACCTCGACGGCAAGGACCACCGGCACGAGAAGAAAGAACAGGTACATGAACCGTATGTGGGTGAGATAGACGTGCAACGTGAAGACAAGGAACAGCGCCTTGGCCCAGCCAATGCGCAATCTCGACACGAGCAGCCCGAAAAGCGCCACCAGCAGGGCCACCTCCTGGAGGGTGTGCCGCGCGGCGTCGAAGGGCTGCCACTCCGTAATGTAAGGCACCGCCTCATTGCCATAGGCCACGGTGAATGTGGCGAGTATGGCTTTGACGCCATAGGGATTGAGCAGGCTGACCAGCGGGCAAAGCAGCCCGAAAGCGATCCACTTGGCCAGCAGCCGGGGGTTCGACAAGCGTGTGCGCATGACGAGATCGAGGCCGGCGAAGGCGGCGATGACGAAACCGAAGGTGAAGGTGGCATGGAGATTGGCCCACAGGCAAAGCAGCGCCAGCAGCCATAAGGGCGGTGCTTTCTCGTTGCGTGCGGCCTGGAAAAGACCGGCGGTCCAGACGACGATGATGGGCAAGGTAAAGATGTGCGGCCGGGCGACATAGATTGGCCCGATCAAGAGCGCGAGAACCAGCGTCAGTCCTATCGCCAGCGTCGGCTTCAACCACGCGCTGAGATACCACGACGTCAAGAAGGCCGTAAGCGCGATTACTGCAGTCGCCAGCAGCACCACGCCGTTCCAGCCGCCGGCTTGAAAGGCAATTGCAAGGAGGACCTGGCTAAGCCATTCCTTGGCGATCCATGGCTGGCCGGCAAAAGTATAGGAATAGATGTCGACGGTGGGGAATGTGCGGCGTGCCAGCATATCCATGCCGACCTTGATGTGCCACCAGCTATCGGGATCCTGCAGGAGGGAGTGGGCAAAGGCGAGGAGCGCCGCCGCCATCACGACCGCCGCCACCAGGCAAAACATCAGCCTCACATGCCGTATGTCGTCTATCGACGGCCTCGCCCCACCAGATATCCCGCGCATATGGCATCCCTGAGCCGCGATAGCGGAAGGGATAGGCCGAATTTGTTAGAAAACCGATAAGCCGCAGGATCGCGGCCCCATGCCGCGCGTCCAACCGGCTGGGCGGCTCAGCCCTCGGCCTTGAAGTTCTTGGCTTCCTTCTCGACCTTCGGGCTGTCCTTGCCGTGCTTGCGCATCAGATCCTTCGCCTGCTTCGGCGAAACGTCGGTGGTTTCGGCCAGGCGCAGAGCCTCCTTTTCGTCCAGATCGCGCGTCTTGCGGTCGGCCATTGCGGTTTTCTTGTCAGCCATTACGACGCTCTTATGCTCTCGGCGATTTCGTTCAGCACCTTGCGGTCGGTGCCGTGGCGCTTGATCAGCGTGCGCGCCTGCTCAGGGGTAATGCCCGCTTCCTCGGCGAAGTGACGTACCTCGTAGTCTTCGCCGCCCGCCACTCGTGAGCGGTCGCGACTGTCGGTCTTGGTTTTGTCGTCGGCCATGGCAGCTCTCCTCATCTCAACGAGAGCATAACGGGCAAGATTTCAGCGAGTTCCTTCGAGCGTGTCGCCCAACTACCGGCTTCGGGCATGACCCGGCATGAGCAGCGGTTTTGCTCAAAGCAATGGCTTGGTGCCAGGCCGACCTTCACGCACAAACAGGCCGGCCTCTTTGGCGGCGCTGCCACCGCCCGCCACTGCTCCTGGGCGCAGCCTGATGTTCGTTCCAGATTGTTTTAATGGGAGCGATGGTCGAACACGACGCCCATGGTCCTACCAACCGCCGTCATGACGATAAGCTCGACCAGATCGTCGTCACTGTTGCCGCAGGCCGGAGCCGTCCTGCGAACGATGTCCAGCATCGCCCTCGTCGATATGGTGTCGCCGGCACCGAACCGTGAAAGCGCAGATGAAACAAGCTCTTGGGCTGTCAAGTCGGCGACCGTCACCCGCTTCACCACGTTCATTGGCTTCCTCCCACCATGAACCCTCTCCCGAGAGAATGATACGCCGAACGTCGCGTTTCGCCAGCAAAATGGTGGTCCTACCAGCGCGTGGGCAGCGACCGAAATCGTCGGTTTTGCGGGAGGCAATCCGGGCGCGAGGGCAGCGCTTTTGTGCCATGCGACTTCGCCATGGACCCAATCCCGGCGGCCGGGATCGGTCTCAGTTTTATTTACGGGCAGTCTGATGCTTGGCAGTGTGGTCTGCTCGGTTGCGGCCGAAGCCGGCGCAGCAAGAACCACGGTGCGGGCAGAACCGGTCTGTCTTTTTTGTTTGACGCAATTCCGGACGGAAAACCGTTCACACGTTTTCCTGGAATTGCTTGTCTTGTGACTCTAGGCGGCCAGGTCGCTCGGAAGCTTGCCGCCGTTCTCGGCCAGCTTTTTCATCAGTGCGTCGTGCAGCCACAGATTCATCGTTACAGTGTCGTTCATATCGCCGGTGTAGTTCAGCTCGTGGGCAAGCTCCTTGCGGGCGCCGAGGCTGCTGTCGATATTCAGAGCCTTCATCAGGTCGACGATCGAATTCTTCCAGTTGAGTTTCTGCCCCCTCGCGGCCACCGCCTTGTCGAGAATGGCAGCGATGTCAGGGGCAGAGGACGGCGCGGCCGGCGCGGCCGGAGCCGGGGTTGCAGCCGGGGCGGATCGGGTAGGCGCCGTCGGCTGGGTGGCCGTGCTCGAAGCAGGCGCGGGAGACGGTTGCGCCGGCGGCGCTTCGCCCGCAACCGCGTTTCCGAAAATCGCACCTTTGATACTGTCGAAAATGCCCATTGCTATCTCCTGTATTGGCTCGACGGTGTGTTGCCCTGACGGTCGGTGAGGCGACCGTTGCCGAATGCCGCATTGAGCGCCCTGGTTGTACCGGACCACGAACGCAACGCAGGGGCAACTCAAAACTGACTAAAAGGTAAAGGCTTGGTTGCATTGGGGTATCGGCTCAGTGATCCGGCCCGAGAGTAGAATAGGTCGGATCGCGGCCCGACAAATCGTCACGCGCAATGCACGAGGGAACGGTCAGCAGCCAGTTTTGCTGACGCAGACCAGAAAAATCATCTAGATTCGTGTTCGCAATTCGCTGAGAGGAACGAAGCCATGACAGCAGTCGTCGCATCCGACAGGCTCGAACGTTCGCTGGTTTGGGCAGAGGACGATCCGTCGGTCAAATGGGCCGGCGCTTTCGCGGTTTACGGCGGGCACGGCACCACCCAGTCCTCGGTCATTGTCTACGAGATCGAGCCCGGCAAGCGGCTCGGCTGGCACAGCGACGCCACCGAAGAGACGCAATACATCATCGCCGGCACCGGCGAGCTACACATTGAGGGCGGCACCACCCACCCGGTCGGGCCGGGCAGCGTCCTGGTACTTCCGACGCCGGTCAGGCACGACCTCGTCAACACCGGCACCGAAACCCTGCGCGCCGTCGCTTTCTTTGCGGCGGCGATGTTCACGCAGACATTCGACAACGTCATGCTGCCGCCGAAATCCCATGTCCTCGGAACGCCCAATCGTGCGGGCTGAATGCGTGCCGGCGAGAATCACCAGGCCTGCGGATTGCGAACTCGGAGCTGAGGTGAGCGCGCGCGCGGCCGGCAAGCGGTTTGGCGTCGTTACGCGCTCGCGTCATGGGCGGACCGGCTGATGGCGCCCGTCAAGGTCGACCCCGCCAAGGTGCGCGAGTTCAGGGATGCCGAAAGCTTCCATGCCTGGCTTGGCGAGCATCACGACAGCGAGGACGAAGTCTGGATCAAGATCCATAAGCTCGATTCGGGACTGCCGTCGATCACGCCGAAGCAAGCCATCGACGCGGCGTTGTGCTGGGGCTGGATCGATGCAGTGCGCAAGGCCTTGGACGGCAAAAGCTACCTGCAGCGCTACACCCCGCGCGGCAGGAAGAGCACCTGGAGCCAGATCAATGTCGACAATGTCGCCCGGCTGATCGAGGAGGGCCGGATGACCGAGCACGGGCTGAGGCAGGTCGATGCGGCCAAGGCCGACGGCCGCTGGGCGCGCGCCTACAGGAGCGGCAAGGAGATGAAGATCCCCGACGAACTCCAGGCGGCAATAGACGCCGAGCCCACGGCGAAAGAGATGCTGGCAAAGCTCAGCGGGCAAAACCGCTTCGCACTCGCCTTCCGCATCCACAACATGAAAACCGAAGCCGGACGCAAGAAGAAGATCGCGGCGTTCGTGGAGATGCTGAAGCGCGGCGAGACGATCTATCCGCAGGGCAGAAAGTAACATTTGACGAGGCGTGCCGGCGCGCTGCGTCTTGTGCTTGTCCCTGTCGGCGAGCCTCGAATGCGGCCGGATCGCTGCTCAGGCCCACCTTCGATCCAGGCGATGTCGCCGACGATTTGTTTTCGACGAGCGTCGCCCGGCACTTCGACACCAGCTCTCATTCGTTTAGTTGATGCAGGAAAAAGTCTCGTTCTCACAGTCGGCATGGTATATTAGCAGGCGCTGTTATGAGGTTTTTGCCCGTTCAGGAGCCGACTGGCACGTGGGCCGTGTTTGATGCGACCGTGGATGTGCCTGCGGATTTTGCTGGCAGTTGCCTTATCGGCTTGCCGCGGGAGCGGGCGGAGTGGCTCGCAGCAAGAGCCAATCAAGATGCTGCAAAAGGCACTTCGATTTGCCGGTTGTCAGCTGCCGGATCGGCACAAGCCGCGGTTCTTAGACTTAGACCGATAGGAGAGATTTCGATGATGCAAGAAAGGGTAATGGCGGCTGCGTTGGCAGCCAGGAATCAGGAAGCGGATATTCGTGGTGTCTTCGATATCACCAACAAAACCGATGCGCCAATTGGCCCCCGCCGATTGGGCGAGGCTATCCACTTTGTCGCCAATGCACCTATCGTTGGCTATGATGTTCACGCCGCCGTCATCAGATATGGCCCAGTCGGAACCCCCAGCCTCAGAGCAACAGATTGCGCACAGCTGTGGGAGAAGTTCGGCGAGGCCTTGCTGCAACACTGACGGGCAGATCTTTGGCGCGTATGGCACCACCATCGTGCAGGACACTTCCCTGGCGAGAACGACATGCAAGCCTGGCCGGTAATGTTGCAATTAAATTAGCGTGAGTGCATATTTTTTGCTGGCTGGACTCGCAACCGGCCAGGCCCGGCGGCCGGCCGCCAACGGGCTGTCAGGCCGGCGACAAATGGCTCCGCAGGCCCGACGGTCCCTTGGCAAGATCGCCGGAACCACAGCATGATGCGGCGGCAAAACGGGTTTGGGAGAATGATATGCCTAAGGTTTCGGAACTCTTTTTCAAGACAGCCATCATCTTTCTTATTCTGGGAATTGCAGCTGGCCTGCAGATGGCAATTTCAGGCGATCACGGCGCGTTTCCGGCTCACGCGCACATCAACCTGCTGGGGTGGGTCACCAGTGCAATATTCGGCGGCTATTATGCGCTGAACCCGGCGAAGGCTGCCCGCAGGAGCGCGATGATCCACTATGGCGTCTACAATCTCGGCCTGGTCGTGATGCTGCCGGCGCTTTACCTGATGCTGCAGGGAAATCCGGCGCTCGAGCCGATCGTCGCCACCGGCTCAATGATTGTCGCTGCCGCCGTGCTGATCTTTGCCTTCGTGGTTTTTTCCGCCGAAACAGAGCGCTCGGTCTCGGGAATACAAGCGGTCCCGCGCTAGACGGGGCGGCGACGGTGCCGAGTCGACCAAGCCCGTGCTTCTGGTGAAGCGCGGGCCGATCGGTTGTAGGCTGATCTGAGGTAAGAGTGCGGCGAAGATGAAAGCCGCTCGCGCCCCCCTCTGCCTGCCTCAAGATACTGCATCGCAGCGGCAGTCGCCGTCCAGTGTCCCTTCAGACTCGGCGAGCCGGTGAGATTTAACTGGCGGAGAGAGCGGCCGCCAGTTGCAGAATAGCATCTAGGAATTTCAATAACTTAGCAGTTTCGAGGGAGCAAAAACCAGAGCAGAAACCAGAGCAAAAATGCTCTCGTGTCAGCTATTAGCGGCCTCCAATTCGGCATGGAGGTCAGCGACCTGTTCAATCAGACGGTCGAACTTCTTGAATTTTTCAGCGGCCCAACTGCTACAGAACAAGGAAACGTTGATCTGCGCGAAAATTGCAGCCCGTTCGCGTTTGGTGCGGGAGAAATGGACCACGACGTTCTCTGGGTCGATCGTGGCGTAGAACTGTTGTGTCCCAAATGCGTTTGGGTGGGCAGTTTCGGAAATGCGCTCGTAGAATTCACGAGCGAAATCAATCTCGCTCGACATGTGGTCGAGAGCCGTCAGAACATTTGTCGCTCTCAGTCCGGTTTCTGCTACCCACTCCGCTAATCGAGCGCCGAACGATTCTTGCATCGCGAGATCATCGAGGGCCCCAATGTTTCGACTATCAACCGCTTTTTGCATGCGCATCGTAACAGAATGGACGATAGCGACAGTTTCGAAAAACGCTCTCGCTAAGACCACAGAAGACAACAGATTGTCATTGTTCCACGCCTCGATCGTTGTCTCACCAAGATCGACCAGCCTGTAAGTGAAAGCCTGCCGAAGGACAGCAAACTTCCAGGCGACTCTCGATTTTATCAGCGTGTCCGTAAGCTCTATATTCGACACACGCGCACGTGCGAGATCGTCCAAGGCTGCATTGGTTTCCTGAGCTTCTGCCCAATCGATTCCTGCGGACTCGCAGAGGTCTCTTTGAAATCTCATCTACTCGACCCAAAGTCCGAGGTGCGCAACGTTGTCCGACCTCTCGGACGGAACACTTGAAGGGTTGCGCATCGGTTGCGGCTGGTAGCAATCCCGAAAGGGCCAATGCTTACCATCATTGGGAGAGTCGTGCTTTGAGCATCGCGTGAAGAAGAGCCTTGAAGACAGTGATACACTGTGGCGTCTAGACCTCTGAGAGAGCCTCAACGATGGCAGGGAGGTACTTCCGAACCTGATCGCGGTCACTCTCTTTTTCCACATTGGTCAAATCCGCAAAGGGGGTGGCGATCTGCTTTTCCCATCGCTCAACAAGGGCCGCTGGTATAATAAGGGAGCCGTCTGGTTGACGAGTTCCCTTGTCGTGCATGTAGCGCTGCCAATGAGACCAACGCTCATGTTCAATTCCTGCCAAACGGTCCAGGATGCGGTTGAGCGCTTCTGCTACGCGAGAGGTTTTCATTTTCAAAATTATATCAAATTCTGCGCGACAAGATGGCGGTAATGCTCGCCAGTAGCTGTCAACTTTACAGTCCTGCTCTCGACCGCTGCGTTCCACATGTGAAGGGCTCCAACCGGCACGAGAAGATTTACGCGGTTGTACTTCTGCAGGATTGCAAAGATGGCTGTTTTGTTCGGATCGGCGGCACCTTCCGTCGGCTCAAATGAGGGATCAAGTTGGTATTCGAACCCAGGAGTGGGAAAGAACTCTGCAAGGCGTTGCAGATCGGCCAAGGGAAGAGGAGGCAGCACCTGGCGAAGCGAAACAAAACGCTTCACGTTCGTCTTAAAGACAGGCCGCTGACTCCAAGACCCGAGCGACTGATCGATGTGCGCGTAAACACCGCCGGGTGTCACCTGGCCAATCAGGTTCGCGGCGGCTCCACCGAGGGCATCAATCAAAAGGCCAGTGAAGACGCCGCCACCGTTCACCTCGGCAGCGTACTGAGCTTTGGTAGACGCAGTTAGGATCGTGACGCCTTCTGAGATTTCTGTAAGCTGGCCGTTCACGGCGTGCTCGCCGAGCACTCCGCTGTGGCAACTGTCGAGAATGATAATTTTGTTCTTCGCCGGGCTTTTATTCGCGAAGGTCATTATCTCAGAAAGCGGAAGTCCATCGTCTCCGGTTTTGCAATCCCCGGCGCACAGATACCCGCCTGTGGCCTCGATGAAGCCATGTCCTGCAAAGTAGAATAGCGCCACCTCGCTATCGTCAGCGAAAAGCTCCCTCACCGCCTCCTTAAGTTCCTGCCTTTCGACTATGTCTGCCGGTCCAGTTCCAACCAGTAGCTTCGGCGTTCCAAAGTTGACTGAACCATCCGCGTGGCGGTCGAGCATTTGTTTGACCGCAAACGCGTCGTTTACGCATCCATTAAGGCCGCCAATGTGCTCATAATGGTCGATTCCGACCACAAGTGCTTTCCTCATGAAACGACGTCCTTAAAGGGAATCGATGAATTTCTTGATATTGTCCCAGGTCCAAACGTCGGTGTTCACGCCGGCGACGTTGGTGCGGTCATCTGTGTAGGCCCAGATACCGCGAAGCTTGACCTTTTCTTCCTTCGCGCAATCGATTTCCCATTTCTGACCGTCTGATGTCAGAGAGTTTCCGCTTATGAGAGCAATCACGCCATCCGAACGCCTAATACGGGTGCGAACGCGCTCCTTCCATTCTTTGTCATACGGCTCCTTCACGGACATATCGATGTATTCGAAGGGGGAGTTTGTGTTGAGGGACTGGCCTTTCAGCAAATCCCGCTGTTTCTCATCCTTCATAGAAAATGCAATGAAAACTACCTTTTTATCAGCCACCCAAAAACTCCTTCTTTTGCAATTCTCGAATAGCCGATTCTAAGTGCAACCCATAGCCCAACTCGCGGATATTAACATGAATTTCGATGTTGGATTTGTGCCGGCACAACATCTAAACGTGAGCTTTCGCGATCTACCTCTCATCTTATGCGTATTTCGAACGCTGAGCCGCCAACAAAAATCCCTAGGTAGATAGCCAATTCTTACCTATAGTGCCGATCGTCGGCAGAGCCGTAATGGCCGGGCCGGATTGCACGATCAGCGCCCGACGCGCTCTGTGAAGGTCGTGCCTCTGCGATGGTCGGTGGCCAATCGCGAAGCGTCGGGGACGCTCCTTTTCCATATTGAAGCATCAACCACCCCGCGGGCCGCTCATGCGAGCCGTTTTACCGGCATGAACAAGGATGTTGAAATGCACATAGATCAGATATTGATAGAGCCCGAACGGACCACTCTGGCACTACCTCTCGGCAGAGTCGCGAGTGCCGCAGAAACTGCTCTCCAAGCTCGCGGGATCGACCGGGTGGTTAAGATCACGCTCACCTCGCTTCGCATTCTGGAGGCCGCCTACTCGGCTACTTTCTCGATCGAGCATAACGACTATGCGTGGCAGGATCGGGAGCCGCAGACCGTAACGATTAGCCTGACCAGGCCGACACTACACACCGTATTCAAAGCATTGACGCCGGGCGCTGTTGCTACTGCTGTGGCGCGCCAGTCGGATGTCGTCGCCGATATCGCAAAAATAGGGGTGGCCGAGATAACGAAAGCCGCGGCGCCGGCCCACCGCCGCGCGGAGGCATTTTCATGATCACCCTCTCAGGAATGAAGGCCGACGCTTTATTCGCCTTTCGGCGATGCGTTTTTTGAACGTTTCCACCCAAGATCACATTCCACCTTGTAACCTCTGATGGCCTAAATATATTAGGGGTATTGCCGCTAGACTCGCACTCATCTGATATTGCGGAATTGTAATGAGCCACTGTCCAGTATTTCTTGACGGAAGGCTCTGATTGGGCCATAGCTAATGCTGCCGTCGTCCATGCGATAGACGCCACCATGCAGAAATGCTGGTGGCGTCATTGTCGGGGCAGGCCGTCGCCGAGTATCGGCTGGCGTAGGCGGAATTTCCGCTGGGCTGCTTCACAGCAGCCTTTGCGAGTTTTTCGGTGGCGGGGCCATCAAAAGATCGCCCCTCACCGTTGGCATCGTATGGGACGACAGGCAAATCCTTCCCAAAGATCGTCAGCAAACTTAAGTAACGCACGAAGTGCGCGCGCTGCGATGCCGCGTGCTCGTGCCAATGATCGTTGGACACGAAAATGCAACATTCAATCGAATTTGTGCGCAAGCTAACACCTGCCATCACTCAGTATAACGACAATATGCCGAATGCCTATTCTGTATCGAAGACGGGGAGGCATATTCAACGGGAAGAAGCACGGTCAGAAGAGTTCGCGCTGTTCTGCGCCATGGTCGGCTATAACAAGCCGGTCGTCTTTGACCTGTTGGACGCTTCGTGTAGGCTTTCGGGGTATGTCGTGCGGTTCCAGGATGCCCGCCTCGCAGCTAACCTCTCCGACAAATTTCCTGCATCGCTTGTCCTGTCAGGTAAACATCGGACTTGGCTCGTCTATCTGATTTATCAGCATGAAGATGCTTGGGCCGTGCTGGACGAGTTGCGGCGAGGCAACTCCGAGGAAGTTTACATCGACGTATGCTTCCCGATGCCGGGGCTGAAGTGCTCCGAGGTGGCTCTGAGTGCCGAAACGCTCGACAAGATCGATGGCCCGCCCGGTAGTTTGCCCGCCTATGAACTCGACCAGTTCGACAACACCGTTGCGTCGGAAATTAGGCGGATGAGAAGATCGTTGCCGACTACCACTCCCGCCGACTACTGCCTCGGATTTCCTTCGATCGCTGCCGAGCCAGATCACGAGCCCATCTCGACAACGGGCGACCACACCCCACGGAAGGGCGGAGAGCGGCCCGCAGCCGCCCCGCAGCCAATCACCGAGAAGGAACTGAAAGAGCTACGGTTGATGGCCGACGGGCCAAAGGCCGCAAAGGCTCGGGGGGTAATCCTCGCCAAGGCCTTGGGCCTTGCCGAGGCCATGACCGAGACGACTTCCGAGGAGGAGATCGTGAACCTTTTCAACAAGTGTCTGGAGCTTAAGGACTCCGAGGGCGACGGGGTTCGTAAACGCGTGGCGACGAAGACCAAGCGGACACCTGGTGCGATAACCAAGCTTTGGCGAGATGTTCAGGATGACTCGAAAGGGAAGTCCGATGAAAAGTCTGGCATCGACAAAGACGGCTGGGTCACGTTCAGCGACGACAGCGAGTTCTACATCGCCAGCTTCGAGGGCTCGGAATGGGTTTACAAGCGGAGCAAGAAGAATGGTGATCAACGTCTCTGTCAGCGCTTCCGTGTGTCCCGTACAGCGACTAACATCGGCGGCAAGGGCCAACATCTGACGATCGCCTTTCCTTCAATCACAGCTAACGAGATTTCGGTCACCGTGCCGCGCGGCGAACTTCACAAGTATGCGACGGTAGGGCAGGCCCTTCTCGACGCCGGCTTCACCTGTACGGACGTTGCGAGCGTAAGCGGAATCCTTATGCCGCTGGCGTTCGCAGCCAATGCGCTGCTGATCGAGCGCACGGGCTTCGCCTATGACGGCAATGCCTTTCTACGGCCCGATGGTCGGACGGTGCGCCACAAGGGCCGGAATATCCCTGAAACTGAACGGCCCTACCTACAGTCGCCTGGCGCTGATCGGCCCCCGCATCTGTTCAGCGCAGGCACAAAGGAAGGATACATCGCAGCGATCCGGCCCGCATTCGTTGACGCCAAGGGCAACACCCGCAAGCCGGTGACTGGCGCTTTCGATCCGGGACCGTTCCCGAATGTTGCGTTCATGACCCTGGGTGCCGCTGCTGGTGTAATCCACACCTTTGCGAACCCTCTCGACGGCGTTCTCCTTGCCTCGATTGTCGCACCTTCCGGCTCGATCAAGACTATTGGAGCCGAATTGAACATCGCCGGTAGCGGCAATCCCACGTCGGATGAAAGCGGTTTCTTCACATGGGACGCCACTAAGGCCGGACTTGAGGTCCGTTTGCCTCGCCTGTCTGGTTGCAATCTTGGCCTTGACGAACTTCGGGCAGCGCGTTCGCCTGAACAGGTCGAAATGATGCTGTGGATGCTATTCGCCGGTAAAGGCGGCGTCCGTTCCAATAACCAGCTTGGCGAGCCGAAGACGCGCGTGTTCGGCGGTGTCTGCGTCATCACGTCGGAGGAACTTCTTGCCGACTATTTCAAGCGACACAACATCACTCCGCCGCCCGGCTTCGACGCCCGCGTCGTGTCCATCAAGTACACGCGGGAGATGATCCCCCGGCAGGAAGACCCGGAGGCCATCAAGATCATCACCGGGTTTCGCGCCGGTGCACGCGCCAACTATGGACACGCTGCTGACGCGGTTGTGAATGAGCTTCTGCGCATGACGGCCGAGGGTAAGATTTCACCGGACGCTCTTCGGGACACGCTGTTTGCTTATCGCAACGAACTGGCGGCTCTGGTCAAGGATCGTCAGACCATGGACGATCGTGCGGCCGACCTGTTCGCTACCTTCCGCTACTCCGGCGAACTGCTCCAGCACCTTGGATTTTTCCCGTCCGACTACGATGTGAAGGCTCTGGTCGAATGGACGTGGATGAACTGCCGTGTCGGTGTCAGGACTAAGAGTCCTGGTGACGCGCTGGTCAACCATCTCCGGTCGGTAATCCTCGCAAATGGCGACCGCATCACCGAGTGGTCGAAGGACTGGTATCTCAATGGCGGCGATGACTACCGTGGTGCGCTGGCATGGCGCTCTAAAAAGACGCCGAAGGGTAAGGACACAATCAACATCATCATGATCACCGAAGACAAGCTCGCCGAGATCGCCAAGGAACTCACGGGGGGTGCGTCAGATCTCATTGAAGAGCTTGAGAAGATCGGGGCATTGATTCCGGGGCCGGATGCGAAACCGCATCGGAGCCGTAGCAAGGTCAGCCTGAACCACTATCAGATCGATGCCGATCGTCTCTTTTTGGCTCAGGATGCGGGCGAAGGCGACGACGAGGCCTGAGCGAATGCGGAGCACGGTCGGAATACGGTCGCGAATACGGCCGGCTCTACCGAAAAGTCATTAAATCGCATAACGTTAGCAATCCGAACACGGTGAACACGGTGAGAACGGTCATCTCACGGGAGGGAAAGAAAATCCCTCTGGCTGATGTGGAGATACCAGACGAGGCGTCGATCGGTAGTGCTCCCGGTGTGATGAGAGAGAATTTCCCCCTAGAGTGTGATTTTTCACCGTACTCACCGTTTTCACCGTGTTCCGTCCGTCTTCTCTTCTTCTATCTAGCTGAGAAGAAAGAGGAATCTTCGCTCATCTCCTGAGTTTCCGACCGTGTTCCTACCGTGTTCCGACCGTTTTGAATCAAGCGACGGAGGGCATGCCGCTTTCAGCCATTGCAATGACCACCTGCCGTCCGGCTGAGTGATCGAGCACTGAGAAGGCGCTTCGGTTGAGTTCAGATCAGCCGGCCATCTCCTCGATATCTAACGACTACCTTTACGCAATTCCAAGGTTGCTGTGGCTAATTTCCGCAGCTTGTCGGAGGGTAGGAATATGGTGTTTCGGTTTCGCAAATCGGTAAAGATCATGCCTGGGGTACGACTGAACGTCACCCACAAAGGAATGGGTGTGCGTGTCGGGCCGAGAGGTGCGGGAATATCTATAGGGCCGTCTGGAAGCCGGGTGAGCGTTTCCATCCCCGGAACGGGGATTAGCTATTCTGAGAAATTGCCTGTGAAAAGGACGCGCACCGGAAGTCAAATACTTACTGCGCCCATGCCGCTCATCGGTTCATTGCCGGAGTCAGAGGAGCAGGTCTCGGCACCCGATGAGACCGGCAAGACCGGACTTCGCTGGGCTGACTTGCCCTTCGCTGTTCAATTGATCCTAGCAGCCGTGTTGTCAGCAACCGCAGCAATAGTACTCGTCACGCACCTGAATTAGGTATCTCTGTGGGCCTTGCGCCATGCCAACCATTCCGCATGCGTCTGGCCTTCACTTCCGTTAGCACGGTGCCACGCCACCCACTGTGCATGGGTAGGTAATTTGTCGAGGTCTGGTTTGTAACCGCGTTCAACGTAGTCGTTGTTCGGCAAATCATTGAGTTTTGCTCGTAGAGAACCATCACGGCATCTGCGTTATCGCGATAGAGACCTTTGGCCATTGCAGAGTCCCCTCGTTTTCTCGGGCAGTTGCGAAGCTCCGCAGGATCGCAAGCTCACCGGCCCTCTAGCACACGCCAGCGAGTTCATCGACTGTCGCGCCGAGCCGAACTCCTATACGCTGAGCCGAAAGCATGGGAGGGCGTTGTGGCAATCGAAGTGAATCACGCGAACGCAAAATCAGTCTGGAACACCGTGCGCATTGACCGTGAAGGCAACATGGAAAATGTCCTTGTTGTGGAGACGGATTTGGCAACGTCGGCAGCCGATCCCGCATTCGATGAGAACGCGTTTGGTGCTCTCGCAGACGCTATAGTCGACACTATGAGGGCTACTCTGTCCATCGACCGTGCCGAAATATCGCAAATACGAAAGCCCTGAGCGGGACGGTCAATGCCAATCCTCGATTTGTCGTGCGTGGATCAGGCCCAGAGGAGCGGCCGTTTTCTGGTCACCGGCAGTGAGATCAAGGCGGAGTTATTTTCTTTTGGACCGCACCCCAGGCCGATGCCGCCGAAGAATCCCATTCTAACGCTCCAGACCGGCAAGATCGTTACGTTTTTCGGCAGTTGGCCGCGGTTTTTCGCAAGCACGGTCCATGCCCAATACGCTCTAATCGGTAATCGTCCATGGGATGAGAATTGCCGTGTCGCAGTAGCTGAGTTTTGCCTTCCGACTGCCAAAGGGTCTCTGGCCTATCATCAGCACCGAGCACTCGAACTGGAAGAGAATCTCCACACTGAAAGGGTTTACCAGGACCGTCTCCAAATTGCCGAAGTTGCGGCGGACGGAGTCATTGTCCGTTTGAACAAAATGCAGTCAGTAATGGCTGAACGGGTCGAAGAGATTAGTCGCGATCCCACTTGGATATCTGCCACATTTAGCGAGCCGGTGCCGCTGGCTGACATTTTCCAGGTTCTATTCCACGTCCAGATTTTCTTCGAACTGTCGGAAGGTCGCCCATGCCGTCGGGTTGGTCAGGCGGTTTCGACGCAACAAGACACAGACGTCGTGGAAATTGACCACGATGCCAGTTTTTCCTTGTATGTGCCGGCATCTCCCTCGGTGGAAAACCCAGAGTTCTATAGTGAGCCTGCATTTCGGGTATTCAGGGATGTTGACCGGGCGGAGACGACCCGAGCACTTGTCTTTTGGCTAAACCGCCGGAAAGAATGGGAACTGACCTACTGGCTCGCCTCGCAGTTTATCAACGGCGGCAACACCTACGACCGCGCCCGCATGCTCAAAGCAATGGCATGGTTTGAATCCATCCCAACGTATGACGTGAAAACCAAAATCACAAAAAAGCACTTGGAAAAGCTACGTGCCGCGACTCGCCAGGCCAGTTGCTTTCCGACGCTCGGCATAACGGATGAAAGGCTCTGCGAAGTTTTGAATGCGCTCAAACGGGTGCCATTGCACGAGAAGTTCGAAACAGCCATAACGGATATAAAGGCCCAATTTGGGGAAGGCGTACTGCCTGCCAGCATCCACGCCGATTGCAAATTGGCAATTAGCTTTCGCAACGAAGCTGCCCATGGGGGCAAAGAGAAATCGCAGGACCCTCGCGAATACTTTATTGCGATGACCGCTGTCGAAACGGTGGCCTACTTGGCCACGATGCGGGAGTTAGGAATAAGCAAAGACGTTGTAAGGAAGCTGATCAGCCGCTGGGGCGGCGGCCATCCTTATACACGTTACCATGAATGGGCTGACAGCCGCGCGCGCGACCCGGACGACGGGAGCTAATCCCTGCTGAGCATCGATCGCAGCAATTCAACCAGATTGTCGATCGCTCGCTTGTGAGCGGGACCTTGCGGCCGCCGGGCAAGAAAGTCGTCGATGGTCATCCAGCCGGCTGGGTCTATGGTCATCTCCGGTGCCAAAAATTCAATGTAGAGATGCAGGGTCGTCAGGCTCGAAGACGATGGTCCATGTTCCGCTGTCGTCGCCCGCAAGTTGATTGGTTAGTGCGCTCATGGCAGGTACTCCTCGCCGCGAGCTTGCTGATCAGAGCGGATATTACCATTCCCAGAAATCGGTATTGACGCGAGACATCTTTAATCCATCTGCCGAATTTTGGGGCCAGTATCAGCACATTTACTTCACCTACCCAGATGGTAACGTGCAACCTTGAGGGTGAGTCGTGATCCTCAAACCGCAACCAAGACATCGCGTCCGATCATATTTGGGCAATTGGTTTGCCGCAGCCCAACGCGATATGGCGCGTCCTAGTCATGCTTAAGGCGTTCATCGACGATAGCGATATTGGCTCGCCGCCGGTCTATATACTGGCGGGATGGGTAGCCCCCGCGAAGCAATGGGCAGCCTTTTCAGATGAGTGGGACCGCGTACTTCGCATGTCTCCTCGGATCAGATATTTCAAGTTTGTCGAAGCGATGTCTTTCAATGGAGAGTTCGGCGGGATGAGTCTGGAGTCCCGCGATGAGAAATTGAAGCTTCTTGTAGGATTAATTGAGGAATATAAGCTACTTGGTATTTCAGCAGTCATGCCGCATAAGATATTCTTCCATTATTTCGGAAGGAGCCCGGAAAAGGAAATACGCACTCCGTATTATCCGATGGTGTTCAGCCTTATCGGAAGGCTTTTGGAGTACCAGGCCAAGCGCGGAATAACAGACCGAACCGAGTTCGTTTTTGACGTCCAGCCCGGAAAGATTGAATACGTGTTGGCCGCGTGGGAGCAATTTAGGCGAAACGCTCCGGCCGAACTTTTGCATCTCATTTCTCCCAACCCGCCCAGCTTTCAATCCGACACAGACGTTGTCCCTTTACAGGCGGCTGATTTGTACGCTGGCTGGTCGAGGCGGCTGAACGTGGCTGCCTTGAACGGAGAGTCCGAACCTGTTGCCCCTTGGGGAAATAAGGGATCGCGCATACGTGCGATAGGTCGCCTTTGGGACGAGGATTTCGCTGATCGCGTATACGCGGAACTTTATGGCTATCCGCCCGTAAAGTTCACTTATTCTTTTCAGTACGGGATGAAGGGGGAGTAGATAGCAACTTTCCAGGATGACCCGGCTTTTTAGGAAGTTTTGTTCCTCGACATTTCGGACAAGGTCACACAAGCGGTTTGTCCAAGTATTAGTGCGTCTGTATAGGCGAACATGTATGTATACAGTTACCGAAAGTGACCGGGTCGCCTCACTGCTGGACGGGGCCGAGGACGCTTACACCGACACGGTTCTTACTCCCGGCCATTTTGCTACGTCGTCTTGCCTATCTAGCTCCAACACTTCTACATTGGTGTTAGTTTTTCTGCGGCCTGGCGCTTGAATCCGCATTAATTAAGTTTGGAAATGTTGAGCTTTTTCAATAATCTACAGGCACAACGAGCGTTGCTCTTTGCAGATTTGATGGTACTCTAATCATCAAAGAGATGAGTAACGGTCAATGACTAAGTATGTAAGTTACCGTCGCGTCAGCCGGAAGTCACAGGGCGAGTCTGGGCTTGGTCTTGAGGGCCAAGAACGCGATATCGAGTTGTTTCTATCCACCTATGCGAACGACCCGGAAGTTATTGCCGAATTTCGTGAGGTGCAGAGCGGCGCGGATGACGATCGGCCCGAGCTTGCCAAGGCACTGGCGCTGGTGCGCAAGACGCCGGACTGTGAATTGCTAGTGGCCAAACTCGACCGTTTGTCGAGACGGGTGAGCTTCATTGCCAAGATCATGGACGACAAGAAGGTTCGACTTCGCGTGGCCTCAATGCCGCACGCCGACGCTTTCCAGCTTCACATTTACGCGGCGTTAGCAGAGCAAGAGCGGGAGTTTGTCAGCCGCCGCACCATCGCCGCGCTGGACGCTGCCAAGGCGCGGGGCGTGCGGTTGGGCGGTTGCCGGCCGCAGACGGTCGCGCGCAACGATGCGGTGAAGGCCACTGCCGACGCGCGTGCAGCCCAGCTTGTCGGCGTCGTCCAGCCTATGCGTGAGGCCGGCAAGACGTTTGCCGAGATCGCACAGGCATTGCAGACGATGAACGTTCCCACGGCGCGCGGCGGTCGCTGGAATGATGTCACTGTAGCGCGTATTCTGCGGCGCGCGGCATAGGACGACATGACCCGCCTGGTCATCGACGCCACAGCCCTCGCGTTCTGGGTTTTCATCCTTTTTCTGCTCTTTAAGGTCGGATAGCCCACCACAGGAATGTCATTGCGAAGGGCCGGGGATCACCTCCGGCCCTTTCATTGGGCTGCTATGAGCGGACCCGATACCCGCGCTCTATCCCCGCGACCGCGCGGCGACGGCAGTGAAATTAACTCTATCTATTTGGCACGTGAGGCGGGAGGGACCCTTCGGGGGCATATCTCGAAATTGGCCTGCGGCCACCTACTGTTCCGGGCTCTGTCTCCTAAAGTCTGCTAGGGGATTTAGTCGAAGCCGGTCTGCACTCAACCTCTTCCCACCATAGCAAATCGGCCGGCACCAAGGCGTCAAATAAGACGCATTGAAGGGGGATGGCTTGTAGCGTATATGCCGCCTTGCCCTAGCAGGATGCGCTTACGCATCATCGCGACGGAAAACGCTCGCTTCGAGCAACCTCAGCAAAGGAGAGGCGCTATGCCCATCGACTACAGTCCCGACAAGATCAGCCTTGGACGCGATCCGAATCTTCGCGACTTCGTCTTCGACGCCGGTTCTCATGCCAACGCCCATGACTCGCTTATAGGGCAGGGAATCTACGAGTTGCTGACCTCTCGGCTTGGCGTCGCCGTGTTGATAGGAGCCGTCATCGCCGCTCCCTCACGCCCGCCGGTTATTGCCACCGAGCCCTTCGTTCTTCGCCATGTGGGCTCCGCTGGGTTCACCGATGAAATGAAGAAGTACACCGGGCGATTGGTCCGCTACATTATCGAGCATCTTGGCGGGCGTTGGGTGCGTCGCGGCGTCAAGGTCACGGTGGAATCGGAATACGGTTCAGGATCGATCTACACATTCCGATGAACTAGCAAAGCCGACACTGCTCTATGATTTCAGCGGGGGCCTCGTCGCCCCCGTTTCTGCGTCTGGATTTACGCCCGCCGACGCAGGCGTCAGGGCTGGAAAACTCTGCCAGAAATAGCACGCGGCTCCGACTGCTAATATCAACAGCACGATCAGACTCAGAGCGAAGACGCGCAAGGCCAAAACCCCTTCCGCCGAAGCCTCAAATAACTTACCGATCTTGATGGTCAGATGATTTTTCGGATCTTGCACGGGCGCACCTCTCGCTAAAAAAACGATTGGGGCTGCTTGCTGCTTCGCAGTGTGAAGCAGCACCGGGGCCTTGCGCAAGGGAAGTTTTTTGAGCTGGTACAAGCAGGGTTCCAGCCTCTGCGTTGTACTCAATTATTGCCCCTGACTCTGACCTGTAGACACCTGCCGTACAGCGGGGCCGCAGAAACTTTCCTGTACGACTGAGCCGCAGAAACTTTCCTGCGCCCGCAAACGGCTCCAAAGGCCCCAAGCCGACCCACGTAGACGCCGACCGCAATAGAGCGCGGGTTAAGTGCAGCTTAAAAGCAGTGAGTCAGTATATGACTCAGACAATATTGAGCCGATTCAAGAAATTCTTGACAAATCGCTATATTTCTTTAAGCTTCGATTCAATCAGGGGCGGGGCGTCTCTGCCATTACCAATCAATTAGGAAGTCAACCCATGGCAAAGATGGGCGTCAACGTCAGTTTAGAGTCGATTCAACTCGCATACCTGAATGCAAAGGCTGCATCTGGTTGCCGGTCTATTAGTTCGTATCTCCGCGAACTTGTGCAACGCGATATGGAGTCCGATTTCGCAGCACGCAATCGGGAGGCAGGTCGATGAACTATCTACACAATGGCTGCCGTCCCGGTGAACGCGCCGACGAGTCCCGGCTAGCTGTTTCGCTACCAAACCGCCTCCGGAAACTGGTCCGCGACGAAGCCAATCGCCGCGACACCAGCGAAGCCGCAATCATCCGGGAGAATCTGGATTACGCGTTCACCGCCAAGGCGCGCGCCGCCGCCACAGAGGACGAACTGTTTTGAGACGCGCGGACGAAGGGTTTGAGCGGATAGTCATAGCTATCCCAGAAGACATGAATCGGCGGATTGACCATGCCTGCGACCGAGAGGCCGCCGACAGAGGTGATTGGATCAGAGCGGCATTGGAAGCGGCCGTAAGAAATTCAGAAGGAAGACACGACCATGATTAATGACAACGAGAACGCCGCGCAGGCGCGTATCAGCCTTGGCCGCGACATCAATACGCTTGAACCTCAGACCCGCATGGCCTGGGCCGACGCCGCTGCTATTCCCGACGAAGAAGTTGAGTCAGCCCCGGCCGAAGAGCACAGCCCGGCGCAGGTCGAATATCTCAAAAATCTCGGCAATCCTTCGATCGCTGACCTGACCGAAGAGCAGCGCGAGATGCTTGATTTCTTTGGTCGGTTGCGCAAACCAGCCGACACGGAAGAGCCTCCGGACGAAGCCGCCAAGCCGTTGCCACAGGCGCCGGTGATCATTGGCCCTCATTCAACGTTCGACCTCGAAAAGATCGCTCAATTGCTTCCCGGCCGTAGGTCAGAGCTTGCGGATTACATTGCACTGGTACGGCGTGGTTCGAAGGACAATGCATCACTATCCGACCAGTGGAGCCTTGAACAAGCTCGGCAGCACCTCGCCCCATACGTGATAAAGTAAGCGATGTCGATGTGCGTCCGCATCCAGACGCCAAAGCCGTCACGACCGCGAGCACGCCCAGGCATCCGCCCTGCCAAAGCGCCAACGGCGTAGAGAATTGTTCCAGCCGCGAATAGGGTCCGGCTGGAGCACAGGCGGGCTCGCGATTTCCCCTTCTGACGCGAGCCCGCTGACCTGACCCCAAACTCGTTCGCGAGGGCGGGTAGCTCGGCATTCCGATGTCCCACGCCGTCGTGCCGGGCGCACCGATCGAGGCTTCTTATCAGGCGGCCTCGCACTTGGCCGGCTTCGCGTGTCCCATCGCGAAGTCGGCCTTTTTTCTTCCCAATGCCTCGCATTCTGCGAAGCCCAATTCCCACAATTGAAACCGCCAAAATCTCGCATTCTGCGATGTACTAAGCATTTGTAATCAATAAGGAAATTCACCTTAACAATCGATCAATCGTTGACGAAAAAACGCGGCTTCGCTAATGGGCATCCTAGGAGTTTCGAATGGGTGTTCATGTTTCAGCGTCTTACCGTCTTCCACTGGCTTTCCTGCCGGTGGCGCGGCCGCACGCGAACACCAAAGCCGAGCGGGAACTAGCCCGACTCCGCAGAGCGTACGAGATCGTTGCAAAATTGGTGATCGCAGACGTGGTCTACGTGCCGATCTTCGATCGATTGGAATCCGAAATCTCAGCCGAAGAGGCGAAGCTGAGCGCCGCCGATCCCGTGTCGCGGGCAAGGGCGATAGTAGCCGCAAGAAGGAAAGCAATCCATGTCTAACAACGAAGAGCAGCTTCAACAGCGTGTGAATGAGCTTGAAGCTATGGTGTATGGACTCGTCACCTACATCGCTGTCAATGACAGCAAGACGGACCTTTACATTGGCAGCGACGAAGATAGGCGCAAAGCGGCGTCCGTTGTTCTTTACGATCTGCAAAAGCGTGCTGAAAAACCACGCAACGCTGTGCTTGTCGCCGACAGCGCCCTTGATTTGGATTGGTTGCGGAATTTTGCATGGAATCTTAAGACCGCCGATAACTACCCAAACGCGCGCGACTCTTGGCGTTAGAGCGCGATCGCCGATATAAGCTCCGCAGACTCATTCAACGAAGCCCCATCGCCATAGCGCTGCCGCCCTCCAAGGCTATGGCCCATCAAATCGCGGCGGATACGTTCGTCGATCTTGGCCCGCAGCATGCGGTCTTCAAAACTGTGCCGTAGCGAATAAAGCGAGTGGTCCTCGGTTTCGAGCAATTCGTTTTCCCGAAGAAACTTATTCACGGTGTCGCTGATCTTGTCCTTGAACCGATAGGTCGGGAAGCCTTCGGGGAACGCCCGCAATGCTTCCAGACTGATGCCGACCAACGGGATGACCCGCTTCGACTGTTTGTTTTTCGTCTTCTTCCCTTCGGCCTTAATCTCGATATGCGGGACGTTGTGATCGAGGCGGATATGGTGTGGAAGAAGGCCGACGATTTCTGACGGCCGCGCGCCGGTGTTCACCATGGCATGGAGGACGGCACGTGCCTCCTTGTTGAGGCCGTCGAGAGCGCCCGATGCAAGGAGCTTTTCCTTTATCCACTTTACCGAGAACGGCGGGCGCGTCTTGTCGTCGTCCTCCTTGAAAGTCAGCTTGCCGAAGGGGAGCGCCAGACCAAGGCGCTTCTTTTCCTCGACCAGCCGAAGAGTGCTCTCGACATAGCCGATGTCCTTGTTGGCGCTGTTAGGCGTAAGCTCTTCGCTGACAAGCCTCTTGGACCACCAATCGCGAAAATCCAGCATGTGGTCGCGGGTGATATCAGCAAGCACCTTGTCGCCGACCACGGCGACGAAATTGCCGATCGCCTTGATCCGTGGATTCTTCCATCGGCGAATCTGATCTTCGCTCATCCCGCGTGTGTTCTCAGCGGCAAGCTCCCAATAGAGTGCCAGAGCCCGCGTGACCGTTATTGGAGGGTCCTTAGCGCCACCGAGCAGTGCCGCAGCCTCCAGCTTGTCCGGTTCACTCTTGCGAACCGAGACGGCCTCTACGCGCTGTAACAGTTCCTCTCGCGGGAGCTTGGCGACTTCGCCAGCCATCAACCAGCGATAGCCGCGCGCCTTTGCAAGGTCCTGCGCAGCGGCGAAAGCCTTCTCGGCTTCGGCGGTATCGCCGGCCTTTTTGGCCTCCCAACCTGCAATGGTCCTAGCCCAGACCTGTTCGGCCTTTTGTTCCGCGAGGCTCTTCGAGTCGGTGCCGAGAGAAATCCAGACTTCTTTGCGCGGCTCGACGCCGTGATAGCGAACCGGGACATCGCGCACCATGTAGAGGATGCCGCTCTTGCCGCGCGTCCTGAGTTTTATCTGCTTCGCCATCGTGCCGACTCCAAACATGCCGACGCCTAGCCGTCCGCCAGAGAACCATAGCAAATTCCAGAGCAAAAACCAGAGCAAAATCGCGAATTTGTTACCGGAGCCTTAGGGCCAAAGAGGCCATAAAGATAACCATTTCAAGAAGATGAGTGCAGATATAGGGGTTTGAAATATGGCGGAGAGAGCGGGATTCGAACCCGCGTTACGGTTTCCCGTAAACACACTTTCCAGGCGTGCGCCTTCAACCACTCGGCCACCTCTCCGTCTCTTTAGCATTTTCGACGCGGCCGGTTTCGCCGCGCGGGTTGGGGAGATGCATCTCCTTTGGGATTCCGGTGCCGGAATTCCGGCCGTGGGCGCCGTCAACCAGCGGATACCCTTTCCCCGCACCTGAGCCGTCAAAGCAACAGGCGCGGGGCTCATCTAGTCGATCCGGTGCCGAATGCCAAGACATAACGACAGTCTATTCGCTTTGCCGGATACGGATGCTCAGCCCATGCCGCTGGGGCACCCGTTGGGAGCCTATCGAAAGGAGCGGCGGAGGTGTGCTTGCCGTCCCCGGCGCGCCACCGGTCCCGGCGAACCCGGCTGCCGCAGGTTCAACTTCGCGTGTCGCGATTGCGGATAAAGCACGCAGATCCTATTTAACAGTCCACACGACATTCTGATAAACTCCTGGGGAGGAAGGGTCCGGATGTTCCGCTTTATCTTCCGTCTTGCCGCAATGATCGCGCTTTCGGTTTCGGTCATCATGGCCGTGCTCGATGCGACCCGCTCGGTGGCGGCTTCGGCGCTGGTGATGACTCCGCTCAACACCAGCTGGCTCGCGGTTTCGCCGGATACGCGCAGCGCCTTCGAAAGCTTCGTCCGCGACAAGGTCAACCCGCTGCTGTGGGACGGTGCCATCGCCTGGGTGCTCAGCCAGCCCGGCTTTGCCGTGTTCGCGGTGCTAGCGTTCATTCTTTATGCCATCGGTTACAGGCGGCAGCGCCCCAGCGGGCGGTTCGCCGCAACCTGACATTTCCAGCCTGACCCGGTGATCCCGTACCAGGAAGGCTCAACCAAGAAGAAAAGGAAGCCACACATGTTTCTCAGCGACATGCTGAACAAGAAGCTCAACCTGCCGAAACCCTCCGAGGCGTTGCCCGGCCGCGACCGGCCGATCCCGACGGCATCGAAGCACTTTGTCTCGAACAGGCCGCTCAAGGGTCCTTATCCCGAAGGGATGGAAATGGCGATGTTCGGGCTGGGCTGCTTCTGGGGCGCCGAGCGCCTGTTCTGGCAAGTCGAGGGCGTATGGGTCACGGCGGCCGGCTATGCCGGCGGCGTCACGCCCAACCCGACCTATCAGGAAACCTGCACGGGCCTGACAGGCCATGCCGAAGTCGTGCTCGTCGTCTACGATCCCAAGATCGTGTCCTATGCCGAGCTCTTGAAGCTGTTCTGGGAAAGCCACGACCCGACGCAAGGCATGCGCCAGGGCAATGATGTCGGCACCACCTACCGTTCGGCGATCTATACGTTCAACGACGCGCAGTACCAGGCGGCGCTCGCCTCGCGCGATGCCTACGAGGCTTCGCTGCGCGGTGCCGGACGCGGCAAGATCACCACCGAGATCGCGCCGGCGCCGGAATTCTACTTCGCCGAGGAAGACCACCAGCAATATCTGGCGAAGAACCCTTACGGCTATTGCGGCCTGCAGGGAACCGGCGTCACCTGCGCCATTCCGGCCGCCGTCTCCGCCTGATTTTATGCCCCTGACGCAAGGAATATGCTGTGGCGCCGCGATGCGGCGCCATGCTTTTCCAAAGGGTCAAAATTCCACGTGAATTTTGTTTCGGGCCGTGCCAGATTGACCCGAAGCGGGAGGAAGACACTCCTGCCCGACACCGTATGCCTGCCGGAGAACCGGGCCGGCATGCGGTGCATAATGGACAAATAACCGACAGGGGTGTGGATCACATGAAACGTATCGTTCTCGGCCTCATGGCCGCAGCTGCAATGGTTCTTCCGGCCTTCGCCGCGGACATTCAACCCGCGATCCTCTATGATCTCGGCGGCAAGTTTGACAAGTCGTTCAACGAGGCATCCTTCCACGGCGCTGAAAAGTTCAAGACCGAGACCGGCATCCCCTATGTGGAATTCGAGGTCAGCAACGCCACCCAGCGCGAGCAGGCGCTGCGCCGTTTCGCCGAGGACGGCCGCAACCCGATCGTCATGGCGGGCTTCTCGTGGGCTGACGCGCTTGACAAGATCGCAACCGAGTTCCCCGACACCAAATTCGCCATCATCGACATGGTCGTCGACAAGCCCAATGTCCGCTCCCTGGTCTATAAGGAGCAGGAAGGCTCCTACCTCGTCGGCGTGATGGCGGCGATGGCTTCCAAGACCAAGAAGGTCGGCTTCGTCGGCGGCATGGATATTCCGCTGATCCGCAGGTTCGGCTGCGGCTATGTCGGCGGCGCCAAGGCGGCCGGGGCCACCGACGTCATCCAGAACATGACCGGCGATACGCCGGCAGCCTGGAACGATCCGGCCAAGGGCGGCGAGATCGCCAAGACGCAAATCGACCAGGGCGCCGACGTAATCTACGCAGCGGCGGGCGGCACCGGTGTCGGTGTGCTGCAGGCAGCGGCCGACGCCGGCAAGCTCGGCATCGGCGTTGATTCCAACCAGAACGGCCTGCAGCCCGGCAAGGTGCTGACCTCGATGGTCAAGCGCGTCGACGTTGCCGTCTACAACACCTTCATGGATGCCAAGAACGACAAGTTCACGGCGGGCGTCAACGATCTCGGCCTCAAGGAAGGCGGCGTCGACTACGCCATGGACGACAACAACAAGGCGCTTGTCGACGATGCGATGAAAGCGGCGGTCGAAAAAGCCAAGGCCGACATCATCGCCGGCACCATCAAGGTGCACGACTACATGTCGGACAATGCCTGCCCGTATTGATCCGCCGGCACTGATTGCGAACCGCCGGGCGTGGTCCCGGCGGTTTTGTTTTGGCAAACGCCGGTGAACCATCAACCCCCCCGGGGACGCAGATGCAGCCGACAGTCGAACCGATGCGCGAGCGCGATGTTGAGGCAGTCGCGCAATTGCGCCTTGCCGCCTTTTTTGATGGCACCGCAAGGACGCTCGAAGATGACATCGCCGGCCTTCGCAAGCTGCTGGCTGGTGACGGATTCGAGACTTCCCTGGTTGCCCGGATCGGTGATGTCCCAGTCGGTACGTGTTTGCTGGTCCGCCGTGAACTGGAGCTGGCGCATGAACTGACGCCATGGCTAGCCGGGCTGGCTGTCGCTCCGAAGCACCAGCACCAAGGGATCGGCACGGCACTGGTTAGGGCGACCGAAGCGCGCGCAGCATCGGCCGGCGTTGTCGAATTCTATCTTTATACCTGGCAGGCGCGCGATTTCTATGCGGCGCTCGGCTGGATGACGGTCGAAACGTTCGAACAAGATTGCGCACCCATGTTGCTGATGTCGCGAAGGCCCAGCCTATAACCGTTGCTCGCCTCACCAGTGCGGCGGCTTGGTCACCGGCACGTCGGGCGCGGCCTGTTCCTCCAGCGCCAGGAAGCGCTCGGCCAGCGCGTCCAGCTTGCGCTGCATGCGCTCGATCACCTTCCACTGCTCGGCGATCTGGCCGGACAGTTCCTCGATGATCTTCTCCTGCTCGGCGGCGCGGATTTCCAGCGTCGTCAGCCGGTCCTCGGGCATGGTCATTTGAAATCCTCGATCAGGCGATTGTGCAGGGTGCGGCCACGTTGGAAATTGACAAGCATGGCGGGATTTGTCGAGAGTGAACCCTGCTCCGGCCAATTGGTAGGGACCCAATTGGCACAGACCGGGCCTCATGCTAGGCGTTTGACCAAGCGGTAAAAAAACAACAGTGGGAACAGGCTGCATGGCGCAAGCCGCAATCGAGCTGATCGGCATCGACAAGAGCTTTGGCGCCGTGCGCGCCAACCGCGACATCAATCTGGAGATTATGCGCGGCACTATCCATGGCATCGTCGGCGAAAACGGCGCCGGCAAGTCGACGCTGATGTCGATCCTCTATGGTTTCTACCAGGCCGATTCCGGCGAGATCCGTGTCGGCGGCCATTCGGCATCGATCAAGACGCCGAACGATGCGATCGCGCTCGGCATCGGCATGGTGCATCAGCATTTCATGCTGGTCGACAATTTCTCGGTGCTGGAAAACGTCATTCTCGGCGCCGAAAGCGATGCGCTGCTGAAGAAGAGCATTGCCAAGGCGCGTTCCGAGCTGGAGCGGCTCGAGCGCGAATACGGGCTCGAAGTCGATCCCGACGCCATCATCGAGGAGTTGCCGGTCGGCCTGCAGCAACGCGTCGAAATCCTCAAGGCGCTCTATCGCGGCGCCGAGATCCTGATCCTCGACGAGCCGACAGGCGTGCTGACGCCGGCCGAGGCCGACCATCTGTTCCGCATCCTCAGGCAGCTGAAGGAGCAGGGCAAGACGATCGTGCTGATCACCCACAAGCTGCGCGAGATCATGGCGATCACCGACACGGTCTCGGTGATGCGCCAGGGCACCATGGTGGCGACACGCGAAACCAGGAAGACCACGGTCGAGGAGCTGGCCGAGCTGATGGTCGGCCGGCGCGTGCTGCTGCGCGTCGAAAAGGGCGAGGCGAAGGCCGGCGGCGTCAAGCTCGCGGTCAAGAACCTGACGGTCAAGGATTCCCGCGGCGTCACCATGGTCGACGACGTCTCCTTCGACGTCCATGCCGGCGAGATCGTCGGCATTGCCGGCGTCGCCGGCAACGGGCAGTCCGAATTGCTCGAGGCGATTTCCGGCATCAGGCATGCCGTTTCGGGCTCGGTCATGCTCGACGGCAAGCCGATCGACCTCACCGGCGCCGCCGACCCTGGCGAGCTGCGCGAGCGCGGCCTCGCCCATGTGCCGGAGGACCGCCATCATGTCGGGCTCGTGCTGGCCTTCGAGGAAAACGAGAATTCGATCCTCGGCTACCAGGACGACGCGCGCTATCTGAAGGGGCCGTTCCTCGACATCGATGCCATCCGTAACGATGCCAGGGACAAGATCGTCAAATATGACATCCGCCCGGCGGACTGCCGCCTCAAGACCGCCAATTTCTCCGGCGGCAACCAGCAGAAGATCGTGCTGGCGCGGGAAATGGAACAAGATCCCGGCGTGTTGATCGTCGGCCAGCCGACACGCGGCGTCGATGTCGGCGCCATCGAATTCATCCACAAGCGCCTCATAGCCATGCGCGACCAGGGCAAGGCGGTGCTGGTGGTTTCGGTCGAGCTCGACGAGATCCGCTCGCTGTCCGACCGCATCCTGGTGATGTTTGCCGGCCGCGTCGTCGGCGAACGCGGCCCCGACGCGACCGAGGGCGAGCTCGGCCTGCTGATGGCCGGCGTCGAGCACCGGGAGGCCGCCGAGTGAGCACCCCCTATGCCAAGCTGCCGGCCTGGGCCGATTACGTGCTGATCCCGCTGATCAATCTGTTCGTCGCATTCGTCGTCGCCGGCTTCGTCGTCATATTGGTCGGCGAGAACCCGCTGCGTGCAGCCGTCATCCTGGTCGAGGGTGCCTTCGGCCGCGGCCAAGGCATCGCGTTCACGCTTTTCTATGCCACCACCTTCATCTTCAGTGGGCTTTCGGTGGCGGTTGCGGCGCATTGCGGCCTGTTCAACATCGGTGGCGAGGGCCAGGGCTATATCGCCGGTCTCGGCATCGGCATTGTTTGCCTGGCCTTCGACAGCGTGCTGCCCTGGTGGCTGACCTTCCCGATCGCCATTATCGCCGCCGCGGCGATGGGCGCGCTGTGGGCGCTGATCCCGGCCTATCTGCAGGCCAAGCGCGGCTCGCACATCGTCATCACCACAATCATGTTCAATTTCATCGCCGCCAGCGTCATGGTCTATGCGCTGGTGGGGATGCTGAAGCCGCCCGGCTCGATGGCGCCGCAGACGCGCACCTTCCTCGAAGGCGCGCAATTGCCGAAGCTCAACTGGGTCATCGAATTGTTCGGCGCCAAAATCCGTTCGGCGCCATTCAACGTCAGTTCCCTGCTGGCGCTAGCCATGGCCTTTCTGGTGTGGGTGCTGATCTGGCGCACGAAGCTCGGCTACGAGATGCGCACCTATGGCCACAGCCCGAAAGCGGCGCGTTATGCCGGCATTTCGGAGATCCGCATCATCATCATTGCGATGATGATCTCGGGCGCGCTGGCCGGCATGATGGCGCTCAACCCGACGATGGGCGACCAGCACAATGTCGCGCTCGAATTCGTTTCGGGCGCCGGTTTCGTCGGCATCGCGGTGGCACTGATGGGACGCCTGCACCCGGTCGGCATCGTGCTGGCGGCGGTCCTGTTCGGCATGCTCTACCAGGGCGGCGCCGAGCTCGCCTTCGAGATGCCGGCGATCAGCCGCGACATGATCGTCATCATCCAGGGCCTCGTGATCCTGTTCGCCGGCGCGCTCGAGCATATGTTCCGGCCCTATGTCCAGGCGCTGTTCGCCTCGCTCAGCCCGAGATCAGTCGGCATGGAAGCGGTCAAGGGGAAGGGCGCCTGAGATGGATTTCTTCAACGCTATCGTGCAGGTCCTGGACTCGACCATCCGCCTTTCGGTCCCCTTGCTGCTCGCCTGCCTCGCCGGCCTCTATTCGGAGCGGGCCGGCGTCTTCGACATCGGGCTCGAGGGCAAGATGCTTGTCGGAGCCTTCGCCGGTGCGGCCGCCGCCTCGGTCTTCCACTCGGCCTATCTCGGCCTCGGCATGGCCATCCTCATCTCGGTCGCCTTCGCGCTGATCCACGGCTTTGCCTCGATCACCCATCGCGGCAACCAGATCGTCTCCGGCGTCGCGATCAATTTCATTGCCGCCGGATCGACGATCATGCTCGGCCAGGCCTGGTTCCAGCAAGGCGGACGCACGCCGGCGCTGGCTGCCGGCGAGCGCTTCGAGGCAATCATCTGGCCGGGCGCAGAGGCCCTCAGGAGCGTGCCGATCCTCGGGCCGATCTATTCGGAACTCTTCTCCGGCCACTCCGTGCTGGTCTATCTCGCCTTCCTGGCCGTGCCGTTCACCTGGTGGGTGCTGTTTCGCACCCGCTTCGGCTTGCGCCTGCGCGCCGTCGGCGAGAACCCGGCCGCGGTCGACACCGCCGGCATATCAGTCGCCTGGCTGCGCTACCGGGCGCTGATCTGCACCGGCGTGCTCACCGGCATTGCCGGCGCCTATCTGTCGATGGTGCAGAATGGCGGCTTCGTGAAGGACATGACCGCCGGCAAGGGCTATATTGCGCTGGCCGCGCTGATCTTCGCCAAATGGAAACCGGTCAACGCCATGTTCGCCTGCCTGCTGTTCGGCTTCCTCGACGCCGCGTCGATCCGCCTGCAAGGCACGCCGCTGCCGCTGATCGGCAAGGTGCCGGTGCAATTCATGCAGGCGCTGCCCTATGTGCTGACCGTCATCCTGCTTGCCGGCTTCATCGGCAAGGCAATCCCGCCGCGCGCCGGCGGCGTGCCTTATGTCAAGGAACGCTGATCTATCATGGCTCATGATCTGTTCGAAGCGGCGAAAGCCGCCATGGCCAAGGCCTATGCGCCCTATTCGAAATTTCCGGTCGGCGCGGCGTTGCGCACCGAGGACGGCCGTGTCTTTGCCGGCGCCAATGTCGAGATCGCGTCCTATCCGGAGGGCTGGTGCGCCGAAACCACCGCACTTGCCAACTACATCATGGGCGGCGGCGGCAAGATCACGGAAATCGCCGTGATCGCCGAACGCGTGGCAAAATGCTCGCCCTGCGGCGGCTGCCGGCAGCGGCTGGCGGAATTCTGCCGGCCGGAGACGAAGTTCTATCTCTGCGATGATAGCGGCGTGGTTGAGACCGTGACCATGGGCGAGTTGCTGCCATACGGGTTTGAAGGCGATGTGCTGAAATGAAGGAAGCGCTCGATCACCTCGTCGAAAGGCTGGACGGGCTGGCGCCGACTACCGCCTTGGTGCTGGGGTCAGGGCTTGGCGGGCTTGTCGACCAAGTCGAGGATGCGGTGCGAATCTCCTACGCCGACTTGCCGGGGTTTCCCCGAAGCGGAGTCAGCGGCCATGCCGGCGAGGTGGTGGCGGGGCTCTTTGCCGGCACGCCGGTGCTGATGCTGTCCGGCCGGGCGCATTATTACGAGCACGGCAACGCGGCGGCGATGCGGCCGGCACTCGAGGTGCTCGCCGGCCTCGGCATCTCCAGGCTGATCCTCACCAACGCCGCCGGTTCGGTCGATCCCGGGATGGGCCCGGGCTCGGTGATGCTGATCACCGATCACATCAATTTCTCGGGCTCCAACCCGCTGATCGGCGAACCGAGCGACCGCCGTTTCGTCGGCCTGACCGAAGCCTACGACGCCGGTCTCCGCTCCGCCATCGAGCAGGCGGCGAAGGCCACCGGTACCAAGCTGCACAAGGGCGTCTATATGTGGTTCTCCGGCCCATGCTTCGAGACGCCCGCCGAGATCCGCATGGCGCGCGTCATGGGCGCCAACGCCGTCGGCATGTCGACGGTGCCGGAGGTCATTCTCGCCCGCTTCCTCGGGCTGCGCGTCGCCGCGTGTTCGGTCGTGACCAACCTTGCCGCCGGCATGACCGGAGCCGAGCTGTCGCACCAGGAGACCAAGGACATGGCACCGGTCGGCGGCGCGCGGCTGGCGACCATTCTGCAGCGTGTTTTTCAGGACGGGCTTCCGGAGCACAGGGTCGACGCCTGATGCTTCCCCAGGAAATCATCCGCCGCAAGCGCGACGGCCAGAAGCTCTCGGCTGAGGAGACAGCGTTCTTCATCGAGGGTCTGACCGCCGGCACAGTCACCGACGCGCAGGTCGGCGCCTTTGCCATGGCGGTGTTCTTCAACGGCATGAGCCGCGACGAGGCGGTGGCGCTGACTATGGCGATGCGCGATTCCGGCGATGTGCTCGACTGGTCGGATCTGCCCGGTCCGGTCACCGACAAGCATTCGACCGGCGGCGTCGGCGACAATGTCTCCTTGATGCTGGCGCCGATCGTCGCTGCCTGCGGCGCCTATGTGCCGATGATTTCCGGCAGGGGTCTGGGCCATACCGGCGGCACGCTGGACAAGATGGATGCCATCCCCGGCTATATCAGCCAGCCGGATGTTGCGCGCTTCCGCAAGACGGTGCTCGAAACCGGCTGCGCCATCATCGGCCAGACCGCCGATCTCGCACCCGCCGACGCCAGGCTCTACGCCATCCGCGATGTGACGGGAACGGTCGAATCGGTGCCGCTGATCACTGCTTCGATCCTGTCGAAGAAACTGGCCGCCGGCCTCAATTCGCTGGTGCTTGACGTCAAGGTCGGCAACGGGGCCTTCATGGAGAAATCGCGCGACGCAACCGCACTGGCCAACAGCCTGGTCGACGTCGCCAATGGCGCCGGCCTTAAGGCCTCGGCGCTGGTCACCGGCATGAACGAGCCCCTGGCGTCCGCCGCCGGCAATGCGGTCGAGGTGCACAACGCCGTCGATTTTCTCACCGGCCGCTTTCGCGACCGGCGGCTGGAGGACGTGACGCTGGCGCTGGCCGCCGAGATGCTGCAATCGGCAGGCCTGGTGTCGTCCAACCAGGACGGCCTGCGCCGCGCCGCCGAGACGCTGGCCGGCGGCCGCGCCGCTTCCATCTTCGCGCGCACGGTGGCGGCACTGGGTGGTCCCGTCGACTTTGTCGACAATCCGGAAAAATATCTGCCGAAAGCGGCAACGGAATTCGCGGTCAAGGCGAGCGCGAACGGCTTTGTCACCGGCATCGCGACCCGCGAGATCGGGCTTGCCGTGGTCGGGCTTGGCGGCGGGCGGACGCGGCCCGACGACAGGATCGATCACGCCGTTGGCATCACCAGGCTGTTGCCGGTCGGCGCTGAAGTGCGGGCCGGCGAAGCGCTGGCGCTGGTCCATGCCCGCAATACCGGGGATGCCGAAGCGGCCGCGGCCGCCGTGCTTTCGGCGTATACCATCGGCACTTCCAAACCGGCCACGGAGAAAACCGTCATCCGGCGGATCCTGCCCCGCGGGTAGAGCCATTCCGACGGTATCGGATGGGTTCTATCTTTCTTTGGACCACGATCTTGTCCGAAGACTGGTCCCCAACTTTTCGCAGGCGCGGACCTGCGGTTCGGGATCACGTTCTACTGAACCAGCAGCAGCTTGCCGCCTTCGACCTGGTATTTTTCGAGCCGCTGCAGAAAGCTCATGCCGATCAGGTTGGTGTGCAGCGCCCTGTCGTCGAGCACGACGGCCTCGACGCCCTCGACGGTGATCTTGCCGATCTGCAGGCGATCAATCGTCACCACGGCGGCCTTGATCGCACCATTGGCGGTGTTGACCTGATGGCTGAAGTCCGTCGAATTGAGCGAGATGCCGATCCTGCGCGCGGTCGAGGTGTTGATGGCGACGAGCGTCGCACCGGTGTCGATCATGCCGTCGACCTGGCGACCGTTCAACTTGAAGACCGACATGAAATGCCCGCGCGCGTCCGCGGTGACGACGACCTTGCGGCCGAGCGGCTGCGGCGTTGCCGGCCTGTCCGGGACGGCGGCGAGATTCAGGTTGGTTTGAGTGTCGGCCGGCCTGGCTCCGATGGCGGATTTCAACAGCCGCTCGATTACCTGTGAATTGGACTGATACACGATCGGCAGCGATGCCGACGTTCCGGCAAACACGCCAAGGATGAGGAGCTTGCGCAGCATGGACCGGCCTTTGTGGTTGCCGATCCTTAGTCCGACATGGTGATTGCCGCTTTAACGAGTGCGGAAACCAGCCGTTTGCGTAAACAATCGGTAAACGGATCTATTTGGTGCCGTACATGCGGTCGCCGGCATCGCCGAGACCCGGCATGATGTAGCCCTTTTCGTTGAGTTGGCGGTCGATGGAAGCGGTGAAGACCGGAACATCGGGATGCGCCTGGGTAAAACGCTCGAGGCCCTCTGGTGCCGCCAGCAGGCAGAGGAAGCGGATGTTGGTGGCACCGCGGCCTTTCAGCTTGTCGATCGCCGCGATCGCCGAATTGGCGGTCGCCAGCATCGGGTCGACGACGATCACCAGTCGGTCGGCGAGGTCGCCCGGCGCCTTGAAGAAATACTCGACCGCTTCCAGCGTCTCATGGTCGCGATAGAGGCCGATATGGGCGACACGCGCCGCCGGCACCAGATCGAGCAGGCCTTCGAGCAAGCCGTTGCCGGCGCGCAGCACCGAGGCGAAGACCAGTTTCTTGCCCTCCAGCGTCGGCGCCTCCATCGTTTCGATCGGCGTCTCGATGGTCGTCGTCGTCAGTTCCAGGTTGCGGGTGACCTCGTAGCCGAGCAGCAGCGAGATCTCGCGCAGCAGCCGCCGGAAGCCGGCCGTCGAGGTTTCCTTCTTGCGCATGATGGTCAGCTTGTGCTGGACAAGCGGATGGTCGACGACGGTGACGCCCTTCATGGTGTTCTCCAACTGCGCAAGTGAATGGTGAATGGTGAATAGTGAATAGTGAACTGGTTTGCGAGTCCTTGGTTGCGCGGAAAAACTCGCGGCTGACGGACCGAAGCGCCGGGTGAACCATTCACCATTCACCTGCCCTTGGCGCCGAGCCTGCCCAGCAGCACCGCCCTGGTCTTCCTGTCGACGAAGGCTGCCTCGATGGCCATCCTGGTGACGGCGGTGAGCGCCTTGTCGTCCATCGCAAAATGCTCGGCAGCGATGTCGTATTCGCGTTTCAGCGAGGTCCAGAAGTAGGGCGGGTCATCGGAGTTGAGCGTCACCTTGCAGCCCGCTGCCCGCAAGGCGGGGAAGGGATGGTCGGCGAAGCTGTCGAAGATTTTCAGGGCGATGTTGGAGCCAGGGCAGCATTCGAGCACGACGCCTTCGTCGGCGATGCGCCGCACAAGCTCGGGGTTCTCGATGGCGCGCACGCCATGGCCGATGCGAGACGGGCGGATGTGATCAAGTGCCGCCTCGACGCTCTCCCAGCCCATCAATTCGCCGGCATGGACGGTGATGCCGAGGCCGGCCTCGCGGGCGATCTCGAAGGCCCTGACATAATCTTCCAGGTCGCCTATCCGCTCGTCGCCGGCGACGCCGAAACCGGTGACCAGCGGATGCCCGCAGCGCGCGGCGAAACGCGCCGCCCGCTCGATCGATTCGACACCGAAATTGCGCACGCCGGTGACGATCATGCGGCCTTCGATGCCGGTCTTCGCCTTGGCGCGGGCCATGCCTTCGCCGAGCGCGTCGGTATAGGCCTTCGGCGACAGCCCGGCCTTGCTGGCATGGTCGGGCGAGGTGAAAACCTCGGAATAGATGGCGCCGTCGCGGGCGAGGCTGGTCAGGTAATGATCGGCCAGCCGCGCATAGTCTTCTTCGGTGCGGAACAGGTCCGACGAGAAGTCGTAGGCGGCGAGGAAAGAGGTGAAGTCGCGCCAGACGAAGGAGCCGTCCTGGATGTAGGGCGAGGCATCCTTGCCGTATTTCTCAGCTTGGCGGAGGACGAGTTCAGGCGCCGCTGCCCCTTCGATGTGGCAGTGCAGTTCTGCTTTCAAAGGCATTCAATTATCCCGTCAGGCTTTTTCTTATGACGCAAGTTCCTGTCGGAAAACCGTGTGACACTTTTCCGGAACCTGCTTCGAAGCGCGGCCGAACACCGCGCCTTAAACAATAGCGCCCGCACCATCGATCGGCTATGGTCCCGCCGATTTTATGGCGGATCAAAACGATGTCGGTTGAAAGAACCACTGCTGCGGGCGGCATGGAAACCTCCTATGGTTTCAAGCGGGTAGGGCCAGGCGACAAGCAGTCCCTGGTCAATGATGTTTTCCACAAGGTGGCGAACCGCTACGACCTGATGAACGACCTGATGTCGGCCGGCTTGCATCGGTTGTGGAAGGACGCCATGGTCGCCTGGCTCAATCCACCGAAGCGGCCGGGCTGGAGCGTTCTCGACGTTGCCGGCGGCACCGGCGACGTCGCCTTCCGCATCGTCGAGGCGAGCGGCAGGCACGCTCATGCAACGGTTCTCGATATCAATGGCTCGATGCTCGCCGTCGGCCGCGACCGGGCCGAGAAAAAAGGCCTGTCGGCAAATACCGATTTCGTCGAAGCCAATGCCGAGGAACTGCCTTTTGCCGACGCTACTTTCGACGCCTACACCATCGCTTTCGGCATCCGCAACGTGCCGCGCATCGATGTGGCGCTTGCCGAAGCCTATCGCGTGCTGAAGCCTGGCGGGCGCTTTCTCTGCCTTGAATTCTCCGAGGTCGAGATGCCGCTGCTCGACAAGGTCTATGAAGCATGGTCGTTCAACGCCATTCCGCGGATCGGCAAGGTGGTGACCGGCGATGACGAGCCCTATTCCTATCTGGTCGAATCGATCCGCAAGTTTCCCAATCAGCAGAATTTCGCGGCGATGATTTCGCGCGCAGGCTTCGAGCGCGCCTCGTTCCGCAATTATTCCGGCGGCATCGCCGCGCTTCATTCGGGCTGGAAGCTTTGAGGCTGGCCCGCATTTTCCGACGTGCCTTGCGCCAGTTCAGGAAACCGGCAGGGCAAAGCCAGCCATGAGCAGCATCGGCGCTGGTTTCAGGCTCGTGCGGGCCGGCTGGGTGCTTGTGCGCGAGGGTGTCATCGCGGCTTTGCCCGGTGACGAGCTCTTCGGCTTGCCGAAATTCGGCTGGCGCATGGCCCGGCTGTTCACCCGCCGTCGGGCGCTTGCCTATGAGCGCGGCGACAGGCTGGCCAAGGCGGTCGTGCGGCTCGGCCCGTCCTACGTCAAGCTCGGCCAGTTCCTGGCGACACGGCCGGATGTCGTCGGCAACGATATCGCGCTTGATCTTGCCATGCTGCAGGACAAGATGCAGACGTTTCCCAAGGCCGAGGCTGTCGCCGCGATAGAGGCCTCGCTCGGACGCAGGGTCGACGAGCTCTATGTCAGTTTTGGCGAGGCCGTCGCCGCCGCCTCGATCGCCCAGGTCCATACCGCCGAAACGCTGCAGGACGGCGTCGTTAGGCGAGTGGCGGTGAAGGTCATCCGGCCGGGCGTGCGCCGCCGCTTCTTTCGCGATCTCGAAAGCTATTTCCTCGCCGCCCGGCTGCAGGAAAAGTACATCCCGTCGTCGCGCCGGCTGCGGCCGGTCGAGGTGACGGAGACGCTGGCCCAGACTACCAAGATCGAAATGGATTTGAGGCTGGAGGCAGCGGCTTTTTCGGAGCTCGGCGAGAATACCAAGGACGATCCCGGCTTCCGTGTGCCGTCGGTCGACTGGGAGCGCACCGGTCGTGACGTGCTGACCATGGAATGGGTCGACGGCATCAAGATGAACGATATTGCCGGCCTGACCGCCGCCGGCCACGACCTGAAGGCGATTGCCGCCAACCTCGTTCAGTCGTTTCTGCGCCATACGCTGCGTGACGGTTTCTTCCACGCCGACATGCACCCGGGCAACCTGTTTATAGAAGCCGATGGCACCATCGTCGCCGTCGATCTCGGCATTGCCGGCCGGCTCGGCAAAAAGGAGCGCCGCTTCCTCGCCGAAATCCTCTACGGGTTCATCACGCGCGATTACCAGCGCGTCGCCGAGGTGCATTTCGAGGCCGGCTACGTGCCGCGCCAGCACAATGTCGCGGCCTTCGCCCAGGCGATCCGGGCGATCGGCGAACCGATCCACGGCCAGCCTGCCGAGACCATCTCGATGGCCAAGCTGCTGACGCTGCTGTTCGAAGTGACCGACCTCTTCGACATGGCGACGCGGTCCGAGCTGGTGCTGCTGCAGAAGACCATGGTCGTCGTCGAAGGCGTCGCCCGCACGCTCGACCCGGCCTTCAACATGTGGAAGACGTCGGAGCCGGTGGTGAGCGGCTGGATTGCCCGCAACCTCGGCCCGCGCGCCCTGCTGGCCGATGCGCGCGACGGTGCCAACGCGCTGCTGGCGCTGGCCCGCCAGGCACCGGACCTCGCCGCCCGCACCGAGCGGCTGTCGCGTGAGATCGACCTGATGGCCGAACACGGCCTGCGCTTCGACGAAAGGACCGCACGCGCGATCGGCAAGGCCGAGGCGCGCTACACCCGCTCCGGCCGGCTGGCGCTGTGGGTGATCGCATTGACGCTCGTGTATATCGCCTGGCGTATTTTCTAGCGCTTGTTGCAAAGTGATTGCATTGCTATCATTGCACTCAGCAAATCCGGGCAAGGTGCAATCAGATGGCCAGCATCACGATCCGCAACCTTGATGACGAGGTCAAGGACCTGCTGCGCCGACTGGCGGCGGAGAATGGCCGGTCGATGGAAGACCAGGCGCGGGTGATGATCCGCGCAGCGGTCGAAGGTCAGTTCGGTTCGGCCGGTCGCATCGACCAGATCGAGAAAACACTGCGCGAACTGACGAGTTCGCAGAGTCCAGCAGCGCCGGTGGTCGCCGTCTCCAGCCCGCGAGGCATCCTCTCCGGCAAGCGCATCCTGCTGATCATCGGCGGCGGCATCGCCGCCTACAAGGCGCTCGACCTGATCCGCCGGCTGCGCGAGCGCGGCGCGGCAGTGCGGGTGGTGATGACCGCGGCGGCGCAGGAGTTCGTCACTACGCTGTCGGTCGGGGCGCTGTCGGCCGACCATGTTTTCACCGAATTGTTCGACCGGCAGGACGAGCACGACATCGGCCATATCAGGCTGTCGCGCGAGGCCGACCTTTTGGTCGTGGCGCCGGCCACCGCCGACCTGATGGCAAAGCTCGCCAATGGCCATGCCAACGACCTTGCCTCGACCGTGCTCATCGCCACCGACAAGCGAGTTTTGATGGCGCCGGCGATGAACCCGAAAATGTGGGCGCATCCGGCGGCCCGCCGCAACCGCGCGACGCTGAGCAAGGACGGCGTCGCATTCGTCGGCCCGGCGAAGGGCGAGATGGCCGAGAGCAACGAGGTGGGCGAGGGCCGCATGGCCGAGCCGCTGGAGATCGTCGCCGCGATCGAGGCGCTGCTCGACAGCCGGCCAAAGCCGCTGGCGGGCAGGAAGATCATTGTCACCTCCGGGCCGACGCATGAACCGATCGACCCGGTCCGCTACATCGCCAACCGGTCGTCGGGCAAGCAGGGCCACGCCATTGCGGCGGCGCTGGCCAGGCTCGGTGCCGACGTGCGTCTCGTCTCCGGCCCGGTCGGCATTGCCGATCCGGCCGGCGTCGCCACGCTGCACGTCGAAACGGCCGTCGAGATGAAGGACGCCGTCGAGCAGCTGCTGCCGGCCGACGCGGCAGTGTTCGTCGCGGCTGTCGCCGACTGGCGCACTCAAAGTTCGGCCGGGGAAAAGATCAAGAAGGTGGCGGGCGAGGGGCCACCGGCGCTGCAGATGGTGGAAAATCCCGATATTCTCGCCGGTGTCGGGCATCACAAAAAGCGGCCGATGCTGGTGGTCGGTTTCGCCGCCGAGACGCAGGACCTGGTCAGGAATGCCCAGGCCAAGCTTGCAAAAAAGGGCGCCGATCTTATCGTTGCCAATGATGTCTCCCATGAAGATGGTTCCCCGGGCGTGATGGGCGGCGACCGCAACAAGGTGCGGATCGTCTCGAAGGCCGGCGTCGAGGAATGGCCGGAGATGAGCAAGGACGAGGTGGCGACGCGGCTCGCGGCGCTGATCGCCGACCGGATGAAGACGGTCGTTGTCTAGTCAATCTCCCCCACGGAGATTGACAGCTTCGCCGGCTTCGTGTCGATCGCCCCCGAAATCCGCAAGGCGGCAAGGCATCCCAGGATTCCGAGCGGGATAAACGCCAGGAACAGCCAGGCGGCGACACTTGCCGCGGCCTCACGGTTCAGGCCTTCGGAAAAGCCGCTGGCGTTGGCGACGATGCCGGTCAGTGCCGCACCAACGGCATAACCGATGCGCTGCATGGTCGGCACAGCGGCCGAGGCGATCGTCTGCTCGCCTTCCTTGGCCGATGCCACGATGACACGCGTGACGAACGGCCAGGCGATGCCGAAACCGCCGCCTTGCAGCAAGGCACAAAGCAGGATCAACGGGATAGAGCCGGCCGGCACCGTATAGGCGAAACCGGCGACGCCCGTGGCGATCATCAGCGCCCCGCCGACGATGATCAGCCGCTCGCGTTCCGGCGGCGCATTGGCGACGAGGATCGACAGGATCGACCAGGCGATCGATTCGGCGGCGATGATGTAGCCGGTGGTCAGGATCGGAATGCCGTGCAGGCTGGTCAGAAGCAGCGGACCGTAGACGGTAAAGGAGCAGGTCGCCACCGAGAACGCGGCGACCATGGTCATGCCCGCGCCAACCGGCGAGCGCCATGAGAACAGCCGCGACGGGAACAGGCGCGAGCGCGGCTTCAGTGCGTCGATGTAGATAAACAGCGCCAGGCCGACCAGGCCGAGGGTGAGCAGCAGCGACGAGCGCAGCAGGGCGATGTCGACGCCGGCGGTGGCAATCAGCACGACGCTGACGGCGAGGCAGCCAAGTGCCGCAAAGGGAAAGGGCGGCGCCGAGCCGCCCGTCGCCTGCGGCCTTGTTGCTTCCGGTGTGTCGAGCACGATGAAGCTTGCCAGCGCCATCGCCGTGCCGCCGAGGGTGAAGACGCCGAAGGCCCAGCGCCAGGACAGCAATTCGGTCATGACCGCGCCGAGCACGGGGCCGCTGAAGGCGGCGACGCCCCAGATCGCCGACATGACGCCGAAAAGCTGCGGCCAGATCGCGCGGGCAAACAGCCGCTCGACCGAGACGAAGGCCAGCGACACCAGCGCGCCGCCACCGAGCCCCTCGATCAGGCGGCCGCAGAGGAACAGCGGCATCGAAGGCGCGGTGGCGCAGACCAGCGCGCCGGCGGCATAGAGCATTGCGGCGACCATCATGTTGGTACGCAGCGCGACATAGCTCACCAGCCGTCCGGCGGCCGCACCGGCAACGATGGCGCCGAGCTCGTAGATCGCCAGCGACCAGCCGACCAGTTGCACGCCGGCGAGTTCGCCGACCATGGCCGGCATGACCGTTGCCACCATGGTTTCGTTGGTGGCGTGCAGCAGGATGCCGAGGCTGATGAAGCAGAAGCGCGCCAGGTCGCCGCTCGCCCACAGCGCGCGCCAGTCGACCCTGTTTGTGCTTGTCTTGGTCATCCGGTCCCCCAGGCTTTGCTGGTCTGAAGTATTGGAGCGTTCTTCACGTCCAAATGAGTACATGCCGCAGTATGGGAGGACTTCTAGAACCTCAACCGTAGTTGAGATCAAGCGGTCTTGATCGCCGTTGACGTGGCGGATTTCAAAATTGTGCGGTGGGGGACGATCACGAGGCGTTGAGATTCTGGTCAGACCGAAGACAAGCAATATTGGATCGCCGCAATCTTCGGTCACGGTAACGGCATGAACACAGTTGCCATGCCGTGATCTTCGAGCGCCGCAACTTTGAACATCAGGGCGGCCCGTCCTCTGCGGAGTGGGCCTGCCGGAATCTATGAGCCTTCGGCAGCCATTCGCAGGCCGACACCTACGCTCCCCGCCGCTCGGGAGCCATGCTGCGCCGTTATTTGAACGAGTGGATCAGGTCGAGCGAGGTGACGGCGACCGCCAAGTTGACGCCGGTCTGTGCCTGGACACTGAGCGGCTGCAGCGAAAAGGCGCTGTCGAGGCCGCCGACCAGGAGATTGGCGCCGCCACCGGTGACCACGCTGGCCTCGGCGTTCACGCCATAGTAGCTGCCGGCAAGGTCGCCTTCATCGTGGTTGCGGGTCGCCGCCAGAACCGCCCATACCAGCTGGCCCTGATGCGTCCGGCCGACATCGACGCCGAGCTTGGAAATCACACCGGTATAGACTTCAGAGGGGCCGCCACGATGCGGACGAAAGACACAGGAAACACCCTTGTTGGAAGTGACGAGATAGGCCGTGCCCCCGTCGATGGTGCAGTCGAGCACGCCGAGCTGGAGTTTGCTGGCGCTGGCGGGAGCGGCAACGACGGTCGTGGCGAGAACAGCGGCACAAGCGAGTTTCTTGATCATGGCAGGGTCCTTTCGAAATTGCCTTGTACAAACGGCTGAGCACGCCGAGCGTTCCGCCGAAAACTTGGCGCCAGCAAGGCGAAGCTAAACGCAGGGTTGTCGGAGTGCGGAAACGGAGGCCCGATTAACCGGCCGCTCAGCCGGCACTGGTGCGGGCCAGGCCGTCCTTGGCCGGCTGGTAGGTCGGATTGAGGTGCACGGCCTCGCGGTAGGATTTCGCGGCCCTGACCTTGTCGCCGCGCCGCTCGTAGATCAACGCCTGGTTGGACCAGGCCTCAGCATTCTTGCCGTCGAGCTTGATCGCCATGTTGAAGTCGGCGAAGGCATTGTCCTCGTCGTTCATGGCAAGGTAGGAGAGGCCGCGCCCGTTGTAAGGCTCGGAGGCGTCCGGCGCCAACGAAATGGCGGTCGAGAAATCCTCGATGGCAAAGGCGTGCTGGCCCTGACTCTGGTAGATCAGGCCGCGATTGTGATAGGCGCGCGCATCGGTCGTGTCGAGCTGGATGGCTTTCTGGAAATCGTTGAAGGCTTCCTGGACCCGGCCCGCCCTGCGGTAGAGATTGCCGCGGCCGATATAGGCGGCGTCATAGTTGGAATTGATCTGGATCGAGCGATTGTAGTCGGCGAGCGCGCTCGCCTGATCGCCGAGGAAGCGCTGGATGAGCGCACGGTTCGAATAGGCCTGGTAAAAATTCGGATTGAGCTGGATGGCGGTGTTGAAGTCCTTCAGCGCCGCCTGGTACTGGCCGCCGCGGCCATAGGCCGAGCCGCGCACATTGTAGGCTTCCGGATCCTGGGGGTTGCGCTGGATCACCGCCGACAGCGAGGAGATGTTCTCGCTCGAGCCTTGCGCCTTGTCGATGTTGTTGAACTCGCCGGTCGGAACACTCTGGCAGCTGGCAAGCGCCATCCCGGAAAGCAGGGCTGCCGTCAGGGCGAGGCCGCGCCACGCGGTTCTGCGCTCTACGGTGATTGCGTCCATGTCTGCCCTGTCCTTACTGCGCCGTCTGGTCCGTTCCCCCTCCGAACCGGCATCTCCCCCAACCGGTCCTCTCGGACCGGGTCGAACTCACAACAAAAAGGTGGCGGCGATTCCGCATCGCGCCACCTTGGATATCCTTGGAAAAGGACGAAAAATTGACGTCAGAACCGCGGCGGACGCGGAGCACCGGCACCGGCAGCACCGGCCGCGACCGGACGCGGCGTCATCGGCAGCAGGCCTTCGCGCTGGGCGCGCTTGCGGGCCAGCTTGCGGGCACGGCGCACGGCTTCCGCCTTTTCACGGGCGCGCTTCTCGGAGGGCTTTTCGTAATGTCCGCGCATCTTCATTTCGCGGAAGATGCCTTCGCGCTGCATCTTTTTCTTGAGCGCGCGAAGCGCCTGATCAACATTGTTGTCGCGGACGAGTACCTGCACGTGCAATCCTGTCTTTCGGGTTTGAAATCAACAGGCAAGCGGCCGTAGCCGCAAGCCTCCGCGGCGCGTTACACCACGAATTGGGGCGGCTGATAGCAGAATCAAGGGGCTCTGTCCACAGCCGATTGAGAGGCGGTGCCGATCCCGAAACGAAAAACCCGCCTCGGGGACGGGTCCTTGGTGTGAATCAGCACCATCTCAAGATTAGTAGCATAGCTGCCGGCACAAAGCAAGAACAAAATTCGCCTTGGGCCAGATAGGCGCCGCTACGCCGTGGCCAGGTGGAGCTGCTCGAAACCCTCGAAGAACTCGCCGTAGTCGCAGGTTATTTCCTCGCCGGCGGCGATGTCGCGGGTCGCGGTGGCCCCGCCATATTGCGAAAAGTCGGTGTTCGGCTTGTCGGCGTGGTTCATGAAGCGGCCATTGTCGACCTCATAGACCATGAAGCCCGGCCGGTCCGGACTGGGATAGGCATATCTGTCGAGCAATTCCTTGAGGTGCGGCGGCGCCGTCTCGTATCTTTCCATCGGGATCAGCCGGTCGAAGTCCGGATCGAGCCGCCAGATCTGCGCCCCTTTCCGGATCGGCTCGGCGGCGAACACGCCGACGCCTTCGATTGCGCTTGCAGCGATATAGGTCCTGATCAGCAGCATGTTCCAACCCGTTTTCGAGGAGAAGACGGAATCGTCAAATCGCCGGGAAAAGCAAGACCGGTTTTTCCGGCATTGCGGCTGGCGGGCCGACATTGCGGCTGGCGGGCCGACGCCAACCGCGAAACGCTTTACGTGCGGGTGATCGAGACACCGCCGTCGGCGAACAGTGCCGTGCCGGTGGTGAAGCTCGATGCATCGGAAGCCAGGTAAAGCGCCGAGCGGGCGATCTCCTCTGGCTCGGCGACACGCTTCAAGGCATGCAGGTTTTCGACGAACGCCCGCGATTCAGGTGTGTTGAATGTCGCCGAAGGCGTGTCGGTGCCGCCCGGCAGCAGCGCGTTGACTCGAATCCCCTTGGCGCCAAATTCGGCGGCCAGCACCTGCGTCAATCCGATCAGTCCGGCCTTGCTCGCGGCATAGCTGGTCATGCCGGGCATGCCGACCGTGTAGCCGACGAAGGTTGAGGTGAAGATCAACGAGCCGCCGCCGCGTTCGACCATCGCCGGCACCTGGTATTTCGCGCCGAGAAAGGCGCTGGTCAGATTGGTATCGAGTGTCTCGCGCCAGCCCTCCAGCGACAGCTCAGAAACCGGCCCCATCCTGCCGACGGAGCCGGCATTGTTGAAGGCGATGTCGAGCCCGCCGAATTTCTCGACCGCCAGGTCGACCAGGACTTTCGCGTAGGCTTCGTCGCGGACGTCGCCGGCAAGCGCAATGGCGGTGCCGTCGGCGTCTTCGATTTCGGCAACCAGCGCATCGAGTTCCGCCCGGCGGCGGGCGGCGACGACGAGCCTGGCGCCTTGCCCGGCAAAGAGCTTTGCCGTGGCGCGGCCGATGCCGGAGCTGGCGCCCGTGACGATGGCGACCTTGTTGGTGAGTGCGAACATTTTCTGCATCCTTTTTTCGCGCCGGCTCTGGCCGGCAATCGGGATGCTTGGTCGCAAATCGGGGCGGCGCGAGCCACCCGATACCTGCGAGGTGGTGTCGGCCTGGACTATTGCCTGAGCAGCCAGCCGAGCCGATCGAGCGAAAATGCGTAGCTGACGGCGATCAGAAGGGCGACGGCAATGCCGGCTGTCGTGTAACCGGCCAGGTGGAATCCGGCAGCGCCGCCGAACAGGACGGCGAGTTCGAGCACCAGCCGCAAACCGCCCGGCACCGGAACCGGCGCCCGCCCCGAGCGGCTCGGATCGTTCGGCACCGCGAAGACTCCCCAGAGCGCGGCGGCAACGAACGGCAATGCCACGGCAAGGATCCAACTCCACATGCCCGCTGAGAGGCTCCAGCCCGCCATGCCGAGGCCGAGCAAAGCGGCGAGCTCCAGCAAGAAGCGCAATGTCAGGTTCCACCAGACGTTAGCCACCGCCATAATCCTCCGATCGTCAGGCGACGGATAGCGGTGGAAGGCAATTGCATCAACCTGCCCGGATGCGGCTTTTTCACCACGGCGCAAAACGGCAAGCGCCGTCGCAAACAGTGCAAGGCTGGCAGCGCCGTTTCGCTAGTGATACAGCTCGCGCGCCGGCGTTCGAGTGAATGCCCGGCCGTCATTTGCGAGGCCTGCGACGTTGAAGAAATACTCGGTATTCGCCATCGCCCGCGAGGCCATGCGCGGTCACAAGGGCTGGGAGGAACAATGGTCCTCACCGGAGCCGAAGAAGGAGTACGACGTCATCATCGTCGGCGCCGGCGGCCACGGCCTGGCCACCGCCTATTATCTCGCCACCGTGCACGGCATCACCAACGTCGCGGTATTGGAAAAAGGCTGGCTGGGCGGCGGCAATACCGGCCGCAACACCACCATCATCCGTTCCAATTATCTCTATGACGAAAGCGCCGGCATCTACGACCATGCGCTGAAGCTGTGGGACGGGCTCAGCCAGGAGCTCAACTACAACGTCATGTATTCGCCGCGCGGCGTCATGATGCTCGCCCATAACATCCATGACATCCAGGTCCTGAAGCGGCACGTCCATGCCAACCGGCTGAACGGCATCGACAATGAATGGCTGACGCCGGAGCAGGCCAAGGAATTCTGCCCGCCGCTCAACATTTCGCGCAATGCGCGCTATCCGGTGATGGGCGCCTCCCTGCAGCGCCGCGGCGGCACGGCGCGGCACGATGCCGTCGCCTGGGGCTATGCGCGCGGCGCCTCGGCGCGCGGCGTCCACATCATCCAGAATTGCGAGGTCACCGGCGTCAAACGGGCGCCGAACGGCGCGGTCACCGGTGTCGAGACGACGCGCGGCTTCATCGGTGCCAGGAAGGTCGGCGTGGTTGCCGCCGGGCACTCATCGGTGATCATGAACATGGCTGGCGTGCGCATGCCGCTGGAAAGCTATCCGCTGCAGGCGCTGGTGTCGGAGCCGGTCAAGCCGGTGGTGCCTTGCGTGGTGATGTCGAACACCGTGCATGCCTATATCTCGCAGTCCGACAAGGGCGAACTGGTCATCGGCGCCGGCACCGACCAATATGTCTCCTATTCGCAGACCGGCGGGCTGCACATTTTGCAGCATACGCTGGACGCCATCTGCGAGATGTTCCCGATCTTCACGCGCATGAAGATGCTGCGCTCATGGGGCGGCATCGTCGATGTGACGCCGGACCGTTCGCCGATCCTGGCCAAGACGCCGGTGCCCGGCCTCTATGTCAATTGCGGCTGGGGCACAGGCGGCTTCAAGGCGACGCCGGGTTCGGGCCATGTCTTTGCCCATACGATCGCCAGAGACGATCCGCACCCGATCAACGCGCCCTTCACCATCGAGCGCTTCCGCACCGGCCGCCTCATCGACGAGGCGGCGGCGGCAGCGGTGGCGCACTGAAGCCGAAATGACGCGCAAGACTCACACCATGCTTTTCGGCTTGGCCCTCGTGGGCGTCACGGTGCTCTTTATGCTGTTGGTGGTCAGGGAGATTTTGGTTCGAATAGTCGGGTATGAGGCTAACGGGGTCGATCCCGTCATGTTGGCCATGTTTGTAGTTGTGGGCGTACTTACTTTTTTCTGCGTGTGGGCGTTTGCCATACCGAAAATACTCAAAAACGCGTTTCTGAATATCGGTTCCCCAAGAACCTTCTCTGGACCACGAACGCAAGCTGATGTCGATCGAGCCAAAGTGAATTTGCGCGCGGTAGGATTGCTCGTCGAAGACCGCCCTGCCGAAGAAAATGTTGTGACCAATCGTGGCAGACATGACGGCTCTGCACATGATGGGTCGACCAAATCCAAGAAAGTCGATTGATGCTTCTCATCCGCTGCCCCTACTGCGAGGAAGAGCGTCCGGAGCTCGAATTCCGCAACGCCGGCGAGGCGCATATCGCGCGTTCCCCAAACATCGCCAGCGAGAGCGACGACGATTTTGAAAAGTTCTTTTTCATCCGTTCCAATCCCAAGGGGATCATCTATGAGCGCTGGCGGCACATGCATGGCTGCGCGCGGTTCTTCAATGCCGTGCGCGACACCGTCAGCGACAGGTTCCTGATGACCTACAAGGCCGGCGAACCGAAGCCCGTAAAGCTGCCGGGAGCCGCCAAATGAGCGCCACGTTCCGCATTGCCGGCGCCGGGCGGCTCAAACAGGCAAAGATAGCTGGCTTCAGCTTCGACGGCCGCCCCTATACCGGCATTGAGGGCGATACGTTGGCCTCGGCGCTGCTTGCAAACGGCGTCCATCTCGTCGGCCGCTCGTTCAAGTACCACCGGCCGCGCGGTTTTCTGTCGGCCGGCGCCGAAGAGCCGAACGCGCTGGTCGAGATCAAGCGCGACGCGGCACGCAAGACGCCGAACGTGCGTGCCACGGTGCAGGAGCTCTATGACGGATTGACCGCACAGTCGCAGAACCGCTGGCCGTCGCTCGCTTTCGACGTCGGTGCCGTCAGCAGCATTGCCTCGCCGATGCTTTCGGCCGGCTTCTATTACAAGACCTTCATGTGGCCGAAGGCCGCGTGGAAAAACCTCTACGAACCCAAGATCCGCGCCGCCGCCGGTCTCGGCGTCGCTCCTGACCAGCCGGATCCCGACCACTATTCGGCGCGCTTCGCCCATTGCGAGGTGCTGGTGCTTGGCGGCGGTGCCGCGGGCATCGCCGCAGCATTGGCCGCGGCCGAGACCGGCGCGCGCGTTATCCTTGCCGACGAGCAGGCGGAATTCGGCGGCAGCCTGCGCTTCGAGAGCGGCGCGAAGATCGAAGGCCAGGACGGCTTTTCCTGGGCGCAATCGGCTCTCGCCAAGTTGAGCGCGATGGACAATGTCCGCGTGCTGCCGCGTACCACGGCCTTCGGCTATTACGCGCAGAATTTCGTCGGGCTGGTCGAGCGCGTCAGCGACCATCTGCAGAACCCCGGCCGCGACCTGCCGCGCGAGCGGCTGTGGCAGGTTCGCGCCAAACGCGTGGTGCTGGCGACCGGCGCCATCGAGCGCCACATGGTGTTTGCCGACAACGACCGGCCGGGCATCATGCTGGCGTCGGCGGCGCGCACCTATCTCAACCATTACGGCGTCGCCGTCGGCAGGAATATCGGCGTCTATACGGCGAACGATTCCGCCTATGCGGCGGCGATCGACCTGAAAAAGGCCGGCATCAACATAGCGGCGATCGTCGACCTGCGCGACAACCCGACCGGGCCGGCGATCGACGAGGCGAGGGCGCTCGGCATCGAGGTCAATTTCGGCCGCGCGGTGATCCGCGCCGGCGGCAAATTGCGGGTGTCGTCGATGACCGTGCAGCCGAAGAATGGCGGCGGCGAGCGCACCATCCCGGTTGACGCGATTCTGATGTCGGCCGGCTGGACGCCATCGGTGCATCTGTTCTCGCAATCGCGCGGCAAGGTCGCCTTCAATGACGAGACCAAGCGCTTCGTGCCCGGAATTTATGCGCAGGACTGCGTCTCGGTCGGCGCCTGCAACGGTACCGACGGGCTGTCGGCGACGATCGACGAGGCCTATGCAGCGGGCGCCAAGGCGGCCAAGGACGCCGGCAGCAGGCCGGCCAAGGGCTCCAAGCCGAAGGTCGACGCCGGCGAGAGCTGGTCGCGCGGCATGCTGGGTGCAGCACCCGGTGCCGGATCGGATACGACGGTCAAGGCGTTTGTCGACTTCCAGAACGACGTCACCGCCAAGGACATCCGCCAGGCAGTGCACGAGGGCATGCGCTCGATCGAGCACGTCAAGCGCTTCACCACCAATGGCATGGCGACCGACCAGGGCAAGACCTCCAACATGCACGGCCTGGCGATTGCCGCCGAGACGTTGGGCAAGCCGATCCCGCAGGTCGGGCTGACGACGTTCCGCGCGCCCTATACGCCGGTGACATTCGGCTCGATCGTCGGCCACGCGCGGGGTCCCCTGTTCGACCCGACCCGCAAGACGGCGATCCATCCCTGGACCGAGCGCCAGGGCGCTGTATTCGAGGATGTCGGCCAGTGGAAGCGCGCCTGGTATTTCCCGAAGCCGGGCGAGGACATACATGCCGCCGTCGACCGCGAATGCGTGACGGTGCGCAAGACGGCCGGCCTGTTTGACGCCTCGACGCTGGGCAAGATCGAGGTGGTCGGGCCGGATGCGGCCAAATTCATGGAACTGCTCTACACCAATCCATGGGAGAAGCTCGAGCCCGGCCGCTGCCGGTACGGCATCATGCTGCGCGAGGACGGCTTCATCTATGACGACGGTGTCGTCGGCAGGCTTGCACCCGACCGTTTCCATGTGACGACGACGACCGGCGGCGCGCCGCGGGTCATGAACCATATGGAAGACTATCTCCAGACCGAGTTCCCGCATCTCAACGTCTGGCTGACCTCGATCACCGAGCAGTGGGCGGTGATTGCCGTGCAGGGACCGAAGTCTCGCGACATCATTGCGCCGCTGGTCGAGGGCATCGACATGTCGGATGAGGCGCTGCCGCATATGTCGGTGCGCGAAGGCAGGATCTGCGGCGTGCCGACAAGGCTGTTTCGCATGTCGTTCAGCGGTGAGCGCGGCTTCGAGGTCAACGTGCCGGCCGATTATGGCGAGGCGGTCTGGGAAGCGCTATGGGCCGAGGGCCAGAAGCACGGAGCCTGTGCCTACGGCACCGAGTCGATGCATGTGCTGCGCGCCGAAAAGGGCTACATCATCGTCGGCCAGGATACCGACGGGACGGTGACGCCGAACGATGCCGGGCTCGACTGGGCCGTCGGCAAGAAGAAGACCGATTTCGTCGGCATTCGCGGCATGGCGCGGCCGGACCTGGTCGCCAAGGGCCGCAAGCAGCTTGTCGGCCTGAAGACCAGGGATCCCAAGGTGGTGCTGGAGGAGGGCGCGCAGATCGTCGCGGACCCGAAGCAGGCAATCCCGATGAAGATGATTGGCCATGTCACCTCGAGCTATTGGTCGCAAAATTGCGGCCGCTCGATCGCGCTGGGGCTGGTCGCCGGCGGCCGCGATCGCACGGGCGAGACGCTCTATGTGCCGATGCCGGACGGGATGATCGAGGTGGAGGTCACCGGCATGGTGTTCTTCGACGAGAAGGGGGAGCGCCTCAATGGCTAAAGCCGCTTTGAAAACCGACGCCGCCGGACCCTCAGTCGAACGCCGTCCAGCTCTCGCCGGCCAGTCGCTTTCCGCCGCCGGCGTTACACTTGCCGTGCTGCCGCCGGCCGAGCGCATATCGCTGCGCGCGCCGGAAGCCTCGATTGCGGCACTTTCGAAAGCGCTCGGCGTCGTCCTGCCGCAAAGGCCGAAAACCTCGGCGGCAAAGGCCGGACGCACGGCCTTGTGGCTCGGGCCGGACGAATGGCTGGTCATCGACGAGAGCGGAAAAGATCCGCTCGCCGACTGCGCCAGCATTTCCGTACTGCATTCGGCGGTCGGCATCTCGCACCGCAACGTCGCCATATCGGTTACCGGTCCGGCTGCCGCGGCGACGATCAATGCCGGCTGCCCGCAGGATCTGTCGCTCGACGTCTTTCCGGTCGGGGCGGCGTCGCGTACCATTCTCGGCAAGGTCGAAATCGTGCTGTTGCGCACGGCGGCCGACGCGTTCCGCGTCGAATGCTGGCGTTCCTTTTCCGATTATGTCTTTGCTTTTCTGTCGGAGGCGGCGCGCGACGCGGCAGCATAGGCATGTTCGCCGCGCCCGCCCGTTCTGCGACAGCGAGCCGAGGGAGAACGCAAATGCCGCCGAACTCCGCGCCGAAGTCGCCGGTCAAGACGCCGGCCGTGCGCTCTTTCGAAGACGAGCAGCGCACTGGGACGGATATCGAAGAGGAACTCGAGGAAGGCCTCGAGGATACATTCCCGGCCAGCGATCCGGTATCGATCACCGGAACGGCCATTCCCGGCGCACCGGCAAGACCCGGCAAGCCCAAAAGCGTGGTGGGACAGAAGCGCAAGAAGTGATCTGCGCGGGGTGACAAAAAGCAGGGCTGAGGCAGCACGATGGGCGGCCGGTAATTGCTGCTGCCCTTTCGGTTCATCACCGCGTGTTGTCGCCCGTCGGCTCAGAAGCTGCTTGGCACGATCCACGGGTCGATGCCGATGCCGAGCCTCGGGCCCTTGCTGCCGGCCTTGTGGGCCGCGGCGTCCGCCTTTTCAAGCGATCCGGTCGGCGCGCAATCGAGCTTCACATCAGCCTTGGTGTCGATGCAGGCCGCTTCTTGCTTGCCTGTCTGACTGCTGCCGGCAAATGCGGCGCTAGAGAGCGCCAGCAGGGCGGCGAGCGTGAGGATTGCCTTCTTCATCGTCGGTCTCCGGTTCAGCTATTGAATTTCTCGTACTTGTACGGTATTGCGTACAGATACGCCCTGGACTCCCGATGTTCAAGCAGAATCGTACGCGTACGGAGAATTGCCGAACGCTCGGCGCTGTGGCGCGGATCGTTCGGAGAAGATCCTGCAGATCGGGAGGAGCGCCGCTCTTCAGCAGTTGACGGGCGGCGTGAGCGGGGCAATCTCGTGCGCGGCGATGGCTTCGAGCATGATGTCGCCGATCCGTGTGATGAACGTCGTCTGGTCGCCGAACGGGTAGAACGGGAAGGTGATCAGCAGCGAGATGGCGCCGTGGCCGACCGCCCACAGCATGGTGGCGATGGCGCGTGGATCGCCTTTGAGCCTGCCGGCGGCAACGCAGGCTTCGACCCTCTCGATCAGCACTTTCATCGCCGGGTTGCCGCCTTCCATCTCGGCAAAGGTCTTGCCGGTCGGCGGCTTGACTTTTTCGGTCATGAAGACGGTGCGGTACTCGTTGGGATTTTCCAGCCCGAAGGCGGCGTATTCGACAAGCACCGCCTTGAGCGCCTCGATCGGGTCGTCGGCCGTATGATTTGCGATGCGCCTGGCCAGGGTCTCGAAGGCATCCTCGGCCAGCGCGAACAGGATGTCCTGCTTGTCGGCGAAATAGGAATAGACCGACATCGGCGCATAGCCGACGCGCTTGGCGAGCTTGCGGATGGTGAGGCCGTCATAGCCTTCTTCCTGGACAAGCTTGTGCGCGGCGTCGACAAGTTCGGAACGCAGTTCGGCCTTTTGTTTTTCGCGGCGCTCCTGGACGCTTAGCTGCAACTTTCTACTGCCTTATGACTGATGCTGGATGCAGCATATATACGCTGTACGGCGTCGGGCAAGGGCGGTGTGAAGCAGAGGCTTGACCTCACAAAACGATGTAACCAGGCAATAAAGCCGGCAACATCGGACTGTTACAGACAAAGACTAATTCGCGGCTCTGCAAAAATTCGTTTCGGGAGGCCGTTATGACCGGAACTGAGCTTTTGTCCGGCGTGCCGGACGTGGACCCGCTTTCTCATCGCGCCAGGATGGCGCTCAGGCGCGTCGTCATGGTCGCATGGCTGGCGATCGCGCTCGGCTTCGCCATGGAAGCTCTCATTCTGACCGTCAGATTTGCGGCAGGTGCCTACCCGGCGACGACGCAGGTTCTGATCGAACTGGCGCAAGGCGTGACCTGGTCGTTCTTCGTCTGCGCGGGCGTCAGCCTCGGCACGGCGCTCACCAAGGTGCGAGCCTCGCTCGGTGGCCTGATCGGTGCGATTTCGGCGCCACTGGCGATGGGCATCGCCAAAGGGACGCAAAAGGTTATGGTCAGCGCGCTGGACGCGGCGGCAAAGCCGGCCATCCTGTCGCTCACGACGCTCGGTGTGCTGCGGGCTATCGAATACGGGCTGCTCGGCTGGGCACTGGCGTCGCTGGCATCGAAGGAAGAACCGCGTCCGCTCCATTTCGCGCTGGCAGGCGCCCTGATAGGCGCGGTATTCGGCGGCGGCATCACGGTGCTGACCATCGAGACGGCCGCGGCGAACGACGCTGCTCTCGCAATGCCACAGGCGATCGCAACCGGCCTCAACGAGATCGTGTTCCCAATCGGTTGTTCACTGGTCGTCTACATTGCGCTGCAGGTCAGCCGTCACATGAAGTACGTCGCGGCCGAAGCCAAATAGATTCGGCACAGATAGATTTGGGCTTCTCCGCCCGACGAGAGTCAGACCGCTTCCGGCTGGCGTTCGATCAGCGTCAGCGTCAGCCAGCGCGCGGTCAGCGCCGGTTTTTTCGAGCCCTCGATCTCGATCGTCACGTCGTGCGCCGTCTGCACCCACCCGGACGGCCTGACCTTGACGTCGGCCAGCACGAAACGGGTGCGGATGCGCGAGCCGGTCTTCACCGGCGCCAGGAAGCGCAGCGAATCGAAGCCGTGATTGACGCCCATTTTGCTGTTTTCCAGCGGCGGCATGGTTTCGAAGGTCATCGCCGACAACAGCGAAAGCGACAGGAAGCCATGCGCGATGGTGCCGCCGAACGGCGTTTCGCGGCTGGCACGTTCCGGATCGCAATGGATGAACTGATGGTCGTCGGTGGCATCGGCGAACTGGTCGATCATGCGCTGGGTGACGACCCGCCATGGCGACACGCCGACTTCCTTGCCGACGTTGGCCAGAAGCACATCGAGACTGATCGGTTCCACGCTGATGTCCTCCATCTTCACCCCCGGCATTTCACTCGCCGGATGGCGTGCGTCTCATTCCTTGAACAATGTCAGCCCGTGTTGCACCGACTGCCCGCCATCGATCGGCAGGATGGCGCCGGTGACATAGCTGCCGGCCCGGCTGCACAAATAGAGCGTTGCGCCGGCAATGTCATCCGGTGCGCCGATGCGGCCGATCGGAACGTGGTTGCCGATATGTCTTGCCTGGTCCTCGGTGCCGGTGGCGAAGGCCGTCATCCGGCTCCGGAAAGGGCCAGGCGCAAAGGCGTTGACGGTGATGCGGCGGGCGGCGAACTCGATCGCCAGGATGCGCGTCAGGTGGTGAACCGCGGCCTTCGAGGCCGAGTAGGAGTAGGCATCTTCGGCCAAAGGCTGCGTGCCCATCACCGATCCGAGGTTGATCACCCGGGCCGGGTCGGCATCGCTGGCGGCGGCCTCGAGCAGAGGCAGCAATTCGCGCGTCAGGTGGAAGACCGCGGTGACGTTGACGCCGAACACCTTGGCCCAGGCATGGTAGGGAAAGCTTTCCAGCGGCGCGCCCCAGGAGATGCCGGCATTGTTGACCAGGATATGCAGCCGCTCGGTCCGCGCCCTGACCTCGGCCACAAGCGCCGCAATGCCGGCCTCGCTGGAGACGTCGCCGGCAAAACCTTCCGCCCGGCCGGATGCGCCAAGTCCGTTCAACTCGCCGGCAACCTTGGCGCAGTCCTCGCCCTTGCGCGAGGCAATCATCACCGAGGCGCCAGCCATGACCAGAGCGGTCGCCGCCATGCGGCCGATGCCGGTCGCGGCGCCGGTGACCAGCGCTGTCTTGCGGGCGACTGAGAACAGCTCGTCCAGATAGCTCATCGTACCCTCCGCGCAGTTCACCGCGCTTTGGTTCAAGGAAGCGGCTTCACGTCGACAAGGCTAGCCGAACTTCGATCATGCTTGCCATGGGTAAAGTAGCTGGGGTGGGGCACGCTTAGCGGCTGAATGGTTAAGCCCGAAATGCAAGGTGGTGATTCGGCCGTGACATGGGTCGGATGAATGATGCGGCCGTGCCCGTTAGCGAGCACCTTGGTAAGCGGTTCATTTCGCACGTGAACCAGTCGTCATTACTCCTCCGCCCCAGCCGCAGGCGGGTCTTGAGGAGTTGGGAGGTGGCCGAGCAGTGGGGCGGGACTGATATTCGCAGTCGTGGACGGGGACTATGCTGTCGGGGGGAAAGCCATGGGTAAGAAACAACGCACCGTCCTGCTGGCAGCGGTGGTTGCGACTGTCTTCGGCGTCCTTTTGCTGATCCTGATCCTGCAGATGATCAGTTTTCTAGTGGACTAGAGCGAAGCGAAAGGCGTGCCTTTCCGGAGGGGCTCTACCGCAGGCTTTCCAGTTCGCGGATGCGTTTGGCGCCGTCGGCTTCGAGCTGCCTTGTGACCGCGCCGATCAGCGCTTCGGCAACGACGAAAAGCGCGGCGGATGAGTCCCAGGCCGAAGGCACGGCGGTGCGCCCGGCGATGACATGGCGGGCGAAGCGGGCGATCGGCGACAGCCACTGGTCGGTAAACAGCACGATCTGCACGCCGCGCTGGTTGGCCGTCTCGGCGAAACGGACCAAGCTGTCCTGATAGCGCCTGATGTCGAAGATCACCAGCACGTCGCGCTTGCCCATGTCGATCAGTCGGTCGCGCCAGACGCTTTCCTGCCCGCCGAGGTGAAAAACGTTGGGCTGGATGATGGCGAGGTGGGCGGCCATGTAGCGCGCCAGCGGGTCGGTGAAGCGGCCGCCGATCAGGAATGTCTTGCCGCGCCGGTCGGCTAGCTTGGCGACGATGTCGGCAAGCTGTTTGTCCGAGAGATGCCGGAATGTCTCGCGCATGTTGTCGAGGGTCGCCTCCAGCATCGGCGACACGGCGCTGCTGCCCTGCGATGGCGGATTGAGCGTGCGCGAAGCCGGCGACTGCAATTGCGCCGCCAGCTCGTCTTGCAGCGCCGACTGGAATTCCGGATAGTTCTGGAAGCCGAGCCGGGCGACGAAACGCAGGATCGTCGGCGATGATACGCCGGCCGTAGCCGAGAATTCGGCGACTGTCTTCAGCCCGATCAGCGGATAGCTGGCGATCAGCGCTTGCGCTGCGCGCCGCTCGCCGGCCGGCATGGTGCCGATACGGTCGGAGATCAGTTCGGCAATGCTCGAAACCATGCTTTTTCCCCACCCTGGCCGTGCCGTTAGCGCATTATCGAAATCGCGTTTGACAAAGCCGGCCAAACTGTATGAAATCATCCGCAGGGACGCAATGAGGCAAAATACGTAACATACGATACAGCGCTCCCCGGGGACAGCAGACAATGGAGACAGCACGGCCCGCCAGCCTTGCATCGCCTGAAACCGTAAGGGTGACGAACCCCGGCGGATCAAGCCCTTTCGTGCTGACCTGCGACCACGCCTCCAATTTCCTGCCACCGGAATTCGGAACGCTCGGCCTTGCCGCCGAGGAACTTTCCCGCCACATCGCCTGGGATCCCGGCGCCTTGCCGGTGGCGCGCCGCATGGCCGAGGCGCTCGATGCGACGCTGGTCGAGACCTGCATCTCGCGGCTCATCATCGACTGCAACCGCCCGCTCGACGCGCCGGACCTGATAGTGACGGTCAGCGCCAGCGAAAAAACCGTGGTCCCGGCCAACCAGGGACTTTCGGCCGCCCAGCGGGAGGCGCGCATCGCGCTGGCGTGGCGACCGTTTCACGAGCGGATCGCAACGGTCATCGACGAGCGCCTGGCGGCCGGGCGGGAGACCAGGCTGGTCTCGATCCATTCCTTCACGCCGCTCTACAAAGGCAAAAGCCGGCCCTGGCACATCGGCATCATCCACGACGAGGATCGCCGGCTGGCGGCGCCGCTGATCGCGACACTGAAGCGGCTTGCCGGCGTCAGCGTCGGCGTCAACGAACCCTATTCGCCGGCCGACCGGGTCTATTTCACGCTGGAACGCCATGCGCGCTCGCGCGGGCTGCCCTGCGCAATGATTGAAATCCGCAACGACGAGATCGCCGGCGCGGCCGGGCAGCGGAAATGGGCGGATCTGCTCACCGGTATTTTTCTCAATCTGGAGCCCGAAGCGGCCAAGGACTCCAGACCAAGCGCAGTCGGAAAGTCAGTTCAATCGGCCAGCTAAGAAACCAAAAGGGGACTTTAAAATGGTAGCACCGGGTTACAGCGAAGTTGACAAGAAGGAGGACCTGAAAGTTCTCCACGGAATGGGCTATGCTCAGGAACTGTCGCGAAGCATGAGCCGCTTCTCGAATTTCGCGATCTCGTTCTCGATCATCTGCATCCTCTCAGGCGGCATCAATTCCTTCGCGCAAGCGACGTCGTCCATCGGTGGCGCCGGCGCTGGCATCGGCTGGATCGTCGGGTGCATGGTTTCGGGATTTTTCGCGCTCGCCATGGCCCAGATCGCCTCTGCATTTCCGACCGCCGGCGGCCTCTATCACTGGGCATCCATCCTAGGGAACCGTTTCACTGGCTGGCTCACCGCATGGCTCAATCTGCTCGGCCTGATCACCGTGCTCGGCGCCATCAACATCGGTACTGCTTTCTTCTTCGTCGGCACTTTCGGCGGAGCCTTCGGCATGACTGGCACGCCTGGTGAGATCGTCGGGTTTGTCGCCTTCATCACCGTGTTGCAGGCGCTGCTCAATCATTTCGGCATCAAATTGACGGCTATGTTGACGGACGCCTCCGGCTTCCTGATCCTGGCAACGACAGCCGTGCTGATCGTCGCCTGCCTGATGTTTGCTCCAGCGATCGACATCACGCGGCTGTGGACGTTCACGAACTATTCGGGCGACGCGGGCGGCGGTGTTTTCCCGCAGTCCGATTCCATGACGTATCTCTTCCTGCTCTGCCTGCTGCTGCCGGTTTACACCATCACTGGCTATGACGCGTCGGCGCATACTTCGGAAGAAACGTTGAGGGCGGCGCACTCGGTTCCGCGGGCAATCGTTTCGTCCGTAGTCTGGTCGTCGCTGATCGGCTGGGTGATGCTGTGCGCGATCGTACTGGCGATTCCGGATCTGGCGGCCGGCGCCAAGCAGGGCTGGAGCGTGTTCTTCGCCACGATGGACGCGATCTTGCCGGCGTGGCTGAAGACACTGCTCTATCTGGGCATCCTGATCGCGCAGTTCCTCTGCGGTCTGGCAACGGTCACCTCTGCCTCGCGCATGCTTTTCGCCTTCTCGCGTGACGGCGGCATGCCGGTCGGCTCGGCCTCGCTAGCCAAGGTCAGCCCGACCTGGCGCACGCCGGTCAATGCGATTTGGACGGCTGCTGTGCTCGAGGTAATCTATGTCTTTCTTGCCCAGTTCATCTCGGTCGGCGGCACGAACATCTATACCATCGTCGTCAATTCGACATTGGTGTTCCTGTTTCTGTCCTTCATCATTCCGATCGTGCTCGGCATGATGGCTTTCGGAACGGAAAAATGGCCGAACCCCGGCCCATGGAACCTCGGCGCCGGCCTGTTCAAGCTGTTTTGCATCCTGTCGGTCATCGGCATGGCGATCATCTTCTACATCGCCATCCAGCCGCCGAACGACAAAGTGCTCTATATCACCTTGGGCTTCATTGTGCTGACCGCGGTGCTTTGGTTCGGTTTCGAGAACCGCCGCTTCCAGGGTCCGCCCATCGGCGACCAGATCGCAAAGCGTCAGGCGGCGATCAAGGCAGCCGAGCTAGCCATAGGCGAAGCCGGCGCCTGACCCCCTCTCACGACCATGGCCGGCATTCGCGCCGGCCGTGGTTTTCGTTTCCTTTTCAAAGTGACAAGCCCGAAACGACAAAGCGCTGGAGTGCCAAAGGAATGGCCGGAAATTTCTCGTTCGATCAGTTGAAGCAAGCGGTCTCCAGCGGCGAGGTCGACACGGTGCTGGCCTGCATCGTCGATATGCAGGGGCGGCTCGCGGGAAAGCGGTTCCTGGCCCGTTATTTCGTCGATTCCGCGCATGACGAGACGCATGGCTGCAACTATCTCTTGGCGGCAGACATCGATATGGAACCGGTGCCCGGCTACAAGGCGGCGAGCTGGTCGAAGGGTTATGGCGATTTCGTCATGAAGCCGGACCTTGCGACGCTGCGGCTCGTTCCGTGGCTGGAGAAGACGGCGCTGGTGATCTGCGACGTGCTCGACCACCATACCCATGACGACCTGGCGCATTCGCCGCGCGCCATGCTGAAGAAGCAGGTCAAGCGGCTGCAGGATCGCGGCTATATCGGCTATTTCGCTTCCGAGCTCGAATTCTATCTGTTCAGCGAAACCTACGATTCCGCCCGCAAGAAGCACTGGCAGGGCCTCGAGACGGCATCGCCCTACATCGGCGACTACCAGATCGGCATCACCACCAAGGAAGAAGGCGTGATGCGCCGGCTGCGCAACGAGATGGAGGCGGCCGGCATCCCGATCGAGAATTCGAAGGGCGAGTGGGGGCCAGGCCAGGAAGAGATCAATGTCCGCTACGCCGAGGCGCTCGACATGGCCGACCGCCACGTCATCCTGAAGAACGGCGCCAAGGAAATCGCCGAGTCCGAAGGCAAGGCGATCTCGTTCATGGCCAAGTACAATTACGGGCTCGCCGGCAATTCCAGCCACATCCATAATTCGCTGTGGAGCGCCGACGGCAAGACGCCGTTGTTCTACGACAAAAATGCCGAGTGGACGCTGTCGACGCTCGGCCAGCAATGGGCGGCCGGGCAGCTCAAATATGCCAAGGAATTCACCTGGTTCCTGGCGCCCTACATCAACTCCTACAAGCGCTTCCAGGCCGGCACCTTTGCGCCGACCAAGATCATGTGGAGCGAGGACAACCGCACCGCCGGTTTCCGTCTTTGCGGCGAGGGCACCAAGGGCATCCGCATGGAATGCCGCATCGGCGGCGCCGATTTGAACCCCTATCTGGCTTTCGCCGCGCTGATCGCGGCCGGGCTTGCCGGCATCGATGAAAAGCTTGAACTGCAGAAGCCCTTCGTCGGTGATGCCTACCAGGCCTCGCAGCTGCCTGAAATTCCAAAGACATTGCGCGACGCCACCGCGACGCTGGCGGAATCGAAAATGCTGAGGCAAGCGCTCGGCGACGATGTGCTGGAACATTACGTCCACACGGCACACTGGGAGCAGTTCGAGTACGACCGCCGGATTACGGACTGGGAACTGCACAGGGGGTTCGAGCGGTATTGAATAATCTGGCAACGTTGGCGCCGCTCCTCACCCTCAGCCTCTCCCGTGAAGAACGGGGGAGAGGGGGCCCGCCGCTGAGCTTGTCCCTTCTCCCCGTCAGTATACGGGAAAAGGTGCCGGCAGGCGGATGAGGGGCGGCGCTAACCAACGACATTATTGTAGAATGCGAGGACCCAAGGCATGACCGAAACGGTCAAGATAAAATCCCCCGTCGACGGTTCGATCTATGCCGAACGGCCTCTTGCCACCGACCAGGCGATCGGTGCCGCGGTCGAACGTGCCAAGGCGGCGCAGGAGAAGTGGGCTGAGACGCCGGTCATCGAGCGCGGCAAATACATGCTTGCCATGCTGGAAGCGCTGGTCGCCATGACCGACGAGATCGTGCCGGAGATCGCCTGGCAGATGGGCCGGCCGGTGCGCTATGGCGGCGAGTTCGGCGGCGTCAGGGAACGCGTCAGCTACATGGTCGAGATCGCCGAGGCGGCCCTGAAGCCGGTCATGGCCTCCAATCCGAAGGACGGCTTTCGCCGCTATGTGAAGAAGGTGCCACTCGGCGTGGTCATGGTGATCGCGCCGTGGAACTATCCCTATCTCACCGCCGTCAACACCATCGTGCCGGCGCTGATGGCGGGCAGCGCTGTCATCCTCAAGCATGCGGCACAGACATTGTTGGTCGGCGAGCGGTTTCAGCAGGCGTTTGATAAGGCCGGCCTGCCCAAGGGCCTGTTCCAGAACCTCGTCCTGAACCACGCGCAGACCGAAAGGCTGCTCGGCTCCGGCAAGATCGACCATGTCAACTTCACCGGCTCGGTCGCCGGCGGCCGCGCCATCGAGAAGGCGGCGGCGGGCACCTTCATGACGCTCGGCCTCGAACTCGGCGGCAAGGATCCGGCCTATGTGCTGCCGGACGCAAAGATGGACCATGCCGTTGCCAATCTGGTCGACGGCGCTTTCTACAATTCCGGCCAGTGCTGCTGCGGCATCGAGCGCGTCTATGTGCATGAGACGGTCTACGATGAATTCGTCGAGGGCTTCATTGCCGAGACCAGGAACTACGTCGTCGGCAATCCGCTCGACCAGGCGACCACCATGGGGCCGATGGCGCAGGCGCGCTTCGCCGACCTGATCCGCGAGCAGAAGGCCGAGGCGTTGCGCAAGGGCGCCAGGGCGCACATCGATATGAAGGTGGCCAACGACAGGCAAGGTTCGCCCTATCTGGCGCCGGAAGTGCTGACCCAGGTCGACCACCAGATGAGCGTCATGCGCGAGGAAAGCTTTGGCCCGATCGTCGGCATCATGAAAGTGCGCAACGACGAGGAGGCGATCGCGCTGATGAACGACAGCCCCTATGGGCTGACGGCCTCGATCTGGACGCGCGACATTGAGCATGCGGCGGCGATCGGCGATCGTGTCGAGACCGGCACCGTGTTCATGAACCGCTGCGACTATCTCGACCCGGCGCTGGTCTGGACCGGCGTCAAGGACACCGGCAAGGGCGCGGCACTGTCGGCCATCGGCTACGACAATCTGACCAGGCCGAAATCATACCATCTGCGCGAGGTGATCTAAGGTGGCGATCGACAGGCATGCGATCGCTGTTGAGGGGGAGTAATGGCGGATACACAACAATCGGCGCTGCCAGATGGTGAGGGTCCCGAGGGTATCGGCGGATGGCTTGTCCTGCCGATGCTCGGGTTGATGCTCACGCCGATACTGGGGTTGGTACAACTGCACAATACCGACTATCTCGGCTTCGACTGGCAGGCCTTCAGTTTTTCTCAAGGTGCGCTGCTCGTTGCCGAACTGGTGACAGCAGGCGTTCTAAGCCTTACAGCCCCGGTCCTGTTATTGTTCTTCATGTTCAAGCGCTGGGAGATATTCCCGGGCTGGTACATGATTTGGGCAGTCGCGATGCCGGTATATGCCATCCTCGACCCATGGGCTGCGCATCTGGTTTTTCGCGAGAGCTTTCCAACCTTGGCTGATGCGTTCGACAGCGAAACGATGCGCGGAATTTACCGTTCCGTCTGGGCCGCAGCCATCTGGATTCCGTACATGATGCGGTCAGACCGTGTGGCCAATACCTTTGTGAATTGACGACATCCGAGAGCACGAAAGCAGTCAAGAAGGTCGAAATGACAAAACTCGTTTCCAAATGGAATTACCCGACGACCGTCCGCTTCGGCGCCGGACGCATCAAGGAGCTGCCGGAGGTGCTGGCGGCGACCGGCATCAAGCGGCCGCTGTTCGTCACCGATCCGGGACTGGCCAGGCTGCCGGTGGTGGCCTCGACGCTGAAGATCCTCGACGACGCCACGGTGCCCTATGGCGTATTTTCCGAGGTCAAGCCGAACCCGGTGGATTCCAACCTGACCGCCGGCATTGCCGTGTTCAAGAAGGGCAAGCATGACGGCGTCATTGCCTTTGGCGGCGGCTCGGCGCTCGACCTCGGCAAGCTGATCGCCTTCCAGGCCGGGCAGACACGGCCGGTCTGGGATTTCGAGGACGTCGGCGACTGGTGGACACGCGCCGATGCCGATGCGATCGCGCCGATCATCGCCGTGCCGACCACCGCCGGCACCGGCTCGGAAGTCGGCCGCGCCGGCGTCATCACCAATGAAGCGACCCATACCAAGAAGGTCATCTTCCATCCAAAGCTCTTGCCGGCGATCGTCATTGCCGATCCGGAGCTGTCGGTCGGGATGCCGGGCTTCATCACCGCCGGCACCGGCATGGATGCGCTCGCTCACTGTCTCGAAGCCTATTGCGCGCCGGGCTATCACCCGATGGCCGACGGCATCGCCGTGGAAGGCATAAGGCTGGTCTTCGAAAACCTGCCGAAAGCCTATGCCAACGGCAAGGATCTGGTCGCCCGCGCCAACATGATGAGCGCCGCCGCCATGGGAGCGGCCGCCTTCCAGAAAGGGCTTGGAGCGATTCATTCGCTGTCGCATCCGATCGGCGCGCTCTACGATAGCCACCACGGCATGACCAACGCCGTGTTCATGCCCTACGTGCTGGCCTTCAACCGCGAGGCGATCGAGCCGCGCATCGCCCGGCTTGCCGCCTATTGCGGCATCAAGGGCGGCTTCGACGGTTTTGCCAAGGCGATCATCAAGCTGCGCAAGGAGCTCAAGGTGCCGCATGCGCTGCCCGGCCTGATCAAGGGGCTCGACATGGACAAGAAGCGCAAGGGCCTGATTGCCGACATGGCGGTGGTCGATCCGACCGCCGGCGGCAACCCGGTCAAGCTGACCAAGAAGGCGGCGCTGACGCTGCTCGAAAACGCCATCGCCGGCACCGTCTGAGACAATTTTCGCATCGGAAATCGACTTGGGAAAAGAGGCAAAGGAAAGGGGGAAAGATGAAAGGCAAGATCGAAACTAGTTAGCCGGAAAAAGAATCGCGGAGCGATTGCTACAGCCGGTTAAAAAGAGTTTACTTTTTCATACTGCGGGGCATCGCTTTCACAAAGCTTTCATCTGGCTGTCACACGAAAACGATACCGCATCGCAGGCGTCCAACGGCGTCAGTTCAACGGAGAGAACACATGTTCAAATTCACGGGAAAACTGCTTTCCCTTTCGGCCGTCGCCCTGATGGCGACCTCTGCCATCTCGTCGGCCCAGTCCATGGATGAACTGGTCGCCGCAGCCAAGGCTGAAGGCCAGCTCACCACCATCGCGCTGCCGCATGACTGGTGCGGCTACGGCGCGGTCATCGACGGCTTCAAGGCAAAATATCCGGGGATCACCGTCAACGAGCTCAACCCCGATGCCGGCTCCGGCGACGAGGTCGAGGCGATCAAGGCCAACAAGGACAACAAGGGCCCGCAAGCGCCCGACGTCATCGACGTCGGCCTGAGCTTCGGCCCGACCGCCAAGAAGGATGGCCTGATCCAGGCTTATAAAGTATCAACCTGGGACTCGATCCCGGACAGCGCCAAGGATGCCGAAGGCTTTTGGACCGGCGACTATTACGGCGTGCTTTCGTTTCTGGTGAACAAGGACCTGGTCAAGGAAGCGCCGGCCGACTGGGCCGACTTGCTGAAGCCGGAATTCGCCAATACCGTGGCGCTCGCCGGCGACCCGCGTGCTTCGAACCAGGCCATCCAGGCAGTCTATGCCGCCGGCCTTTCCGGCGGTGCGGCTGCCGGCGAAGCCGCCGGCACGGCTGGTCTCGACTTCTTCAAGAAGCTCAACGCCGCCGGCAATTTCGTGCCGGTCATCGGCAAGCCCGCGACGCTTGCTCAAGGCCAGACGCCAATCCTGGTGACCTGGGATTATAACGCGCTTGCCGGCCGTGATACGCTGAAGGGCAATCCGCCGGTCGACGTCGTCGTGCCGAAGACCGGTGTCGTCGCCGGCGTCTATGTTCAGGCGATCAGCGCCTATGCGCCGCACCCGAATGCTGCCAAGCTGTGGCTGGAATATCTCTATTCCGACGAAGGCCAGATCGGCTGGCTGAAGGGCTATTGTCACCCGATCCGCTTCAACGACCTCGCCAAGAATGGCAAGCTCCCGGCTGACGTGATGGCCAAGCTGCCGCCGGCCGAGTCCTATGCAGCCGCGGTGTTCCCGACGCTCGACGAGCAGGGCAAGGCCAAGGAAGCCATCACCAAGAACTGGGATGCCGTCGTCGGCGCCAACGTCAAGTAAGACTTGAGATCAGCCGGGCGGCTTAGATCGCCGCCCGGCATACCTCCAGGACGGTAGCCGGCGCATGACCGATATCTCGTTGTCCGATCACGCTGTTGCCGGGAAGACCGCGCCTCCTGCCGACGCCCGCAGCATGCGGCTGCCGACGCAATGGCTTGGCGTTGCGCCTTTCTTCATCTTCGCCATCATGTTCTTGATCCTGCCGACGCTCTATCTGATGCTGGGCGCATTCCGGAACGATGCCGGCGAATTCACTTTCGAAAACATAGCGGCCTTGGCGCAGCCGTCGATCGTTGCCGCCTACTGGATCTCAATCAAGGTCAGCCTCGCCTCGTCGCTGATCGGTGCTTTCGCGGGACTTGCCATTGCCATCGCCATCGTGCGCGGCGGGCTGCCGGAGTGGATACGCTCGGCGACACTGACCTTTTCCGGCGTGGCCTCCAATTTTGCCGGCGTGCCGCTGGCCTTCGCCTTTCTCGCGACGCTCGGCCGGCTCGGGCTCGCCACGGTGCTGCTCAACGTCTTGGTCGGCTTCAACATTTATGCCCATGGTTTCAACATCCTGTCGTTCTGGGGCCTGACGCTGACCTATGTCTATTTCCAGATCCCGCTGATGGTGGTGATCATCGTGCCGGCGATCGATGGGCTGAAGAAGGAATGGGGCGAAGCGGCGGCAACGCTTGGCGCGACCCAGGCGCAGTTCTGGCGCATGGTCGTCATTCCGGTGATCTGGCCAAGTTTCCTCGGCACCGTCATCCTCTTGTTCGCCAACGCCTTCGGTGCCATCGCCACCGCTTACGCTCTGACCGGCTCCTCGCTTAACATCGTCCCTATCCTGCTCTACGCGCAGATCCGCGGTGACGTGCTGCACAATGCCCATCTCGGCTACGCCATCGCCTTCGGCATGATCGTCATCACTGGGCTGGCCAATGTCTTCTACATCTGGTTCCGGACGCGCTCTGAGAGGTGGCTCAAATGAAGTCCGGCAGATTCTGGGCCTGGATCGTCTTCGCGCTGGGCGCGGCCTATTTCTTCATTCCGCTGATCGCGACCGTGGAATTCTCCATGCGCATGCGGCGCGGCGCGTATTCCTTCGATGCCTATCAGGTCGTGCTCGGCGATCCCCGCTTCCAGGCGACCTTCATCTATTCGGTGGTCGCAGCCATCTTCACCATCGTCCTTGGCGTGCTGGTGGTCGTGCCGGCGGCGTACTGGATTCGTCTGCGGCTGCCGCAGATCAGGCCCGTCGTCGAGTTCATCACGCTGTTGCCGCTGGTCATTCCGGCCATCGTTATCGTCTTCGGCTACATCAGAATGTACGGGTCGAACTCACCGCTGCCGTTCCTGGCCAGCGAGACAGGAGCCAATGCCTTGCTGGTCATCGGTTATGCGACACTGGCGCTGCCCTATATGTATCGTGCCGTCGACACCGGGCTTCGCACAATCGACGTACGGACACTGACCGAGGCGGCGCAGATCCTCGGCGCCGGCTGGGGCACGATCATCACTCGGGTCATCCTGCCCAACGTGCTGATCGCAGTGCTGTCGGGCGCCTTCCTGACCTTCGCCATCGTCATCGGCGAATTCACCATGGCCAGCCTGCTCAACCGGCCTGCTTTCGGACCCTATCTGCAGAACGTCGGCGCCAATCGCGCCTATGAGCCGGCGGCGCTTGCCATCATCGCCTTTGCCATCACCTGGGGCTGCATGTCGCTGATCCAGATCCTGTCGCGCTTCGCGCCGCGATCGGCGAACCGTCCGAACTGACCCGAAGGAAAAAGCCATGGCCGAGCCATTCCTCTCAATCCAGCATGTGCAGAAATCCTTCGGCGCCGCCATTGTGGTGCAGGATTTCAACCTCGACGTCGAGCCGGGCGAATTCGTCTCCTTCCTTGGCCCGTCGGGCTGCGGCAAGACGACGGTGCTGCGCATGGTCGCCGGTTTCGAAGAGCCATCCGCCGGCAAGATCGTCGTGGCCGGCAAGGACGTCACCCGGCTCAAGCCCAACCAGCGCAACATCGGCATGGTGTTCCAGGCCTATGCGCTGTTTCCGAACCTCACCGTGGCGCAGAATATCGGCTTCGGGCTGAAGGTCGCCGGTATGCCGAAGGCCGATGCCGACAGGCGCGTTGCCGAGATGCTCGACATCATCAAGCTGCCGCAGATGGGCGACCGCTATCCCTACCAACTGTCCGGCGGCCAGCAGCAGCGCATCGCGCTGGCGCGGGCGATTGCGCCCAAGCCGAAGCTGCTGCTGCTCGACGAGCCGCTGTCGGCGCTCGACGCCAAGGTGCGCGTGTCGCTGCGCGAGGAAATCCGCTCGATCCAGAAGAAGCTCGGCATCACCACCATCTTCGTCACCCACGACCAGGAAGAGGCGCTGTCGATCTCCGACCGCATCGCCGTCATGTATGGCGGCAAGGCCGAGCAGGTCGGCACGCCGTTCGAGATCTACAACCGGCCGGCAACCAAATTCGTCGCCAATTTCGTCGGCACGCTGAACGTGCTCGAAGGCACGGTCACCGACGCCGCTTCGGGCAAGGTGCGCGTCAACTCGCAAGAGGTCTCGCTCAAGGGCAAGCTCAACGGCTCGAAGTCCGGCGACACGCTGTCGCTGGCGTTGCGGCCCGAGGCGATCTCGCTCGGCCGACACCCCGGCCGCGATTCCAGCCTTTCGGGCGAAATCGCCGAGGTGCATTTCCTCGGCTCGGTCATCCGGGTTCGCGTCGGCATCGGCGGCAGCACGGTCTCGCTCGACACGTTCAATAGTCCGGCCACACCGCCGCCGGCCGTCGGCGAAAAGGCCGAGATTTCGTTCTCGTCGGGCGACATGCTGGTGCTGCATTAGGAGAAGAGTGAATGGTGAATAGTGAATAGTGAGAATGCGCTTTACGCGCCGAAATTCCTCTGCACGCAGCCATTCACCATTCACGAGCAGCCAAAGCCGTCGCCGTTTTTGCAGTGCCAATCGCCCGGCTTCACCGCTACGATAAGGCATGGCGCTTTTTGAACTCACCCTTGTCCTGCTTCTCATCGCGGTCGCCCTGACTGCGCTGTCGCGGCGTCTGCAGATTCCCTATCCGTCATTGCTGGCGCTGGCCGGCGCCGGCATCGCCTTCCTGCCGTTTGCCCCGACCATCGAGATCGACCCGGAGCTGGCGCTCGCTCTGTTCATCGCGCCGGTTCTGCTCGACGCGGCCTATGACACGTCGCTGCGCGATCTCAACCGCTACAAGGTTTCGCTCATCCTGCTGGCGCTTGGCGCCGTCATCTTCACCACCGTGACGGTCGCGCTGGTCGGCTGGACGATGGCAGGCCTGCCCATTGCCGCGGCCATAGCGCTCGGCGCGATCGTAGCGCCGCCCGATGCGGTGGCGGCGGCGGCCGTGCTCGGACAGTTCAAGGTGCCGCACCGCATCACCGCCATCCTGGAAGGCGAGAGCCTGCTCAACGACGCCACGGCGCTGTTGATCTACAGGATGTCGGTTTCCGCAGCCGCCGGCTCCATCCTGTTGAGCAGTGCCGTTCCAATGATCCTGCTGTCGACGGTCGGCAGCCTTGCCGCAGGCTATGTGCTCGGCCGGTTGTCTCTCGCCATACTCGGCCGCATCGACGACCCGGCGAGCGGCACCGTAGTGCAATTCGCCTCAACCTTCGGCGTCTGGATCCTGGCCGACAGGATAGGGCTTTCCGCCATCATCACGATCGTCGTCTATGCCATGACGATCGCACGTACATCGCCGCGCCGCATGCCGGCAAGGAATCGTGTCAGCTCCTACTCGGTCTGGGAGACGGCGGTGTTCGTGCTCAACGTGCTGGCCTTCGTTCTGATGGGCCTGCAAGCGCGGTCCATCGTCGGCCGACTTGCCGAGCAAGGACAAAGCGAGGCGTTCGTCTTTGCCCTGGCTGTGCTGGCCGTCGTCATCGTATCGCGGCTCGTCTGGGTTCTGGGCTGCGGCGCGATCCTCAGAGCGCTGGCACGTCCGGGCGACGAGGACAGGCGGAAGGACGCACCGACATTCCGCGGCGGCGTGCTCATCGGCTGGTGCGGCATGCGTGGCCTGGTGACGCTTGCGGCAGCCTTCGCCTTGCCGGCCGACTTTCCGGGCCGTGATCCGATCGTGCTCGCCGCTTTCACGGTCGTGCTCGGCACCTTGGTGCTGCAAGGCGTCAGCCTGAAACCGTTGCTGCTTCTGCTCAATCTCGACCTCGATCGGACGGTCGACCGGGAGGTGGCGCAGGCGCGCGTCGCCATCATGCAGGCGGCGCTGGACGTGCTCAGCGGCAAGACATCGAGCGCGGCCGGGGCGGTGCGAGAGCAATATGCCGCCCAGCGCGCCATCGCCGAAAACCCCGAGGATGCCCAGGCGGCGACCGAGTATGACAGATTGCGTCTCTACGCCATCAAGAGCCAGCGCGATGCGCTGGAGCGTTTGCGCATCGACGGAACGATCGGCGACGAAGCCTACCACCGCCTTGAGGAAGAAATCGACTGGTCGGAACTGGCAGCATCCCCGCCCGGTCGGTTCCAGCCGCTGACCACTTAGCATCTGGCCCAAGCTCCCTCCGCCCGGGTGCACATTGCAAGGCTGTCAGCGAACGGCTACTGCCAGCAGGAAACTGAGCCGGATAAGCAATGAAGCTGGTCAGCTATAACATCCAGTACGGCTTCGGCAGCGATGGCCGCTACGACCTGGCGCGTTGTGCCAAGGTCGTGGCCGGCGCCGACATCGTCGCCTTGCAGGAGGTGGAACGGCACTGGTTGCGCAGCAACGAGGACGACCAGCCGGAACTTCTTTCGCAATTTCTGCCCGACTACCATTGGGTCTACGGGCCGGCCTTCGACATGGATGCCAGCCACCGGCGTGAAGGCCGCATCGTCAACCGGCGGCGGCAATTCGGCACCATGGTTCTGTCGAAGCTTCCGATCGTCTGGTCGCGGCTGCATACGCTGCCGCTCAGGCGCACGCTGCGGCCGCTCAACACCCGCAATGCCGCACTCGAATGCATGATCCGCACCCCTGCCGGTCCGGTGCGGGTGCTGTCGTTGCATCTGGCGCATATCGCGGCCGAGGAGCGGCTGGAGCAGATCGACTATTTGCTCGCCGAGCATCGCCGTGCGCCGTCCGAGGGCGGCCCATGGAGCGGTGCCGACGACGAGCCGGCGCGCAACTGGAGCAATGGCGAACAAGAGCCAGAAAACCCCGTAGCGGCGATCTGGTTGGGCGACTTCAACATGGAGCCGGATAGCGCCGAGTATCGGCGCATTGTCGGCAGCGCGCCCTATCATCGCGGTGCCGCCTATCTCGACGGTTTTGTCGATGCCGCCGCCGTCGCAATGGAACCGACAGCGGATTTCCACACCCATGTGAAGACTATCGATGCCGGGCTGGCAAAGCGCCGGCTCGACCATTGCTTCGTCGGCGGCATGTTTGCCGGGCGCGTGCGCTCGGTCAGCGCCGATATCGGCCAAATCGCTTCCGACCATTTTCCGCTCTGGGTCGATATCGACCTGGAGACGCCGATCGTCATCGGGACGGGCGGCGGATGAACCGCCGATGAGCCTGTTTGTCTTTTTCGCGGTGCTCGCCGCCGCTTCCATGCATGCGATCTGGAACGCGCTGGTCAAGGTCCATCTCGACCGTTTCCTGTCGATCACACTGATGACGCTCGGCATGGGTGCCGCTGCGCTGGTGACGTTGCCTTTCGTCGAGGTGCCGAAGCCGGAAGTGTGGCCATACATCCTCGCCTCGGTTGTCTTCCACATGGGCTACAGGACGTTCCTGATCGGCGCCTACAAAGCCGGCGATTTCGCCCAGACCTATCCGCTGGCGCGCGGCACCGCGCCATTGCTGGCCGCTTTGGGGGGCGTTGTGGTGGTTGCCGAGATGCCGGCGCCGCTCGCCATTCTCGGCATCCTCTTGTTGTCGGCGGGCACGCTGGTGCTGTCGTTTCGCGGCGGCGCGCATCTGGAGAAATTGAACCTGCGCGCCGTCGGCTTCGCGCTGGGCACATCGATCTTCATCGCCAGCTACACGCTGTCGGACGGCAGCGGCGCGCGGCTGGCCGCCACCGCGTCGAGTTATGCCGCCTGGCTGTTCGTCTGCGATGCGCTGTGGGCGCTGGTGCTATGCGTCGTCTTTCGCGGCCCACAGGCGCTGCCGGTGCTGGCGCGCGACTGGAAGGCCGGAATCTATACCGGCGTGCTCAGCGGCGGCGCCTACTGGATCGTGATGTGGGCGATGACCAAGGCGCCGATCGCCTCGGTGGCGTCGCTGCGCGAAACATCGATCCTGTTCGCCATGATGATCTCGGTGTTCGCGCTCGGCGAGAAGATGACGGCATGGCGAGGTGCCGCGGTGCTTAGCATCGTTGCCGGCGTCGTTGCGCTGAGAATGGGATAGTCACGCGATCTGCAGATCAAACACCATCAGCCCGTCGGTGCCGCCTTCGAGCGCCGCGACCAGTTTTGCGCCGGCTCGCTGATGCGCTTCATGCTCCAGATAGGCATCGCGTGCCGCAGCATCGCGAAAGTCGATGGTGAAGCCGTGCGTGAAGCCGCGGGCGAAGGGTTCCGGGCTGGTATTGGCGCTGAATTTGACCTTGCCCATGCCGTCGATCACCGCCCGCAACGCTTCGAGATCGGCATGGATTGCCGCGCGCTCGGCGTCGGCGACATCGTTGCGAAATCTGACGAAGACACAGTGCCTGATCATTCCTTGTCCCTCATGCCGCTTGGTTGGTGGAAAACACCGCCGGCGGCAGCGGCTCGCGGCCAAGGATCAGATCGGCGCCTTTTTCGCCAACCATGATCGTCGGGGCATTGGTGTTGGAGGAGGGGATGCGCGGCATCACCGAGGCGTCGCAGACGCGCAGGCCCTCGATACCGCGCAGCCTGAGATCTGGCGTCACCACGCTCATCGCATCGTGGCCCATGCGGCAGGTGCCGACCGGGTGGTGGTCGGTCTTGGAACTGCGGCAGGCGTAGTCGAACAGCTCGCCGCCGCTCTGCAGGTCGGGTCCCGGCAGTACCTCGCGCAGCACATAGGGCTGCAGCGCTTTCTGCCGCATGATCTCGCGCGCCAGCCTCAGCCCCTTGATCGACATGTCGCGGTCATAGGGATCGGACCAATAGTTCGGATCGATCAGCGGGCGGTCGGCCGGGTCGGCACTGTTCAGCCGCACGGTGCCGCGCGAGCGCGGGCGCAGGAAGGCCGAGTTCAGTGTCACGCCCGGATTGTTCAGCTTCTCGACGCCGGCCTCGATGCCGGAGCCGAGGCCGAGATGCAACTGGATATCGGGAGAGGCGGCGGTCGGATCGGCGTACCAGAAGCCGCCGGTCTCGAACAGGCTGGAGGCTACCGGGCCTTTCTTCAGGAGCAGATACTGCAGCCCGGCCCACGCCGTCCAGTGCAGCTTGGCGTAGTTGTCGTAGGTGTGATCGCCGGTGCATTCGGCGATGACGAACAGGTCGAGATGATCCTGCAGGTTGGAGCCGACGCCGGGCAGATCGTGCACCGGTGTCACGCCGACCGCCTTCAGATGGTCGGCCGGGCCGATGCCCGACTGCAGCAAAAGCTTCGGCGAGCCGATGGCGCCGGACGAGACGATCACCTCGCGCTCGGCGCGCAGGATCGTTGGCTGGCCGCCCGGCCTGTCGACGATCTCGACGCCGACGGCGCGGCCCTTGTCGACGACGATGCGCGTCACCAGAACGCCGGTCCTGACGGTGAGATTCTTTCGCTCGCGGATCGGCCGGAGATAGGCGACAGAGGCGGAGGAGCGCTTCGCGTCCTTCTGCGTCAGCTGATAATAACCGACGCCCTCCTGGGCTACCCCGTTGAAGTCGGGATTGAAGGGGATGCCCATCTCCTGTCCGGCACGGAAATAGGCCTCGCAGATCGGCAGCGGCGCGATCGGGTTCGATACGCCGAGCGGGCCTTGGTCGCCGTGGAAATCGTTGGCATAACGCTGGTTGTTCTCCGCGCGCTTGAAATAGGGCAGCACGTCGCGATAGCCCCAGCCGGCAAGGCCTTCTTCCTTCTCCCAGGCGTCGTAGTCGCGGGCGTTGCCGCGCGTGTAGATCTGGGCGTTGATCGAAGAGCCGCCACCGATCACCTTGGCCTGCGTGTATCGGAAGACACGGTCCTGCATGTGCTTTTGCGGCACTGTCGACCAGCCCCAGGCGGCGATGCCCTTGGTCATCTTGGCGAAACCGGCCGGCATGTGGATCAACGGATGCCAGTCCTTGCCGCCGGCTTCGAGCAGCAGCACCTGATGCGACGGATCTTGGCTCAACCGGTTGGCGAGTACGCACCCGGCCGGGCCGGCGCCGACGATTATGTAGTCGGTCATGGCATCACCTGTTCATAGCCTCGGCACCGACAGCGCGCCGTCGATATTGATGACCGAGCCGGTCGAAAAGCCGAACTTGCCGCCGGCGAGCGCCGCCACGGCGGCACCGATATCTTCGCTCTCGCCCCAGCGCATCGCCGGCACCAGCCCGCCGTCGATCAGCCCGTCATATTTGGCGGTCACACCGGCGGTCATGTCGGTGCGGATGATGCCCGGGCGCACCTCGAACACGGCGATATTTTCGGCGGCGAGCCGCAGCGCCAGGTTCTTCACCCACATCGAAAGCCCAGCCTTGGAGATGCAGTAATCGGAACGTTCCGGCGAGGCCATGGCGGCGCTGACCGAAGTGATGGTGATGATCGATCTCGCACCATCGCTTGGCAGGCCGAGCATCGCTTTGGCGACGGCCTGGCTGAGGAATACGGTGCCGCGCAGATTGATGCCGAGCACCCGGTCGAAATTTTCCGGCTTGAGCTCGAGCAGATCGCCGCGCAGGACAGTGCCGATGCCGGCATTGTTGACCAGGCAGTCGATGCGGCCGAAGGCGCTTGTCGCGGCATCAATCAGCGCTGCGTGGCCGTCGAGGTCGGCGATGTCGCCGCTGACATAGGCGAATTTCGCGCCGCGCCCGGTGATGTCGGCGGCGAGCCCGTCTGCGGCTTCGTCAGCAAGGTCGGCGACCAGAATATCGAAGCCGGCGCTGGCCAGCGCCTCGGCACAGGCAAGGCCGATGCCGCGCGCGCCGCCGGTGACGATCGCTGCCGGGCGGCTCATGTTGCAAGCTCCGTCTTGCGGATATGATCGGCGACGCGCAGCGCCTGTGCGGCGATCGACAGCGCCGGATTGACGGCGGCCGAATTCGGCAGGAAGCCAGCATCGACGACGAACAAATTGCTGTGGTCGAAGGAGCGGCAGAACGGATCCAGCGGCGAGGTCGCTGGATCGTTGCCCATCTTCACCGTGCCGCACTGATGTGAGGGCGTGCGCTTGTCAAACGGCCGTGACAGGACGATCGGATAGCCGCAGGCGCGGAAATTCTCGCGCATCACCTTGGTCAGTCCGTCGAGCGACTGCATGTTGGAGCGCCGCCACTGCATGACGATGTCCTTGCCGTCGACCATGATGCGGCTCTCGGGATCGGGCAGGTCCTCGCACATCAGATACCAGTCGACGGCGTGGCCGGCCATGAAATCCAGCGCGAATTTGGGCGCGCGCCTGACATTGGCCTTGAGGATGTTGCCGTCGATCTTGCCTAGAAGCTGGACGTTGCCGAGCGGTTTGCCGCCCTTGCCGTCGGACAGATAATAATCGTTCAGCATCAGCGTCTTCTGGTAGACGGACTTGTTCCTGCGGCGCGGATCGATCGCCAGCATGGCGCTCGAATTGTGGTTCATGAAGTTGCGGCCGACCTGGTCGGAACGGTTGGCCAGGCCTTTGCCACCGCCTCTGCCCTGAGGGGTGGGCGAGCGCAGCAGGATGGCGGCGGAATTGACTGCGCCGGCCGACAGGATGACCAGCTTCGGCGCGACTTTCTTCAGCGTACCGTTCTGTCGATAATGGACGGCGATGATTGTCCTCGCATCCGGCGATGCCTCGAGATATTCGACATGGGCGCCGGTCTCGAGCTTGATCTTCTGGTCGGCAAGGGCGGCGGCCAGCGGTCCCGTTTGGGCGTCGACCTTGCCGGTCCCGGTGTTGGGAAACGCGTCCCACGGCGTGCTGCCGTCTTTCAGCCAGGCTTCGATGTCGACGCCGAGCGGCAGCGATGCCGGATGCAGGCCTAGGCTCTTCAACTCGGCGCGCGCACGCGCGATCGACGGCTCGTCTGGTACCGGCCCGAAAGGGTAGGGCGTAGAGTGGAACGGCTCGGTCGGGTCTTCGCCGAGTGCACCGCGCACGCGGAAAAGTTGCTCGGCCCTGGAATACCAGGGCTCGAATTCCTCGTAGGAAAACGGCCAGGCCGGCGAGACGCCGCCATAGTGCTCCATCTCCGAAAAGTCTTCCCTGCGGTAGCGGATCAGCACCGCGCCGTAGAATTTCGAATTGCCGCCGACATAGTAGTAATTGCCCGGGTTGAAAGGCGCTCCGCCGGCCTCGAGCCACATCTCCTTCGGCCGATAATGACCATCGACGAAGATTGCGTGGGTGTCGCGTGTGTGCGGCGTTGCCGGCAGTGGTTCGCCACGCTCCAGCATCAGGATCGAGGCGCCACCGCCGGCAAGGCCGGAGGCGATCGTGGCGCCGCCTATACCGGAGCCGATGATGACGATGTCGGGATTTGTCATGGCCGTTAGACGATGCGTTTCTCGGTCGCCGGATCGAAGAACACCGCCTTGGTCAGGTTGAAGGCGAGCGGCGTGACCGTGCCGGGCTGGATTTTGGCATCGGCGCGCAGCCGCGCCACCACCGCCTTGCCGCCGAGATTGGTGACCGCGAACGTATCCGAGCCGGCCGGCTCGATGACCTCGATGTGACAGTCGGCGCGGGCGATGTTCGAGGCGTTGCGTTCGGCACCCTCGGGATCGGTCAGTGCTTCCGGGCGGACGCCGAAGATGATCGGTTTTCCCTGGAATGCCGACAGGCCGGCCGGCGCATTGCCCAGCGGCAGCGAGATCGGCTGGCGCGCCTCGCGCTCCATGACGACGGAGAAGCCGCTGCCGTTGCTGCCGATCGTCGCCGGGATCAGGTTCATCGCCGGCGAGCCCATGAAGTCGGCAACAAACAGGTTGACCGGATTGTTATAGATTTCGGCTGGCGTGCCGAACTGCTGCACCTCGCCGTCGCGCATCACCGCGATCTTGGTGGCCAGCGTCATCGCCTCGATCTGGTCGTGGGTGACGTAGACGATGGTGGTGCCGGTGGTGGCATGCAGGCGCTTGATCTCGATGCGCATGTCGACACGCAGCTTGGCATCGAGATTGGACAAAGGCTCGTCGAACAGGAACAGCTTTGGATCACGCACCAGCGCCCGGCCCATGGCAACGCGCTGGCGCTGGCCGCCGGAGAGCTGGCTTGGCTTGCGCTTCAGCAGATGGCCGATCTGCAGGACCTTCGCCACCTTGTCGATTGCCTTCTGGCGCTCGCCGGCCGGCACGCCGCGCATCTCCATGCCGAAGGCGATATTGCCGGCAACCGTCATGTTCGGATAGAGCGCGTAGCTCTGGAAGACCATGGCGATGTCGCGCTTGGAGGGGTGGAAATCGTTGATCGTGCGTCCGTCGACGCGGATTTCCCCTTCGGTGATGGTTTCCAGGCCGGCAATAGTGTTGAGCAGCGTGGACTTGCCGCAACCGGAAGGCCCGACCAGCACGAGGAAGCCGCCCTTTTCCAGGTCGAGGTCGATGCCTTTCAGGATCTCGACCGCTCCGAAACGCTTCTTCAGCCCGTCAATTTCCAGAAAAGCCATGCGATTATCCTTTGACGGCGCCGGCCATCAGGCCGCGCACGAAATAGCGGCCGGCGAGCACGTAGACGAGGAGCGTCGGCAGCGCGGCGATCATCGCCGCCGCCATGTTGACGTTGTATTCGACGACGCCGGTCGAGGTGTTGACGACATTGTTCAGCGCCACCGTCATCGGCATCACGTCGCCTGAGCCGGCATAGGCGGAAGCGAAGAGGAAGTCGTTCCAGATGTTGGTGAACTGGTAGATCACCGTCACCACGATGATCGGCAGCGAGTTGGGCAGCATGATGCGCCGGAAGATCTGGAAGAAGCTGGCGCCGTCGATCTGCGCCGCCTTCACCAGCTCGTTCGGAAACGCTTCGTAATAATTGCGGAAGAACAGGGTGGTGAAGCCGATGCCGTAGACGACGTGAACGAACACCAGGTTCACGGTCGGATTGCCGAAGCCGAAGGTGAGGCCGGTCGCGTTCTGCAGCTTGACGCCGAACCGGCCGAGGCTGCCGAGGATCGTTGCCATCGGCAAGAGGACGGACTGGAACGGAATGAAGCAGGCAAACAGCATCAGCCCGAACACCAGCGTCGCCCCGCGAAAGCGCCACTTCGTCAGCACATAGCCGTTGAGCGCGCCGAGCAGGGTCGAGATGATGACGGCCGGAACCACCATCTTGATCGAGTTCCAGAAATAACCCTTCATGCCGACGCAGGTGAGACCCGAGCAAACCTCGCTCCACGCCCTTATCCAAGGTGCGAAGGTCGGCTCCTGCGGCAGCGCCAGCATGTTGCCGTTCTGGATTTCGTCCATGGTCTTGAACGAGGTCACAAGCATGACGAACAGCGGCATCAGATAGAACAGCGCGAACAGCGCCAGCAGCCCGTAGATGACAATACGGTTGACCGTCCTGGCGCTGATACCGCCAGTGCTCTGGCGAGCAGGAGTGGCCACGGCGCTCATCGCGGCTTCTCCCGAAGCTCGGAATAGAGATAGGGAACGATGATCGCGGTGATGGTCATCAGCATGATCACGGCGCTGGCCGAGCCGACGGCCATCTCGTTGCGCTTGAAGGTGTACTCATACATGAAGTTGGACGGCAGCCAGGCCGAACCGCCCGGCCCGCCGCTGGTCAGCGCGACCACCAGATCGTAGGATTTGATGGCGAGATGCGCGAGGACGATCAAGGCGGACAGGAAGATCGGCCGCAGCAGCGGGATGACGATGCGACGGTAGAGCTGGAAGGTGGTGGCGCCGTCGATCTGCGCCGCCTTCAGGATCTCGCCGTCGATGCCGCGCAGGCCGGCCAGGAACATCGCCATGATGAAGCCCGACGCCTGCCAGACGCCGGCGATGACCACCGTGTAGATGACGAAATCCTTGTTCTTGATCCAGTCGAAATGGAAGCTCGTCCAGCCCCATTGGTGCAGTGTCTGCTCGAGGCCGAGGCCGGGGTCCAGAAACCATTTCCAGGCAACGCCGGTGACGATGAACGACAGTGCCATCGGGTAGAGGTAGATCGGCCGCAGCACACCTTCGCCGCGGATCTTCTGGTCGAGCAGGATCGCCAGGAACAGGCCGAGCGCCAGGCAGATGGAAATGTAGAGGAAGCCGAAAATCCCCATATTGGTGATCGACGTGTACCAGGAGGACGGCGGATCGCTTTCGAAAGTCCAGCGCCATAGCCGCTGATAGGCGCGTGGCCCGGTGATCGCATAGGAGGGAAAGGTCTTGGAATTGGTAAAGGACAGATAGATCGTCCACAGGATGAAGCCGTAGACGAAGACGATTGTGGCGGCGAAGCTCGGCGCCAGCACGAGCTTCGGCAGCGCATTCTGAAGGCGCGAGCGCACCGTGGCGCCCGGACGGGCATCGTGCTCCGGCGTCAGCGTGATACTGGTTTCAGCAACTGTGCTCATCTGTCCATTCCGTATGGCGGGTCCGGAATTCTGCTGTCTCGGGCTCTGCGGCACGAAAGCGTGCCGGTCGGCGCAACCGCAAAACCTCGCCGCAGGGGATCTCCCCGGCTTGCGCCGGGGAGATCATTCACATGGGCGGGTGCCTTACTTGGCGTCTTCGATCGCGCTGACCAGTTGGGTCACGGCCTCGTCCGAGGTCTTGATCTGGCCGTGCACGAATTTCGAGACGACATCTTTGTAGGCGTTGGCAACCGCGGGAGGCGCGCCATAGCCCTGCGCCAGCGAACCGAACAGCGTGCCGCCTTCATTGGCGGCCTTCAGGTCGGCCATGCCCTTCTTGCCGCAAGCGTCGAAGTCGGTGTCCGGCACGTCGGTGCGGGCCGGGACAGAGCCCTTGACGACGTTGAAGGCCGACTGGAAGCTCTTCGACAGCGTGGCGGTGGCCAGGGCGATCTGGGCGGCCTTGCGGTCCTCCGGAACGTTGAACATGCCGAACATGTCGGAGTTGTAGACGACGCTGCCGTCGGTGCCCGGGAAGCGGTAGCACAGGAAGTCGGTGCCCGGGACCTTCTTGGCGGCGTTGAATTCGCCCTTGGCCCAGTCACCCATCACCTGCACCAGCGCATCGCCCTTGATGACCATGGCGGTGGCGAGGTTCCAGTCCCGGCCCGAGAAGTTCGGGTCGACATAGGTGACGAGCTTGGCGAGATTGTCGAACGACTTCTTCATCGTGTCGGACTTCAGCGACTCCTCGTCGAGGTCGTTGAAGGCCTTCTTGTAGAACTCAGGCCCGCCGGTCGACAGCACGACTGAGTCGAACATTGTCGCTTCCTGCCAGTTCTGGCCGCCCAGCGCGAGCGGGATAACGCCCGCCGCCTTGGCTTTGTCCAGCAACGCAATGAAGTCGTCGAAGGTCTTGGGCTCGGTGCCGCCGATCTTGTCCATCACCGCCTTGTTGATCCATAGCCAGTTGACCGAGTGGACATTGACCGGAGCCGCGACCCACTTGCCGTCATAGACGGAGAATTTCTGCAGGGCCGCGGGAACGGACTTGTCCCAGCCTTCCTTTATCGCCGTCTCGGTCAGGTCGCCCATAACGCCGGCTGCGGCGTAATCGAGCACGGTATAGCCAAGCATCTGCGAGGCGGTCGGGTAGTTGCCCGCTGCCACCATCGCCTTCAGCGCGGTCATGGCAGCGTCGCCGCCGCCGCCGGCCACCGGCACGTCCTTCCAGGCAAAGCCTTCCTTGGCCAGATCCTGCTTGAGCACGTTCAGAGCGGCAGCTTCGCCGCCCGACGTCCACCAATGCAGCATCTGGACTTCCTTGACGTCCTCGGCATGGGCCGCGAACGCAACGCCCGATGCGAGAGCCGTCCCGATAAGCAGTTTGCGCAACATGTACTTCCTCCCTTGTTGAACTTACACGACCGGCGGATGCCCGCCGGGTTCTTCCCAACTCAGCCGACCCACCATCCGGTGCGCTGGCCGCGATGAAACTGGATTGTCTTTTCCTCGGTATAATCCTCGACGGCGCGCTTGCCGAGTTCGCGTCCGAGACCGGACTGCTTGTAGCCGCCGAAAGGCAGCTCGGGGTAACCCTCCATGAACGTGTTCACCCAAACGGTTCCCGAACGCACATTCCGCGCCACCGACATGCAGGTATCGATGCTGGCGCTCCACACGCCCGCCGACAGACCATAGGGCGTGTTGTTGGCGATGTGCAACGCCCTTTCAATCGATTCAAAAGTCAGCACCGAGAGCACCGGACCGAACACTTCCTCGCGTGCAATGGCCATGTCTTCGGTGACATCGCGAACGATGGTCGGATCAAGATACTGGCCGGCGCTCGAAGCAAGCTGATTGCCGCCGCTACAGATCCGGCCGCCGCCGTTTTCCGCTGCCGTCACGTAGCCGGTGACCTTGGCCATATGGTCGGCGGAGATCATCGCGCCGACCTTGGTGCGGTCGTCGAGCGGGTCGCCGACAACCACCTTGGCGGTGAGGGCATTGACGGCGCCGAGGAACTCGTCGGCGATCGCCTCATGGACGATCAGCCGGCTGCCGGCATTGCAGCATTCGCCGGCATTGAAAAAGCCGCCGAACACCGCCGCGTCGGCGGCGGCCTCGAGGTCGGCATCGGGAAAGACGATCTGGCCGTTCTTGCCGCCGAGCTCCATCGCGACTTTCTTCAGCGAGTTGGCGGCAGACGCCATGGTCATCTTGCCGACGCGGGTGGAGCCGGTGAACGACACCATCTCGACCAGCGGATGGCTGACCATCGGTGCGCCGACATCGGCGCCCAACCCGGCAAGGATGTTGACGACGCCATTCGGCAGGCCGGCCTGCATCAGGATCTCGCCGAGCACAAAGGTCGAGGCCGAGGTCATCTCGCTCGGCTTGACCACCGCCGTGCAGCCGGCGGCGAGCGCGAAGGGCAGCTTCTGGCTGACGATAAGGAACGGGAAATTCCACGGCGTGATGATGGAGACGACGCCGATCGGTTCGCGCAACACGACGCCGAGCATGGCATCGCCGAGATTGGCGTAGCTTTCGCCGTGAAGCGTGCGGGCAAGTGCCGCGGCATAACGCCAGATATCGACGGCGCCGCCGATCTCGCCGCGCGCCTGCGCAATCGGCTTGCCGGATTCCAGTGCGTCGAGCCGGGCAATCTCGTCCAGCCGCGCCTCGATCAGGTCAGCAGCCTTGAGCAGGATCGCGGCGCGCTCGGCGGCCTTCATGCGCGGCCACGGGCCGGTCTCGAAGGCCCTGTGCGCGGCCTGTACCGCAGCCTCCACGTCCGCCGCGCCGGCTTGTGCATAGCGCGAGACGGTGAAGCCGTGGCCAGGGCTGCTGCGCTCCAGCGTGCGGCCGTCCTGGGCGTCGACGAACCTGCCGCCGATCAGCAGCCGGTAGCTTTTCGGCGCTGCGGCTGCCTCGGCGGGCATGGCGATGTTGAGAGGTGCGTTCATGTGCGTTTCAGGTCCTAAGATCTTGAGAACGCCGGTTTCTGCTTGGCGTTGAAAGCATCGACGCCGGTCCTGAGATCGCTTGTCAGCGCGATGAAGCCGCTGGCCAGCGCTTCGGTCGCGGCAGCACTCTCTTCGCCCTCCGCGATGGCAATCATCAGCTTGGCGGCTTCGGTCGCGAGCGGGCCGCGCTCGGCGATCTTGCCGGCCCAGGCCTTGGCTTCAGCGAACGCCTTACCGGTCTCGACCACCCGGTCGACAATCCCCAGAGCAAGAGCCTCGGTAGCCAGAAACACTTCGCCGCCGAGCGCCATCCGCCGCACTGCCTGCGCGCCGAAGCGGCGCACGGCGCGCTGGGTGCCGGACCAGCCGGGAACGACGCCGATCGAGGTTTCGGGGAACCCCAGCTTCACCTGTGTTTCCGCCACGCGGAAGTCTGCAGCGGCCGCCAGTTCCAGCCCGCCGCCCAGCGCATGGCCGGCAAGCACGGCGATCGTCGGCTGCCGCAGCCGCGCCAGCCGGTCGAAGACGCGATGGCCGTAGCGCACCCATTGCACCTGGAAATCGACAGCGCTCATTTCTGCCCAAGCCTCGACATCGCCGCCGGCGCAAAAACCCTTGCCTTCGCCGCAGATCAGCACGACGCGGACGTCGGTTGCTGTCTCGGCCTCGTCGAGTGCCGCTTCCAGCGCCCGCAGCATCGGAATATCGAGCGCGTTGAATTTCTCCGGCCGGCGCAGTGTGACAATGCCGATGGGGCCGTCGGTTTCAAACGTTACCAGACGCTCAGCCATGTGCGCCTCCAAGCGATGCGCCGCCATTGAGCGACAGGCCGATCGGCCGGTCCCGGTAGAGCGCATCCGGTGTGATTTTCAGGTCGTTGGCGACGGCGAGCGGGATCTCGGCCTGCGCCAGCACATCGCGCTCCAAGTCTACACCTGGCGCCAGCTCGGTCACCATCAGCCCTGCCGGCGTCAGCTTCATCACGCAGCGCTCGGTGACATAGGTGATGTCCTGTCCCTGGGCGACGGCACGCTTGCCCGAGAAGGAGATATGCTCGACCTCGCCGACGACTTTCTTGACCTTGCCCTCCTGGTCGATGCGAATGCAGCCACCGGCAAGCGACAGCTTGGCGCCGGCGTTAAAGAAACCGGAAAAGACGATCTTCTTCGCCCGCGCGGTGATGTCGACGAAGCCGCCGGCGCCGGCGGTGACGTGGGGCCGCGCCGAAAGCTTCGAGACATTGACGGAGCCGTGGCGGTCGATCTGCAGGAAGGACAGCAGCGAGGCGTCGAAGCCGCCGGCCTGGAAATAGATGAACTGGTGCGGCGAGGGCATGAAGGCGTCGGCGTTCGACGAGCAGCCGAACTTGAAGTCGAGCAGCGGCACGCCGCCGACCGCCCCCTGTTCGATGACCCAGGTGACCTTGCCGTGCTGGCCTTCCTCGATAAGGATGCGCGGCACATTGGCCGAGATGCCGAAGCCGATATTGACCGCCATGCCGTCGGCAAGCTCCATGGCGACGCGGCGCGCAATGACCTTCTGGACGTTCATCTCGGCGTTGCGAAAGCTCGACAGCGGCCGGAAGATCTCGCCGGAGATGGCCGGATCGTAGGGCGTCAGCGTCGTCTGCAACTGGTCGGGCGCCACCACGATATGGTCGACCAGCACGCCGGGCACGCGCACATCGTGCGGCTTCAGCGTGCCGTTCTCGACGACGCGCTTGACCTGCGCGATGACGATGCCGCCATTGTTGCGGGCGGCCAGCGCCTGTTCGAGGCCGCCGAGATAGGCACCCTCATGCTCATAGGTAAGGTTGCCGCGCTCGTCCGCCGTGGTGGCGCGAATGATCGCGACCTGAGGTACGATTGAGCGGAAATAGAGCCATTCCTCGCCGTCGAACTGCTGCACCGAAACGATCGGCTCGCTGGCGGCAGCATTCATGGCGCAACCCTGGTGGCGCGGGTCGGCAAAGGTATCGAGCCCGACCTTGGTCAGCACGCCGGGGCGCTTGGCGGCGGCCTCACGATGCATGTCGAACAGGATGCCGGACGGCACGTTGTAGGCGGCGACCGTATTGTCGCCGATCATCTTCCAGATCTGCGGCGGTTCCGACGATGAAGGCCCGGACGGATAGGAGCCGCACAAAGTGCGCTTCAACAGGCCGGGCTTGGCTAGATGGTCGATGCCCTTGATGCCGTACATGTCACCGGCGGCGATCGGGTGCAGCGTCGTGATGTCCCTGGGATGGCCTTCGGCGTCGAAGCGCTCGCCGATCGCGGCAAGCACCGCATCCGGGCAGCCGAGGCCGCTCGACGACGACACGGAAACGACCACGCCATCCCTGATCAGGCCGGCAGCCTCAGCAGCTGAAACGAGCTTGCTCACGCGGCGCTCCCGAGCTTCGGGTCGATGGCGACGGCCTTGCCGGACCTGGCCGACTGCAATGCCGCTTCGGCTGATGTCAGCGACCAGACGCCGTCCTCGCCGGTGGCGGAAGGCTGGCCCTCGCCGCGGATCGCCGCGTGGTATTGGCGCAGCGAACGGGCATAGAGGTCTTCGCGGTCGAAGCTCAATTCCTCCTCACCCTGTGCCGTGCGAAGCAACACCGAGCCGACTGGCTTCTGCGTCATCACGTCCTTGGCGATCAGCGAGCCTTCGCTGCCATGCACCTCGAAGCCGGTGCCGGCGAATTTGGTGGTGAAGCCCTCATGCGATTGGGCAATGATCCCCGATCCGAAGCGCCAGAGGCACATGGCGCCGTCTTCCAGCCCGCCGGCGGCCATGCCGGCCGACTGCGTGAATGCCGAGATCTCGACGGGATCGTCGCCGAGCACGAAGCGCAGCGTGTCGGCATCGTGGACGGTGATGTCGAGCACCACGCCGCCGCCGGCGTCCGGCCTGGTGATGCGCCAGCCCTGCAGGTTTTCCGGCAGATAGACGGAGTGGAACACGCGCGCGGCGATCGGCCTGCCGATGCGGCCGGCAGCGATCGCTTCGCGCATCGCCCGATGCGAGCCGGCATTGCGCAGGTGGTGATTGGTGCCGAGCACGACGCCGGCGGCCCTGGCCGCCGCGACCATCTTCCGCGCGTCGGCGCTGGTCAGCGCCAGTGGTTTTTCGCAAAGCACATGCTTTCCCGCCTCGATGGCGGCGAGTGCCTGTTCGAGATGCAATTCGTTGGTGGTCGAGATGTAGACGGCGTCGATGTCGGAGCCGAGCAATTCATCAGTCGTCGAGACCGCCGCCGGAATGCGGTTTTCCCGCGCATAGGCGGTAGCCCGCTCCGGGCTGGAGCTCATCACCGTGGCGATCTCGCCGTCCCGCTGCGCGCGGATGGCGCCGATCATGAACTGTCTTGCGATCGTGCTGGCGCCGATCAGCCCCCAACTGACGGTCATGCCGCATCTCCCATTCCCGCGCGGCCATGCTCGTTGCGATCGGGGCCGCAGCTTTCCCTGACCACGAGGTTGACGGCGCCGATATGATCCTCGGCGCGCGTGGTGCGCGACTGGATCATCTTCAGCACGACATGGGCGGCGCGCTCGCCGAGGCCGGCGGTGTTCACCGCGACGCTGGTCAGCGCCGGCATATAGTGCTCGGCCTCGGCGACGTCGTCGAAGCCGACGACGGCAAAGTCCGCGCCGGGTTCCAGGCCGCGCTTGCGCAGCGCCAGCAAGACGCCGAAGGCGACCGCATCGTTGAAGCAAAGGGCCGCGGTCGGCGGCGCGGCCATGGCAAGTGCGGTTTCCAGGCAGGCAATACCGCCCTTGCGGCTGGTTTCGCCCTCGAAGACCAGCCTGTCGGCCGGATCGATGCCGAGCGCTTCACAGGCCTCGCGAAAGCCGCCCAGGCGCTCGTGATAGACGACAAGGTCGGACGAGCCGCCGAAGAAGGCCAGCCGGCGGTGGCCCTTGCCGATCAGATGGGCGGTGGCGAGATAGGCGCCGCGATGATTGTCGGGCGTGATCACCGGGATACGGCTTTCGGGAAGCCGGCGCATGACGAAGACGACCGGAACGCCTGCGGTCTCAAGGCGACGGAACGCACCAGGCGTGGTGCCGCGCGCCGGCGACACGACGAGCCCGGCGACACCCTGCTCCATCAACGATTTCAGAACCTCTTCCTGTCGCACCGGGTTTTCAGCCGTATTGGCGATGAAAGGCACGACTCCGGCCGACTGGAAGACGCGCTCCATGCCGACCGCGAGCTCGGCGAAAAACGGATTGGTGAGATCGTTGATGACCATGCCGATGACGTTGGAATGGGCCTTGCGCAGATTGGCGGCGCCGCGGTTGTAGACATAGCCGACGTCCTCGATCGCCTTGCGCACCTTGAGCGCGGTTTCGGGCCGGATCAGCCCGCTGCCCTGCAGCACCAGCGATACCGTCGATTTGGACACGCCCGCCTCACGGGCGATGTCGAGTATCGTTGCCTTGGCCCGGCTGGCCATCCAGATCTGTCCTCCCGGTGGTTTCTTGTGCGATTTTATTGGAACGATCTAATCCCTGCGGCGCATTTGAGTCAATCGCGTTTTTGCGAAGCCGGGAAAAATGCGGCTCGGTGGCGCAATTCTCCCGGCAAGCAGGGCTTTCGGCTGCTGCGATGCAGCAATTTTCGCTGCACGAGGCAGGAGTCAAAATATCTTGATTTGTTGGAACGTTCCATTTAATAGGCGTTGGCAAGGGAGAGAGCCATGGACATCACCTTGCCCGGGGAAGGCGCCGGCCGTGTCCGCTGCCGGCTTGTCGGCCAGCCGGTACAGCCTGTGGCCGGCGCTCGCTTCTCGCGCATCGCCTACGCCGCCGCCCATGTCGTTGCCGATCCCCTCGCCATGACCGATCCGTGGTCGAGGCCCGCGGTCGACTGGGACAAGACGATGGCGTTTCGCCGTCACCTCTGGCGGCTTGGCTTCCGTGTCGCCGAAGCGATGGACACCTCTCAGCGCGGCATGGGTTTCGACTGGGCGAATGCCAAGGAATTGATCCGCCGCTCGATCGCCGAGGCGCGCAGCGTCGAAGGCGCCGCTCTCGCGTCGGGCGCCGGCACCGACCATCTGGCGCCGGGGGGCGCCAGCAGGCTAGACGATGTCATCGCGGCCTATGAAGAACAGCTCGGCTTCATCGAAGGGCTTGGCGGCAAGGCGATCATGATGGCCAGCCGGGCGCTGGCGGGGGTCGCCAAAGGCCCCGACGACTATATCGGCGTCTACGACCGCATCCTGTCCCAGGCCTCCGGCAAGGTCATCCTGCACTGGCTGGGCGACATGTTCGACCCGGCGCTGAAAGGCTACTGGGGCAGCAGCGACTTCGAAACTGCGCTGGAGACGCTGGTCGCGATCATCGAACGCCATGCCGGCAAGGTCGAAGGCATAAAGATATCGCTGCTCGATGCCGGCAAGGAGATTGCGCTCAGGGATCGGCTGCCCGAGGGCGTGCTGATGTTCACCGGCGACGATTTCAATTACCCCGAGCTGATCGCCGGCGACGGCGACAGACATTCGCACGCGCTGCTCGGCATTTTCGATGCCATCGCGCCGGTCGCCAATGCGGCGCTGGCAAAGCTGGCCGACGGCGACCGCGCGGGCTACGACGCGCTGATGGCTCCGACAGTGCCGCTGTCGCGCAAGATCTTCGAGGCGCCGACCGAATACTACAAGGCCGGCATCGTCTTCATGGCATGGCTGAACGGCCATCAGGAGCATTTTTCGATGGTCGGCGGCATGCAATCGGCGCGCGGCATCCGTCACTATGCCGATGTCTTTCGCCTTGCCGACCAGGCAGGGTTGCTGGCCGACCCCGAGCTTGCCATTGCCAGAATGACAAGCCTCTGCACGGTAGCGGGCGTCTGATCGCGAGCGCTACAGCGTCCGATCCAAAGGTTGCTTCGGGTGGCTTTGCGATTTGCCTTGTCTGGGCAAATCTGTATGCGGTATGCGTCCGGCAACAGAGAAGCCGATCCGGCGCTCCGCCGGCCAACTGGCATAGCTGCCGTTCTGCATTGGGGTAAGCTGATGACCTTCGACCTTCAGGGCAAGCGCGTTTTCGTGGCCGGACATCGCGGCATGGTCGGCTCGGCTATCCTGCGCAGATTGGCCGATGAGGATTGCGAGGTCCTGACCGCCTCGCGCGCCGAGCTCGATCTTCTCGACCAGGCCGGCGTGCGGCGCTGGATGGCCGACCGCAAGCCGGATGCAGTGGTGATGGCGGCGGCCAAGGTCGGCGGTATCCTGGCCAACAACAGGCTTCCCGTCGATTTTCTGCAGGACAATCTCGTCATGCAGAACAATGTCATCGACAGCGCCTTCCGCAACGAGGTGCAGAAGCTGCTGTTTCTCGGTTCATCCTGCATCTATCCCAAATTCGCGGCGCAGCCGATCTCCGAGGACGCCTTGCTGACCGGACCGCTCGAACCCACCAACGAATGGTATGCGATCGCCAAGATCGCCGGGCTGAAACTGTGCCAGGCCTATCGGCGCCAGTACGGCGTCGACTACATCTCGGCGATGCCGACCAATCTCTACGGCCCGGGCGACAATTTCGACCTCAATTCCAGCCATGTCGTGCCCGCTCTGATGCGCAAGGCGCACGAGGCCAGGCGCGCCGGCCGCAAGAGCCTGGAGGTGTGGGGATCAGGCACGCCGATGCGCGAATTCCTGCATGTCGACGACGCCGCCGGCGCGCTGGTCTGGTTGCTGAAGAATTATTCGGGCGAGAGCCACATCAATGTCGGCTCGGGGGAAGACATCACCATTGCCGATCTTGCCCGCACCATCGTGTCGGTCGCCGGCGCCGATGCCGCAATAACATTCGATGCGACGAAGCCGGACGGCACGCCGCGCAAGCTGATGGACGTGTCGCGTCTGTTCGCCACCGGCTGGCGCCCGCGTTACTCGCTGCGCAGCGGATTGGAACAGACCTATGCCTGGTTTCTGGAGCACGTCGAGACCGGCGATCTGCGCCTCGGTGCGGCCTGAGGCCGGTATTGGCCGGGAACATCAGTCGACGAAAAATACCGACGGCCAATTGAGGGATTATTTGGATGGTGGGCGTGACAGGGATTGAACCTGTGACCCCTGCAATGTCAATGCAGTGCTCTCCCGCTGAGCTACACGCCCATCCGAAGCCGCGCATACACCATTTTTGGTTCGGCACGTCAATAGCGGGAAAAGGGAAAGAACGCCTGGCTTGCGGCGTCGGTCAAGACGCGACAAAAAGCGCGTCAGGCGGCCTGCAGCATCTTTTCGACTTCGTTGACCAGGTCGCGCAGGTGGAACGGCTTCGATAGTACCTTGGCGTCTTTCGGCGCCTTGGAATCAGGGTTCAGCGCGACGGCGGCGAAGCCGGTGATGAACATCACCTTGAGGTCGGGATCGATCTCCGTGGCGCGTCGGGCGAGCTCGATGCCATCCATCTCGGGCATGACGATGTCGGTCAAAAGCAGCGAAAAAGGTTCCTCGCGCAGCCGCTCATAGGCGCTGGCGCCATTGTCGAAATCGCTGACCTGATAACCGGCGCGCTCCAGCGCCTTGACGAGGAACCGGCGCATGTCGTCGTCGTCTTCCGCCAGCAGAATGCGTGCCATGTTGTCCCGTCCGAATCACCCAACCGACAATGCCGTGCGGCAAGCCCGTTAACCATGCTGTATATGAGGAGGTGACGGTAAACATCAAGTGAACGTTGGCCGCACAATCCTGATTTGGCTGGCGCTTCGGCGGCTGGACATGCGGGCGGCGAGGTGGCACTTTCCCATCATGATGCATTGGTATTCCCGGGTTCGTCCAAATTGAAAACGGCAGCCGAGGATTTTTCGGTCGTTCCACCCTTCGAAATCCGATCGGGCGCCGAACAGCGCGTTCCCTTCCTCTTCAACTCGCCGCATAGCGGCCGCTACTATCCGGACCGGTTCATGGCTATGGCCAAGCTGGACCGCAACGCCATCCGCCGCTCCGAGGACTGCTATGTCGAGGAATTGTTCGGCGGCGCCGTCGCGCTCGGAGCGCCGATGCTGGCGGCAAACTTCCCGCGCGCCTATCTCGACGTCAATCGGGAGCCGTGGGAACTCGACCCGCGCATGTTCGCCGAACCGGTGCCGTCATTCTGCAACATCCGCTCGGCGCGGGTGGCCGGCGGGCTCGGCACCGTGCCCAAGCTGGTCGGCGAGGGGCTCGACATCTATTCCGGCCGCTTGCCGCTGGCGGAAGCCGTGGCGCGCATCGAAGCGGTCTACAAGCCCTATCACGAGACGCTGAAACGGCTTTTGACCAGAACCCATGCGCGCTTCGGCTACGCCGTGCTGATTGACTGCCACTCGATGCCGGCAAGCATAAGGGTCGGCGACAGCGGATTGCGGCCGGATTTCATCGTCGGCGACCGTTTCGGCATCTCGGCCGCGGCGGCGTTGACCGAGACGGCGATCGGCCTGCTCACCGGCATGGGCTACAGCGTCGCCCACAACAAGCCCTATGCCGGAGGCTTCATTACCGAGCACTATGGCCGCCCCGTGCGCCATCTGCATGCGCTGCAGATCGAGGTCAATCGCGGGCTCTACATGAATGAGCGGACGTTCCAGAGATCGGCTGGTTTCGACGCACTGGCCGACGATCTGGCGCGGTTTTCGGCCGAACTGATGGCGATGCCCGATCACAATTTCATGGATCTGCCGCTGGCCGCCGAATAGCCGCGGAATCGCGGTACCGCCGCTCATGCGGCAGCGTAAAAAAAGACCGCATCGTTTGCACGACACGGTCGAAGTCTAGGGAGGAAACGCCCAAGGAGGGCATGGACAGGAACCCCTGTCCGAGAACAAACGTATTGTGCGCTGCACAAATGTCAAGGCGCGTTCCGGCTTTTTTAATTCACTGTGAAGTGGAAACTGCATTTCCATGACGGCGGCGTTGCATTCGAGCAACAGTTGGCACCATGCGAAAGGCTCCGAACGCCCTTGTTTCGGCATAAATCCGTAGGCAAACGGGTATCTCCAAACATGCTGGAGCGGGAGAATCAGTTGGACATCAACATCGAGTTCATGCGGCGCATTGCGCGTGCCGCCGCAGCCGAGACCTTGCCGCGCTTCCGCAACCAGGGCGCGGTCACCAACAAGGAGCGCGGCAGCTTCGACCCGGTCACCGAGGCCGACCGCGAGGCCGAGCGCGCCATCCGGGCGCTGATATCAGCGCAATACCCCGATCACGGCATTCTCGGCGAGGAACATGGCAGCGAAAACATCTCCAGCCGGCATGTCTGGGTGATCGATCCGATCGATGGAACGCGCGCCTTCATTTCCGGCCTGCCGGTATGGGGCACGCTGGTCGGGCTGACGGTCGACGGCGATGCCGTCGCCGGCATGATGTCGCAGCCCTTCACCGGCGAGTTGTTCTACGCCAATGCCTCCGGCTCGCATTATGAAGGTCCCGGTGGCCCCCGAAAACTCGCTACGCGCAAGACGACGAATCTCGCCGAGGCGACGCTGTTCACCACCACGCCGGCGCTGTTCAAGGGAGACGCGCGCCTGCGCTACGACCTGTTCGAGCAACAGGTCCAGCTCGCCCGTTACGGCACCGACTGCTATGCCTTCGCGATGGTGGCGGCGGGCAGCGTCGATATCGTTGCCGATCCCGGATTGAAACCGTACGACATCGTCGCGCTGATCCCGATCATCGAGAAGGCAGGCGGCGTTGTCACCACCTTCGAAGGCGGGCCGGCGGAAAACGGCGGCGACATCCTGGCGGCGGCGACACCGGAGCTGCACGCAGCCGCGATGGCGGCGCTGCGCGGCTGAGCATCCGGTGCACCCACGCGTCTGTTTTGCGCAAATCCGACGGAACCGCGGTACGGTCCTAAAGCAAATCGCGTCGCGTTTGAGTGAACTCATGTGACGCGCTTGTTTTATGCATGTTATCGCAAAACCGCTGCGCGACATGCATTAGCTGTCGGCAGGCCAAGCGTCCGAGAGACGCAGGCCCCACAAAATGAGCACGAAAGAGATGAGGCCGGTCGGCGCGGACGAATACGCCACACCTTTGATCACAGCTTCCTGAAAGGCACTTCCGTGGAAGGCTCCGGCCGCCAACGGCATAGTCTCGTTGCCGGCCGCCCAGGCGCTGGCGATCACGTAGGCGGCCAGGATCGCCAAAGCCGAATAGATCAGCAGCCAGAAAGCAATCCGCGACGTCGCCGCGCCGAGATTGAGCCTAGACCATGTGAGGCCTAGAGCCAGCAAGAGAACGCCCTCCAGGGCGCTGAGCGTGTGCGCGGACAGTCCGAGCCGCGGTGCGGCGAGATACGGTATTGCAAACCCTTCGAATGACGAAAACAGCAGCAGCGCGACGCCAATCTGCAGTAGCCGATGCCCCTGACGTGACAGCGTGTTCGATGCGTTCATGGTCCTTTTTCTCCCGGCGAATGGCCTCCATTCTCTTTGGCAGCAACCTAGCGCTCGATGCCTTAACGGGAATAAGGGGGCACGCTGCGTCGGACAAGCGACCCGTGCGGGCTTTGTTGGCGGGCGCCGGCGAAGCGGTCAAACAGCGTCGCCGGTTCCGGGGATGAAGGCATCGAATGCCGCAAGCAACTGCTCGCGATAGAGGTCGGCTTCCTGGAGGATCTCATGGCGGGCGCCGTCGATCATCACTAGCGAGCCGACGCGCAGACGTCTCGCATAGGCTTCGACTGCCCTGGTCGAGACGACCTGGTCGGCGCCGGCGGCGATCATCAGCAAGGGCACCTGGATCTTGGCCATGAAATCCGGGTCGCTGACGATCAAGGATGCCTCGGTGGCCGCCTTCAGCCAGCGGATCGTCGGTCCGCCGAGCGCCAGCTGCGGATAGGTTTCGTAGATCAGCGTGTTGCGCCGATAGCGTTCCGGGTCGCTGGTCAGCTTGTTTATGGCGAAGGGCACCGATTCCTTGGGCCGCGGCCCCCACGCGGCATAGAGCCGGCCAAGGCCGAGAAGGCAGAACAGCGAACAGAGGCGGCGGACGGTTTTTACCGAAACCGGCAGGTCCGGCACGGTGAAGAACGGTGCGATCAGCACCATGCGGCGCACGCGGTTCGCCATCGAGGGCGCGGCGAGCAGCGCAATCACCGCGCCGGCCGAGTGGGCCAGTATGTAGTAGGGTCCTCGGCAATCGGGCAGCACGATCTCCTCGAAGAACTGCTCCAGATCGCCGGTGTAGTCGAAGAAGCTCCGGACGAAGCCGCGCTGTCGGTCGCCGATCAGCCGGTCGGAAGCGCCCTGTCCGCGCCAGTCGAGGGTTGCCACGCCAAAGCCCCGGTCGGCAAGGTTGCGAATGGTCTCGAAATACTTCTCGATGCACTCGTTGCGGCCGGTCAGGACGACGACGGTGCCCTTCATCGGGCGGGCAACCGCGGCAAACAGCCCATAGCGGATCTTCTTGCCGTCGCGCGTGGTGAAGAAGCCGCCGGCCGCGTTTTCCGGCAGCGGATTGCCCGGAGTTTCCTGGAAGAGAGGGGGCTGGTGGAGAAGATCGGTCATGCGGTTTTTGGTTGGTGTCGGTGCCGGCGTGGGCGCAAGTCAGGCATAAACGCCCATGCGCCAAAAGCAAAGGAATTTGGGACGCCGGGGAGGTCGACCGCCAGGCAGCGAACAAGTAAGGCCGGAAGCAGCCTTGGCGTGCTTCCGGCCTCTGTCGACCGGGAGGAAGGGACGTTACACCCGGTTCGGCCTCGTCGTGTCGCCTTTTTCGCGACCTGTTCGTTATCTCGAGAACAGTTCTAATGCCGCCTGGCTGAACGCTCGCCGAAGCCACGGTTCATCTGCCGTTCATCGGCATCGGGACGTGGGCCGAGACCGGTCCCGTTCGGACGCGGGAAAATCTTGAAATGCCGTCGCCGGCTTCCCAAATTTGTCATGCGGTCGCCAATGTCGGGGCCGCTGGCCCATCCGGAACGCCGTTACGGGTTTCGCACCGGCCATACGCAACCTTGTTGCTCAACAGGAGAACACACCATGCGTCACGTTGATTTTTCCCCGCTCTACCGTTCGACCGTCGGTTTTGACCGGTTGTTCACCATGCTCGATTCGCTTGCGCAGCCGGAAGGCCAGACGTATCCGCCTTACAACATCGAGCGCACGGGCGAGGATGCCTATCGCATCTCGATGGCTGTGGCCGGCTTCTCGGAAGATGAGATTTCGATCGAAGCTCACCGCAATGTGCTGACCGTCAAGGGTGAGCGCAAGGAGGAAGGCAATGGCGAAGGCTCCGAACTGCTCTATCGCGGTATCGCCAGCCGAGCCTTCGAGCGCCGCTTCCAGCTTGCCGATCACGTCGAGGTTGTCGGCGCCGCGCTGAAGAACGGCCTGCTCTTCGTCGACCTCAAGCGCAACATCCCCGAAGAGCTGAAGCCGCGCAAGATCGCGATCACCTCGGCTCCGGCCAAGGCCAAGCAGATCGAGGCCAAGACTGCGGCCTAAGCCAGGCAGCTAAACTCCGGGACGCCAACTCCCCGGGAAGAAAGGGCGGTGCAGCAATGCGCCGCTCTTTTTTGCTGGTGGGCAAGGCTTGCTATCCGGCGAGCAGGTAGCCGAAACGGTCGACCTCGTCGGGCGTGGTCGCGAAGCTGGTGACAAAGCGATAGAGCGCTTCGTCTTCGCCGATGTAGCCGTCGTAGCCGAGCGGCCTGTGCCAGTCGTGGAAGGCCGCCCCTGCCGCTTGCATTCTTTCGGCCTCGGCCTTTTTCATGACCGCGAAGACCTCGTTCGCCTGCGGCAGCCAGGCCAGCCGGGCGGAAGGGGAATCTTCTATCGCCGCGGCAAGCCGTGCCGCCATCGCATTGGCGTGTCGTGCTGTGTCGAGCCACAGCCCACCCCTGAAATAAGCATCGAATTGTGCGGCGATGAAGCGCGATTTCGAGAACAGCTGGGCCGCGCGCTTGCGCAAAAAGGCCAATTCCTTGGCTCGCTCGAGGTCGAACAGCACGATCGCCTCGGCGCACCAACAGCCATTCTTGGTGCCGCCGAAGGAGAGGATGTCAACGCCATGCTTCCAGGTCATTTCGGCCGGCGTCGTTTCCAGCGCGACGAGCGCATTGGCAAAGCGGGCCCCATCCATGTGCAGCGGCAGTCCATGCTGCTTTGCGATCGCCGAAATCCTGGCGATTTCGTTCAGCGTGTAGACGGTGCCGACTTCGGTCGACTGGGTGATCGAAACGGCAACCGGCCGCCCGGAATGGACGTTTTCGGGTGCGAAACGGTCCACCGCCCGTTCCAGATTGCCGGCATCGATCCTGCCGAGTGCGCCTTCGACTGTATAAAGCCGCGAACCGCCGGTGAAATATTCCGGTGCACCGCATTCGTCCTCGATGACGTGCGACTCGCGATGGCAGAAGGAAATGCCGCCTGGCTTGTTATAGGTAGTCAGCGACAGCGAATTGGCAGCGGTGCCGGTGGCGACGAAAAACACCGCGACGTCGCATTCGAAGATCTCATTGAAGCGCCGGTAAACTGCCTTGTCGAGGACGCCGTCGCCATAGGCGGTGGAGAAGCCGTCGGCATGGGCCGACAGGCCGGCAGCGATACGGGGATGGGCGCCTGCCCAATTGTCGGAAGCGAAAATCATGCGTCTGCCTATGCTGGGGAAATCGGTGCGAGCTTGGCCGCTTTCGCATGCCGGCCGCAAGTGGCAGATACCGAAAATCCGCTAAAGCCAGCGAAACGCATGAGCGTAGATGCAGCGACTGAAGGTTACGCTGACACTGCGTTCCGCGCAATTTTCTGTCGCGAAAGCTTCAAGAATTTTGTGAATCGGTCTTGTGTGCATCCAAAATTTCTGTCATAAAAATTTAGGACAGTAGTGCTGTCTTATTTTGTCGCACAAAACTGGCCGCATTGGCATATGATTGCGCCTCTGCGGCCATTGCCGCGAGCGACAGCTAGACAGTCTGGCTCCGGCCTGTACGAATACCATATGCGAACCATGCGGAAAGCCGCACGGTCGGCAAGAATTTCGCAAGACGTGCCGCAGATTGAAAGGGGAGCCACGCGCTTCCCGACGGAAACCAGCGCCCGAAGGGGACGGAACGGAGGACAGGACGATGACGGACATGACGCCATCTGCGACGAAGGCCGCGCAGACGACAGCGGCAGCCGTCAAAAATCCGTCCCTGACCAATATTCGGCGAACCAGCACCGGCTATGCTGCGCACGGCCTCTATGATCCGCGCAACGAGCATGATGCCTGCGGCGTCGGCTTCATCGTCAACATGAAGGGCGTGAAGTCGCACCAGATCGTCGAGGACGGCCTTGCCGTGCTCGAAAACCTGACGCATCGCGGCGCGGTCGGCGCCGATCCGCTGATGGGTGACGGCGCCGGCGTGCTGGTGCAGCTGCCGGACCGCTTCTTCCGCGAGGAGATGGCCAAGCAAGGGGTCGAACTGCCGAAGCCCGGCCACTACGCCGTCGGCCAGGTGTTCATGCCGCGCGACCCGGAGCTGCAGGCGCATATCGAAGGCATCATCGCCGAGGTGGCGCAACTCGAGGGCCAGCCGCTGCTCGGCTTTCGCGACGTGCCGGTCGACAATTCGTCGCTGTCCAAGGCGCCCGACATCGCCGCTTCCGAGCCGGTGCACCGGCAGGTGTTCCTGGGCCGCGGCGCCGAGATCGAGAACGACGACGACTACGAGCGGCGGCTCTACATCCTGCGCAAGGTCATTTCCGGTCGCATCCATGAGGAGACCAAAGGCGTCGACAACGGCTTCTATGTCGTCTCGATGTCGTCGCGGACCATCGTCTACAAGGGCATGTTCCTGGCCTATCAGGTCGGCGCCTACTACAAGGACCTCACCGACCCGCGTTTCGAGACGGCGCTGATCCTGGTCCACCAGCGCTTCTCGACCAACACGTTCCCGTCGTGGAAGCTGGCGCATCCCTACCGCATGGTCGCCCACAATGGCGAGATCAATACGCTGCGCGGCAACGTCAACTGGATGGCGGCGCGGCAGGCCTCGGTCGATTCCGAACTGTTCGGCAACGACATCTCGAAGCTGTGGCCGATCTCCTACGAAGGGCAGTCGGACACCGCCTGCTTCGACAATGCGCTCGAATTCCTGACGCAGGGCGGCTATTCGCTCGCCCACGCCATGATGATGCTGATCCCGGAAGCCTGGGCCGGCAACAAGCTGATGGGTCAGGACCGCAAGGCCTTCTACGAGTATCACGCAGCGCTGATGGAGCCGTGGGACGGGCCAGCGGCGGTTGCCTTCACCGACGGCCGCCAGATCGGTGCCACGCTCGACCGCAACGGGCTGCGGCCGGCGCGCTACATCGTCACCGATGACGACCGCGTCATCATGGCTTCGGAAGCCGGCGTGCTGCCAGTGCCGGAGGAAAGGATCGTCAAGAAGTGGCGGCTGCAGCCCGGCCGCATGCTGCTGATCGACCTGGACAAGGGCCGCATCGTTTCCGACGAGGAAATCAAGTCGGAGATCGCGACCAGGCATCCCTACAAGAGCTGGCTCGCCAACACACAGCTCATCCTCGAGGATCTGAACCCGGTCGAGCCGCGCGCCCTGCGCAGGGATGTCTCACTGCTCGACCGCCAGCAGGCGTTTGGCTACACCCAGGAGGACACCAAGCTGTTGATGTCGCCGATGGCGACCACCGGCCAGGAAGCCGTCGGGTCGATGGGTACCGACACGCCGATTTCGGCAATGTCGGACAGATCGAAGCTGCTCTACACCTATTTCAAGCAGAATTTCGCACAGGTCACCAATCCGCCGATCGACCCGATCCGCGAGGAGCTGGTGATGAGCCTGGTGTCCTTCATCGGGCCGCGGCCCAACATCTTCGATCTTGTCGGCAATTCGCGCCGCAAGCGGCTCGAAGTGCGCCAACCGATCCTGACGAATGGCGATCTGGAGAAGCTGCGCTCCGTCGGCCACACCGAAGACCGTTTCGACACCAAGACGATCGACATCACTTACGGTTCGAATGAAGGCGCGGCCGGCATGCAGGGCGCCATCGACCGGCTGTGCGAGCGCGCCGAGGCGGCGGTCGCCGGCGGCTACAACATCATCATCCTTTCGGACCGTCAGCTCGGGCCGGATCGCATTGCCATTCCGGCGCTGCTGGCAACGGCGGCCGTGCACCATCATTTGATCCGCAAGGGATTGCGCACCTCGGTTGGGCTCGTCGTGGAATCCGGCGAGCCGCGCGAGGTGCATCATTTCTGCTGTCTCGCCGGCTACGGCGCCGAGGCGATCAATCCCTATCTCGCTTTCGACACGCTGCTCGACATGCACAAGCGTGGCGAATTGCCAGCGGAGGTCGATGCCTACGAGGTCGTCTCCCGCTACATCAAGTCGATCGGCAAGGGCATCCTCAAGGTGATGTCCAAGATGGGCATCTCGACCTACCAGTCCTATTGCGGCGCGCAGATCTTCGACGCCATCGGGCTCAAGTCGGATTTCGTGCAGAAGTACTTCACCGGCACGGCGACGCTGATCGAAGGCGTCGGGCTGGACGAGATCGCCGCCGAAACGGTCAGCCGCCACACCGACGGCTTCGGCAACGACCCGGTGCTGCGCAACAGCCTCGAGGTCGGCGGCGAATACATGTTCCGCATGCGCGGCGAGGCCCATATCTGGTCGCCCGACGCAGTGGCGACCTTGCAGCACGCCGTGCGCCAAGGCTCGTGGGAGACGTTCAAGGACTATTCCGCCCAGATCGACAGCGAGACGGCGCAGGCGCAGACCATTCGCGGCCTGTTCAAGATCAAGCTTGCGCAAGAGACCGGGCGCAAGAAGGTCAAGCTCGACGAGGTGATGCCGGCGGCCGATATCGTCAAGCGCTTCTCGACCGGGGCGATGTCCTTCGGCTCGATCTCAAGGGAAGCGCACACGACGCTGGCGCGCGCCATGAACGCCATCGGCGGCAAGTCGAACACCGGCGAGGGCGGCGAAGAGGCCGATCGCTATCTGCCACTGCCGGGCGGCGGCAAGAACCCCGAACGCTCGGCGATCAAGCAGGTCGCCTCGGGACGCTTTGGCGTCACGGCGGAGTATCTTGTCAATTCCGACATGATGCAGATCAAGGTCGCGCAAGGGGCGAAGCCAGGCGAGGGCGGCCAGCTGCCGGGTCACAAGGTCGATGCGACCATAGCAAAGGTCAGGCACTCGACGCCGGGCGTCGGCCTGATCTCGCCGCCGCCGCATCACGACATCTATTCGATCGAGGATCTGGCGCAGCTCATCTACGACCTGAAGAACGTCAATCCGGCGGCCGACGTATCGGTCAAGCTGGTCTCGGAAGTCGGCGTCGGCACGGTTGCGGCCGGCGTCGCCAAGGCGCGTGCCGACCACATCACCATATCAGGCTATGACGGCGGCACCGGTGCCTCGCCGCTGACCTCGCTCAAGCATGCCGGCAGCCCGTGGGAGATGGGCCTTGCCGAGACGCACCAGACGCTGGTGCTCAACGGCCTCAGGTCGCGCGTCGCGCTGCAGGTCGATGGCGGCCTGCGCACCGGGCGTGACGTCATTATCGGCGCACTGCTCGGCGCCGACGAGTTCGGCTTTTCGACCGCGCCGTTGATCGCGGCCGGCTGCATCATGATGCGCAAGTGCCATCTCAACACCTGCCCCGTCGGCGTCGCGACACAGGACCCGGTGCTGCGCAAGCGCTTCAAGGGCACGCCCGAGCACGTCATCAACTTCTTCTTCTATGTGGCGGAAGAGGTGCGGGCGCTGCTTGCCGAGATGGGCTACACCCATCTCGACCAGATCATCGGCGACACCGACCTTCTGGAAAAGCGCGAGCTGATCCAGCACTGGAAGGCACGCGGGCTCGACTTCAGCAAGATGTTCTACAAGCCCGATGCGCCGCACGAGGCGGTGCACTGGACCGAGCGGCAGAAGCATCCGATCGACGACGTGCTCGACCGCAAGCTGATCGACCTCGCAAAGCCGGCGCTCGAAGCCAGGCAGCCGGTCAGTATCGAACTGCCGATCCGCAACGTCGACCGTTCGACCGGCGCCATGCTGTCGGGCGAGGTGGCAAAGCGCTTCAAGCACAAGGGCCTGCGCGAGGACACGATCTCGGTCAAGCTCACCGGCACGGCCGGCCAGTCCTTTGGCGCCTTCCTGGCGCGCGGTGTCTCGTTCGAACTGGTGGGCGCCGCCAACGACTATGTCGGCAAGGGCCTGTCGGGTGGCCGCATCGTCATCCGCCCGCCGGAGAACACGAAAATCGTTGCTGCCGAGTCCATTATTGTCGGCAATACCGTGCTCTACGGCGCAACCGAGGGCGAGGCCTATTTCTGCGGCGTTGCCGGCGAGCGTTTTGCCGTGCGCAATTCGGGTGTCGCCGCCGTCGTTGAAGGCGTCGGCGACCATGGTTGCGAATACATGACTGGCGGTATCGTCGTCGTCATCGGCCAGACCGGCCGCAACTTCGCCGCCGGCATGTCGGGCGGCGTCGCCTATGTGCTCGACGAGGCGGGTGATTTCGCCGAACGCTGCAACATGGCGATGGTCGAGCTGGAGCCGGTTCCGGAAGAGGACGACCTGATGGAAAAGCTGCTCCACCATGGCGGCGATCTCGACCATAAGGGCCGTGTCGACGTATCCGGCGATATGACCAGCCATGACGAGGAGCGGCTCTACCAGCTGATCTCCAACCACGTCCACTACACCGGCTCGGTACGAGGTCGCGAAATCCTCGACGACTGGGCGACTTTCCGGCCGAAATTCCGGAAGATCATGCCGGTCGAATACCGCCGCGCGCTGATCGAGATGGAGCGGATGCGCATGAACGTGGCGGCGGAATAGATTTGGAAATTGCCGGGAGGCCATGCGTCCCGGCAACCATCTTCATCAACAATCCTGACCTCGGACTGAAGGTTGCCACAGCTGCCTTATGAGGTTAACGGGTGCGTCGCCAGGCGTGCCTTCCGGACAGCAGGGACTGGACTATGGGCAAGGTAACAGGGTTTCTCGAGATCGACCGGCAGGTGCACAAGTACCAGCCGGCTTCCGACCGCATCCGGCATTTCCGCGAGTTCACGCTGCCGATGTCGGACAAGGAGGTCGAGAAACAGGCCGCGCGGTGCATGGATTGCGGCATTCCTTATTGCCATGGACCGACCGGCTGCCCGATCCACAACCAGATCCCGGACTGGAACGACCTCGTCTACAATGGCGACTGGGAAAACGCGATCCGCAACCTGCATTCGACCAACAATTTTCCGGAATTTACCGGCCGCATCTGCCCCGCACCTTGCGAGGAAGCCTGCACGCTGAACCTCGAGGATATTCCGGTCGCCATCAAGACCATCGAGCAGGCCATTGCCGACAAAGCCTATGAAACCGGCCACATCCGGCCCTATCCGCCGGAACGGAAGACCGGCAAGCGCGTCGCGATCATCGGCTCGGGGCCGGCAGGCATGGCGGCTGCCCAGCAACTCGGCCGCGCCGGCCATGACGTTCACGTCTATGAGCGCGAGAGCCGGCCGGGCGGGCTGATGCGCTACGGCATCCCCGATTTCAAGATCGAGAAGCATTATATCGACCGGCGCATCGAGCAGATGCAGGGCGAAGGTGTCAGCTTCCATTGCGGCGTCAATGTCGGCGTCGACAAGCCGGTCGCCGAACTGCTCGCCGAATATGACGCCGTGCTCTATTGCGGCGGCTCCGAAACGCCGCGCCCGGCCAACATCCCGGGCGACGATCTCGACGGCGTGCACGACGCCATGCCGTATCTGGTGCAGCAGAACAAGCGTATCGGCGGCGAGCCGATCCAGTCGGTGGCATGGCCGTCGCGCCCGATCGTCGCCGGCGGCCAGCACGTCGTCGTCGTCGGCGGCGGCGACACTGCCTCAGACTGCGTCGGCACCGCCTTCCGCCAGGGCGCGGTACGCGTCACCCAGCTCGACATCCGGCCGCAGCCGCCGGAAAAGGAGGACAAGCTGTCGGTCTGGCCCTACTGGGCGACCAAGATGCGCACGTCATCGTCGCAGGCCGAAGGCGCCGAGCGCGAATTCCAGGTGGCGACGCTTGAATTCATCGGCGAAGACGGCCAGCTGACCGGGGTCAAATGCTGCGAGGTCGACGAAAAGCGCAAGCCGATCGCGGGCACGGAATTCGTCATCCGCGCCGATCTCGCGTTCATCGCCATCGGCTTTGCCGGGCCAGCCGCTCGCGGGCCGATCTCGGAACTCGACGGGCAGATGAAGATCGTCACCGACAGCCGCCGTTCGAAGAATGTCGAGGCCAATGACCGGGACTACAGGACCAGCGTCGAAAGGCTCTATGCGGCGGGCGACGTGCGGCGCGGCCAGTCGCTGGTCGTCTGGGCGATCCGCGAGGGTCGCCAGGCGGCGCGCGCCATCGACGAGGCGCTGATGGGATCGAGCGTGCTGCCGCGCTGAGCCCGTTCCGAAGAGGTTCTGTTTACTGGCGGATCGCCGTCGTCGCATCGGATGCGGCCGCCGTCGCAGGCTGTGTCTTGGGCGGCCAGGAGAAATCGTCGGCGCGGCCCGGTGAGGCGTCGGGCGCCTTGCCCTCGACGATCAGCCTTTCGCCCGGCAAATTCTTGTCAGCTTTTGCCGGCGGGGCGGCGCCGAGAAGTTCCGAGCCGCCGTCCAGCGCCGGATCGCTGAGCAGCATCGGCACGGTGCGATCGACAGCTATCGGTGCCGCGGCAGGTGCCGGCGCCTCGACGGGAGCGCCGGCCGGGGCAGAAGCCGTCACCACGCTTCCCGGCGCGGCCAGCCCCAGGATCTTCATCAGCGGCTTTTCGGTATAGAAGGCGAGCTTGCGCTTGCCGGCCTTCGACATGTTGATGCCGTCGTCGGAGCGCAGGCGCACCGATTGGCCGTTGATGTCCGGTCCGCTGGTGATGAAGGCGCCGTTCTCGTCGACGAACCCGTCCCAGACGTCGACGAATTCGCCGCCGTGGCTTTCGGCGGACGAGCGGAAGATGTCGTTGAAGGCCAGCATGTCGGAGGTCATTTTCGAGACCCGGAAGGCCGGCATGCCGACCCACAGATACGGCACCTTGGTTGCGGCGATGGCCTTGCCGAACGCATCGGTCCGGCGCTCGTATTCCTTGGTCCAGTTTTCGGATCGCGGCTGCTCGCGTACATCGCCGACGCGCATCTGCTGCCGGTCGTTGGATCCGAGCATGACGACGACGGCTGCCGGTTTTTCGGCAGCGATCAGCGACTTGACCTGTTCTGGCCAGTTGTAGACATCGTCACGCACGAAGCCGGACGATCCGTTGGCACGGACGACGATCCTGACGCCAGTGTTTTCGGCAAAGGCGGCGTCGAGCCCCTCAGCCAGCCCAGACGCCATGAAATCGCCGACCACCAGAACGACGCGTGCATCCGGCGCCTTCTCGACTACTGGGGTTGTCGGCTCGGCCGGCGGCGGCCGGCTAACTGACCGGGGCTTTCTCAGCTTGGGCCTGGGCTTTGTTCTCTGGAATTCTCTCTGGAATTCGGGCGGCGGCTGCTCAAACCGCTCGCTTCTGCGCGGAAACAACAGGTCGCGCAGCGACCAGCCACGACTTTCCGGCTCCTGCGCCATGGCCGCGGTATGAAAGGCACTGGCGCCGCCGACCGCCAGAACGGCGATCGCCAGAACGAGGATCGGCACGCGACGAACGATTAACCGGATGCGCGCAGCCGAAACCAATCACCCTCTCCATCCCGCAACCGGCTCTAGTTCTGCCTGAGCCATTTGAGCACTTCCTTGCTCGGATACCCGTCCTGGGTCAAGCCAGCCTTTGCTTGGAAGGCCATGATGGCGGTTTTCGATCCGTCACCGATCTTGCCGTCGAACTTGCCGTCGTAATAGCCGTGCTCGGAAAGTCGCTTCTGAAGCTCCTGCCTTTCCTCGAAGGAGAGCTTGGTAAACGGTCGCTTCCAGTCCTGCACAAGCCCGCCATAGCCGGCAATTTCGTCGGCAAGAAGGCCCACGGCGAGCGCATATTTGTCGGCATTGTTGTAACGCTTGATGACCGAGAAATTCTTGATCATCAGGAAAGCCGGCCCGCCGCTGCCGCCGGGCAGCTTCAACGTCGCTTTGTCCGCACCGTTCTTGAACGGCTTGCCGTTGGCACGGCTGACCCCCAGCGCCTGCCATTGCGACAGCGACTTCGAGCCTCCGGGCAGCTTCTTGCCGTCCGGAAGGCTGACCTCATAACCCCAGGTCTTGCCTGCCTGCCAGCCGTTCTTCCTCAGCAAATTGGCGGCTGTCGCCAGTGCGTCGGGAATCGAATTCCAGATGTCGCGCTTGCCGTTGCCGTCCATATCGACCGCATAGGACTGGTAGCTGGTGGGGATGAACTGGGTATGGCCCATCGCGCCGGCCCATGAGCCGCTGAGATGGCTTTCGTCGATGTCGCCGGTCTGCAGGATCTTCAGCGCCGCGATCAGCTGGGTGCGGGCAAATTTCGCTCGCTTCGGATCGGCATAACCAAGCGTCGCCAGCGAGCGCACGACATTGCGCATGATATCATCGCGCTTGAGGGTTTCGCCGTAGTTCGATTCCATAGACCAGATGGCCAGCAGGATGTAGCGGTCGACGCCGTATCTTGCCTCGATCCTGTCCAGCCAAGGCTTCCATTTCCTTGCCATCTGCTGGCCGACGGCGACCGACTGGTCATGGACGCGGTTGTCGAAATAATCCCAGGCGGGTGCGGTGAATTCGGGTTGAGTACGGGCCTTTTCCAGTACCACCGGGTCAGCATCGTTGATGCCCTTGAATGCCTGGTCGTAGACGGAGCCGGAAACGCCGCTCGCCACGGCGGTAGCACGGAAGCTGGCGACCCATTGGCGGAAGCCGGCATCGGCAAAAGCCGGCCCGCTGGGCATGAGCAAAGCAAGCGAGAGGCTGGCGGCCGTCAGGACGCTGGTGAAGCGCCTTGCGGCGTTGCGAACGGACATCTTTTCCTCCTTCTTCATCTCAGGAAGACTATTCATCGCCGAACCCGGTTAGCATTTGGTTTACCATAGGTGCCGTGCGGGGTGAAAAGATGCGTCAATGCTTTACCAGCTGAGATTTAGGACCCGCCGTTCAGTAATCCTCGATTTCGGCATGAAAATGTCTCGAATCGGGATTGCCGAACAGGCATGCAAATGGATAATTGGCACATGAAGAGAGTTCGCAAGGCAGTGTTCCCGGTTGCCGGTCTCGGCACGCGCTTTCTCCCTGCTACCAAGGCCATTCCCAAGGAAATGCTGACGGTCGTCGACAGGCCGGTCATCCAGTATGTGGTCGATGAGGCGCGCGATGCCGGGATCGAGCATTTCATCTTCGTGACCGGCCGCAACAAGGCGGTCATCGAGGATCACTTCGATGTCCAGTTCGAGCTCTACGACACGCTTGCGCAGCGCGGCAAGGACGACCAGCTCGCCCGCCTGCAGCGGCTGCAACCGGCGCCGGGGCAGACCAGCTTCACCCGCCAGCAGGTACCGCTCGGCCTTGGCCACGCCGTCTGGTGCGCGCGCGAGCTCGTCGGCGACGAGCCCTTTGCGCTGCTATTGCCCGACATGATCATGCAGTCGGAAAAAAGCTGCATGAAGGACATGGTCGAGCTTTACGCCGAGACCGGCAACAACATCGTCGCCGTGCAGGAATGCGATCCGGCCGAGGCGCACAAATACGGCATTGTCGGCCGCGGCGAGGACGCGCATCACGGTTTCCGCATCACCGGCATGGTGGAAAAGCCGAAGACCGGCACGGAGCCGTCGAACCTCTACATCAACGGGCGCTATATCCTGCAGCCGGAGATATTCAAGATACTCGAAGGTCAGGAAAAAGGCGCCGGCAACGAGATCCAGCTCACCGATGCAATGCTGAAGCTGCAGAAGCAACAGCCCTTCTACGGCTACCACTACCGCGGGCGGACGTTCGACTGCGGCTCGCCCGAAGGCTTCGTCGAGGCCAACGTTGCCTTCGCACTGTGGCGCAGAGACATGAATGCGAGCATGGCCGGTGTCATTCGCACGCTTCTCGACGAACTCGCGCCGTCAGAACGCCGCGGCATAGCCTTGTAGTTTCAACACCGGTTGCCGCGCTGATCGGCTAAAGCGCGCCGCGTTCGACCGGCCTCATGCGACGCGCTTTAGGTTCTTGTTTTAGGCAAGTCGTTATCGCAAAACCGCTGCACACTTTTGCGCGACATGCATTTAGCGCTGCAACTTCAAGCCGACGAAGATACTGTTGGCCGTGTAGTCGCGCCCAATCAGGTTGCTGGTCAGTTTTTCAGTCCTGGCGCGGGTGGTGAGCCCGGTGTAGCGGTTCAGCCACCACGTCAGCCCAGCCTCGGCGCTCAGCGTCAAATCATGATCGTCGGAGCCGGTATAGTCGCGCCATTCGAGGCCGAGAGCGGCATTTCCGGTCAGGTTGGCGCGGATCTGCCGCTCGCCGGTGAGGCTGCCGGAATAGAGCATGTCGCCGCTTTCGCCCGCATTCGTCGTGTTCTCGGCGGTCGTCTGTGCGGTGAGCCCGATCGTGGTGCCGCGTTCCGGCGACCATTTGAGATCGGCATTGACCGTCGCGCCCGAAATAGCCGGCAGGGCATCGTCGTCGATAGCTTCGCGCAGCCAGCCGACCGAGAACTCGCCGGTAAGCTTCTCGCGGAGATCGAGCTCGACGCCGGCCCGTGCGCCAAGCCTGGTCGAGGAGCGCTGGAAGCCGTTTGGATCGACGCGCAAATCATAAGCGCGCCGGCCGATCTCGATTTCGGTGAACGGGGTGATGGCAGGCGAGATCTCGTAACCGGTACGCAAAATGGCCGTGTAGAGCGTCGAGTCGCGGCCCTTCTGCGACAGCGATCCGCCCGACGAAAGCTTGGCGTCGCCAAAGATGTCGTGCTCGATCGCGCCGGTCAGCGCGAAGCGCATCTTGCCGGCATCCTTCTCGACGGCGAGACTGCCGTTCATGGTCTGGCGCACCGGCTGGCCAACGGCGCCGACGACCGCGTCCGGCGCCGAGGCCGATTCGGGCACGGCCTCATAGCCCAGCTTGGCGATGGCGCGCAGATCATCGTCGAGATCGATGTTGAGTGTGCCGTCGACGCGGCCTTGCGCCTCGTGAATGTCATAGCCGGACAAGGTTTCGCGGAAGATGCCATAGCCCTCAACCGTCGCCGAATTCTCCCTCCAGTCGGAGACGGCGTTGAAGCGCAGTGTCGTTTCCGACAGCAAGGCCGGCTTGCCGAGGCTGCTCGAATCGGCGTTTGTCGAAGACGTCAGGCCTTGCTCGAGCGTCGGCCGGATTACGAAAGAGCCGAGCTTGATGCCGGTGGCGGCGAACGGGTCGTCCTCGTTCTTTTTGTTCTGGCCTTCGATGGCTTCGGTGCGCTCGGCACCGGGGTCGAGCCTGAGCCTCTCGGCGGAATCGATGGTGACGGCACGGCGGTTGACCGTATCCTGCTCGTCTATAGCGGCGGTATCGGTGTCATCGGTCGCCGCCGCGGCTGCAGTCGCGGCTCTCTTGCGCTTCTGGCTGTCAGCGGTCTCGTCTTCGGCGTTGGCCGCATTGGCGGCGCGTGGCGTCGCGCTTGGCCGCCGTCGGGGTGGCGGAGCAGGGTTGTCGGGAAATGGGTCGCCGCTGGCCGCTGGTTGATCGAAAGTGCCGCCGGTTGTGGCCGCCTCGCCCGTGCCGTCGTCAGGCAACGCCCCTTGGCTGGCCGGGCGATAGGTAGGCAGCGGCGTATTGTCGTTGGCGGTTGCAGCAGCCTGCGCGGCTTGGGTTCCGGCTATGCTCGATTGCCTGATCTTGTACTGCTGTTCGTCCAGGATTGTCGATTCCGAAACCTCGCCGCGCAGCTCGGTTTCCTGGGCGCAAAGCAGTGCCGGCCGCGACAACGCAAAGACACTGGTTGCCAGCAGCAAAGCGCAGACCGCCTTGCCCTTTCGTCCCATTTTGTTTTGAGGCTGAAACCCGGACATCGGCACCACTGCTTGCGCGGCGCACGCGCGCCATACTTACGAAACCGTAAATGGGGATGGTTAACGGAGCGTTGAGGCATGGCCCATCAGGAGGTTCGGCACGGCAATTCCGTTGGACAGGCGCGCGCCGAAGCGCTAATCGCATCGTCCATGAACGTGAAATCCCCAGACAGGAAGCGGCATGACGGGCAGGCCGCGATTGCCTCGGCGCTGAGAACCGTGGCGACGGAGCAGGCCGGCGTCGCGGCACTGGCAGACGCTCTCGAAAACGGGCTGGCCGAGCCGTTCGCACGAGCCGTCGGCATGGTGTCGCAGATCGATGGCCGCGTCATCGTCACCGGGGTTGGCAAAAGCGGCCATATCGGCTCGAAGATCGCCGCAACGCTCGCCTCGACCGGCACGCCGGCCTTTTTCGTCCACCCTGCCGAAGCCAATCACGGCGACCTTGGCATGATCGCCAGAAACGACGCCATAATCGCGCTTTCGTGGTCGGGCGAAAGCCTTGAGCTCAAGGGCATCATCGCCTATTCGAGGCGCTTCTCGATCCCGCTGGTCGCGGTCACCGCGGGTGAAAAATCGGCTCTGGCGCGCGCGGCCGACGTTGTGCTTCTGCTGCCGCGAGCACCGGAAGCCTGCCCGCACGGGCTTGCGCCGACGACCTCGACACTATTGCAAATGGTGATGGGCGATGCGCTGGCCATCGCGCTGCTCGAGGCACGCGGCTTCACCCCGGACCATTTCCGCACGTTCCATCCCGGCGGCCAGCTCGGAGCCAACCTGACGCAGATCCGCGAGATCATGCATGTCGGCGACAGGCTGCCGCTGGTGTCGTCAGGTACCGGCATGCGCGAGGCAATCCTCGAATTGTCGCGCAAGGGGTTTGGCTGCGTGGCCGTGACTGCCGCGGACGGCAAGCTGATCGGCATCATCACCGATGGCGACATCAGGCGCCATATCGGCAGCGATCTCCTGGCAATGAGCGTCGATCAGGTGATGACCAGAGAGCCGAAAATGGCTTCGCCCGACACGCTTGTTGCGACGGCGCTGCAGACAATCAACGACTCGGCTATCACCAGCCTGATGGTGGTCGAAGGCAGGCGGCCGATCGGGCTCGTCCATCTGCACGACCTGCTGCGCATCGGTGCTGCCTAGCGGGCTTCTAGACCGCCTCGACCGTCAGTTCCAGGTCGGTATCAGCGGCGCCCGTCACGCGCACTTGCGTGCCGGCCGGCAGGTCAGGGCCGGAGACGCGCCACAACGTGTCGCCCAGCTTTATGCGGCCGCGCCCGTCCTTGATCGGCTCGGCAAGGGTCGCCGTCCGGCCGACCATCTGTGCGCCGCGACGGTTGAGCAGGGGCTGGTCGGTTTCATCATGGCGCCCGCCCACCAGCCGCTTGCCGACATAGGCCGAGACCAGCGACAGAGCGAGGAAGGCGAGGACCTGGACTTGCCAGGTCCAGAAACCGGCATCCCAGATGAGCAGTGAGACGACGCCGATCAACAGCGCGGCAATGCCGATCCACAGCATGAAAATGCCCGGCGCGATGACCTCCATTACCAGCAGGACGAAGCCGAGGACCATCCAGCTCCACGGGCCGAGTTCGGAAACAATGCGGTCGAGCATGGCTGTGGCCTCAGGTTTCGCTCGGACGAACGACCGGCGGGCGGGCGGCCTGTCGTGCGGCACCGGCGGTGCCTTCGCTTCGGAAAACTTCCTTGGCGATTTCGCCAATACCGCCGAGCGTGCCGATCAGCGATGAGGCCTCCATCGGCATCAGCACGAGCTTGCTGTTTGTCGCTGAGCCGATCCTGGTCAGCGCTTCGGTGTATTTCAGCGCGACGAAGTAGTTGAGCGCCTGCACGTCGCCTTTGGAAATCGCCTCCGACACCACCTGCGTGGCGCGTGCTTCAGCCTCGGCCGAGCGCTCGCGCGCCTCGGCATCGCGGAAGGCGGCTTCCTTGCGCCCTTCGGCCTCCAGGATCTGCGATTGCTTGAGGCCTTCGGCGGCGAGGATCTGCGCGCGCTTATTGCGCTCGGCCATCATCTGTCGGCCCATCGATTCGACGAGATTGGCCGGCGGGTTGATGTCCTTGATCTCGACACGAGTGATCTTGATGCCCCAGGGATGCGCCGCCTCGTCAACGACGCGCAGCAGGCGCTCGTTGATGGCGTCGCGGTTCGACAAAAGTTCGTCGAGGTCCATCGAGCCCATCACGGTGCGGATGTTGGTCATCGTGAGATTGAGAATCGCATTCTGCAGGCCGGAGACCTGGTAGGCGGCCTGCGCCGCGTTGAGCACCTGATAGAAGGCGATGCCATCGACGGCAACGGTGGCATTGTCGCGGGTGATGATCTCCTGCGTCGGAACGTCGAGCACCTGCTCCATCATGTTCATCTTGGCGCCGACACGGTCGACGAAAGGCACGATCAGGTTGAGGCCTGGGTTCAATGTCTTGGTGTAACGGCCAAAACGTTCGACGGTATAATTATAGCCTTGCGGAATTGTTCGGATGCCCTTGATAAGCACCAGCACGACAAGGGCGACAAGAACAAGAAGCGCGATATCAAAACCACTGAAACCCATTTGGCTCTCCCCTCAAAGGCCGGCCATGTTGGATATTCCACGCGACCGATTCCCATCAAACACTTAAGTGTGTTTCAGCAATGTTACAATCAGGTGATCACGGATTGCGGGTGCATAGACGGGTGATCTGTTCAGGCCCAGCCGGACAGCTCGCGCCGCACCATCGCCTCGATTACCGCCATGCCCTCGGCGCTGTCGTTGAGGCAAGGGATGTGTGCGAACTTTTCGCCGCCGGCATGATGGAAGGTCTCGGACGCTTCCCTGCCGATCTCGTCCAGCGTCTCGATGCAGTCGACGGAAAATCCTGGATTGACGATGGCGACCGATTTCACGCCTTCGCGCCCTAGTCTTTCGACCGTCTTGTCGGTGTAGGGCTGCAGCCACTCCTGCGCGCCGAAGCGCGACTGGAAGGTGGTAATCAGCTTGTTTTCATCCCAGCCGAGCTTTTCGCGCAGCAGTCGGGTCGTCTCGAGGCAATGGGCCTGGTAGGGGTCGCCCTTGTCGGAATAGGGTTTCGGAATGCCGTGATAGGAAGCGATGACAATTTCCGGTTCGAAGTCGAGGCTAGCCAGATGCTTTTCAATCGAACGGGCGAGCGCCTCGATATAGGCCGGCTCGTTGTAATAGGGTGGCACGCTGCGAATGGCCGGGGCGCGGCGCATCTTCATCAGCGCGCGAAACAGCTGGTCGTTGGCAGTCGCAGTCGTCGTCGCCGAATATTGCGGATAGAGCGGGAAAGACAGGATGCGGTCGCAGCCTTGCTCGACCAGTCTCTCGGCCACGCTCTCGGTCGAAGGGTTGCCGTAGCGCATCGCCCAGTCGACGACGACATTGGGTAGCTCGCCGAGCGCGAGCCCGAGCTTCTCGGCCTGGGCGCGGGTGTAGGTTCGCAGCGGCGACTCGTTGCGCTCCCGGTTCCATATCCTGGCATAGTTGGCCCCTGATTTCTTCGGCCGGGTGGTGAGGACCACGCCGTAGAGGATCGGATACCAGATCGCCTTGTTGAGCTCGATGACGCGCGGATCGGACAGGAACTCCCGGAGGTAGCGCCACATCGGCTTGAACCCGGTGCCGTCCGGGGTGCCGAGATTGATCAGCATGACACCGACCTTGCCGGTCCTGACCAGAGGGCGCCCTGCCGACGGCGAGGCGGCAGTCTGCTCGGCTTTGATTTCAGCAGGGTTGGCAAGCGTCATGAGGTTCTCCAACACCGCGAACCAACGGTGCCGCGGCGAAAGTAGCGATGCCGCGCCGGTTTTCAAATGCTGCGTCTGGCCGCACCTTATCCCAGAAATGCAACACCCGCCCGGTCTGCCGGGCGGGTGCATTGCGTTCCTGCGGCCGGATTACTTCGAGGCCGCCGGGATCGTCAAGGTTGCGCCGACCGGAAGGCGGCGTGGCTCGTAGGCATTGTTGGCATCGGAGATTATTTTCCATTTGGTGCCGTCGCCATAAGCCTTCACCGCGAGATCCCAATAGGTATCGCCGGCGACGATTACATGGCTGCTTTCGGCCGGTGCCGGCTCAGCCGGAGCAGGGGTCACCGGAGCCGGTGTGGCCGGAGCCGCAGGTGCCGCCGGCTGGGCCGGCTCGGCGGGTGCGGGTGCCGGCGCTGTTTCAGCCGGGACGGCCGGCGGCGTCTTGGAAATGTCGCCGGAGCCGGCCGGCATTTCGGGCATTGCCGGCTCAACTGGCTTTGCCGGCGCAGCCTCAGCAGGTTTTGGCGGTTCGGCAGGGTTGGCAGGTTCTGCGGCCGGGGCCACGGTCGCGGCGATCTCGGTGATGCGGCCGTCGAGCTTCGGCGTATAGGGCCGGTGCGCGCCTAGGTAGTCGGCGACGACCTGTTCCAGCCCCGGGCCGTAATCATAGGCGTTCTTGGCCTTCTCGGCGAACACCTTGTAGCCGTCGCCGCCCTGGCGGACATAGTTGTTGGTGGCGACCAGGTAATCCTTGTCCGGCTTAATCGGCGTCCAGGCGCCGCCTTCCATGACCTCGACCGATTTGACGCGTCCGTTAGGCGGCGCCGATTTGTCGAACGCATATTTCAGGCCGGCAACCTGCGGGAAGCGCCCGGCGCCGTCCTCGACCTGGCTGAGGCCGCTTTCGAGGCCGGCAACCAAATCCTTGCCGGAGATCTGGAAGGTCGCCAGCGTGTTCTGAAACGGCAGGACGGTGAGAACCTCGCCCATGGTGACGGTGCCCTGGTCGATGGAGGCGCGCAAGCCGCCGCCATTCGAGATGACGATCTCGACACCTTGGCCCTTGACCCGGTCGAGGACGGCGTCGGAGACCAGATTGCCCATCTCGCATTCGCGGGCGCGGCAGTTTTCGCGACTGCCGTCGATCGCCTTGGTGGTCTCGGCGACTTCCTTGTTCTTCAAGGCCTCGATCGGCGCGCCGAGTTCCTTGATGCGGGCAAGCACGGCGGGGTCGGGCGTGATCGATTTGTCGAGATGGATGGGATCCCCGCTTGCCTCCTTGACGACGCCGTTGTCGTCGAACACGACCTTGAACTCGCCGAGATATTTCGAATAGGACGCCGCCTGCACGACCGGCACTTTGTAACCGTCCGGATTGTCGACCATCGTCGGATACGGGCCTTCCGCCTTGGGGTCGGTGTTGGACAGCAGCGAATGGCTGTGGCCGCCGACCACCACGTCGATGCCCGGGATCTTGGCGATCACGTCGCGCTCGCGCTTGTAGCCGATATGGGTGACCGCGATGATCTTGTTGACGCCCTCTCGCTTCAGTTTCTCGACCTCAGCGGTGATCGACTTGACGTCATCTTCAATGGCAATGTTCGGGCCAGGGGTGGCAAGCTCCGGCGTGTCGTTGGTGACCGCTCCGACGATCCCGATCTTCTGGCCGCCGACCTCGACCACGATCGACGGCTTGACGCGGTCGCCGAGCTTGGATTGCGCATTGGCCTTCACATTGGCGCCGAGCACCGGAAACTGGATCATGTCGAGAAACGGCGCCAGCGCCGACTCGCCATCGTCGAACTCATGGTTGCCGAGAGCCTCGGCATCGAATTTCATCTGGTTGAGGAATTCGCCTTCGGTCTTGCCTTTGTAGGTCGTGTAGAAGAGCGAGCCCTGGAAATTGTCGCCGGCGCTGAGCAGCAGCACGTTCTGGCCCTCCAGCTTCTTGCGCTCCTGCGCAATCGCGGTGACCAGGCGGGCGGCACCGCCGACGCATTCGCCCTTGGTCTCCTCCTCGGCCGAGCAGGTCGATTCGTACTTGTTGTTGCTCTCGATGCGGCTGTGCCAGTCGTTGATGTGCAGGATGTTGAGCGTGTAGTCGGCAAAGGATACCCCTGCCGACAGGCCAAGCGCCGATGCCGACAGCGCGGCGATGGCAGCAATCTTCTTCATTCTCGTCTCCCGGATAACTTGACCAGAGGCGTTTAACGCTCTTGTTTGACTGGGATGTAACAGCCCTCTTGGGCTATGTTCACATCGCGTTTCAGTCGATGCAAGCGGAAATCGGCATCAGCTTTGCCGGCGCAAGAAGACGGCGGCTTGAAGCCGCCGCCCTTGTGCAAAGTAAATTCGGAATCGGATTTCAGGTGCGCCTGGTCAGCACAAAATTCTGCCCGCTCGCGCTGGTGCAATTGAGCTGGCTGGTGGAGACCATCAGGCAGTTGAAGCTGATCGGCGTCTGGCGGATCAGCGAAGTGCCATGAATCTCGACCGAGGTGCCGCCGGTCATGGTGTAGCTGCCATCGGCAAGCTTCTGGCCGGTGTCGGTTGCGACGGTCGCGAAGCTGCCGCCCTTGAAGGTGGACAAGCCCGTGCCCTGCGCGTCGATCCAGGAGCCTTCAACCCCCTTGGCCGTGATCACCGGCGGCTCGCCTGGGCCGGTTGTCGTGCAGGCCGCCAACGCGACCGTAGCGGCCGCGGCAATGCCAGCCGAAAGCAGTCTTTGCGCAATCGTCATCTTCAAGATCCTCTCCTCTCGCATCGGCCCGAAAATCGATCCGATTTTCGGAAAGCACGATGCGCACATTCAAAGTGCTAGAGCGTACTTTGTGCGTCCAAATGGACGCACGTGGCTCTAGGCCGCCCCTCTTCAATCGCCCGATTTCCGGGCGATTGCAAGCTGGCCGAGTGTCGAGGCAACGCTGCTATCGAACGAGGATGTTGCGGAATTGCCACGGGTCTTTGGTATCGAGATCCTCGGGAAACAGACCAGGCCGATTGTCGAGCGGTGTCCAGTCGGTATAATAGCTCCTGACCGGCCCGAGATAGGGGCCCTGCACGTCGAGGCAGCGCTTGTAATCCATCTCGTCGGCCTCGACGATGCCGGCCTCGGGATTTTCCAGCGCCCAGACCATGCCGGCCAGCACCGCCGACGTGACCTGCATGCCCGTAGCATTCTGATAGGGCGCCAGCTTGCGCGCCTCGGCCAGCGACAGCTGCGAGCCGTACCAGTAGGCGTTCTTGGCGTGGCCGTAGAGCAGCACGCCGAGTTCGTCGACGCCATCGACCAGTTCATTTTCGTCGAGCACGTGATGCACGGGCTGAGCCTTGCCGGCGACACCGAACATCTCGTGCAGCGACAGCACTGCGTCGTTGCAGGGATGATAGGCGTAATGGCAGGTCGGCCGGTATTGCACCTTGCCCTTCTTGCCGCGCAAGGTGAAAAAATCGGCGATCGAGATCGCTTCGTTGTGTGTCACCAGGAAACCGTATTGCGGGCCGGGCGTCGGACACCATGTGCGCACGCGTGTATTGGCGCCGGGCTGCTCCAGATAGATCGCGGCCTTCGAACCGTTCTTGTGGCTTTTGGCGTTCTTCGGCATCCACGCCTCATGCGTGCCCCAGCCGAGCTCGGCCGGCTGCAGCCCTTCCGAAATGAAGCCTTCGACCGACCAGGTGTTCCAGAACACGTTCATCGGCTTGGGCTTCTTGGTGCGCTGGGTGTCGCGCTCGGCGATATGGATGCCCTTGACGCCGGCCTTCTTCATCAGCCTGGCCCAGCCTTCGCGATCGTGCTGCGCGGGTTCCGAGAAGTCGAGGCCAAGATCTGTGGCGAGGTTGACCAGTGCCTGCTTGACGAACCACGAGACCATGCCGGGATTGGCGCCGCAGCACGAGATCGCCGTGGTACCGCCCGGGTTCTTCGCGATTTCAGTACGCACGGTCTCGCGCAGCGCATAGTTGGTGCGTGAGGCGTTGTCGGCCTTCTCGTCGAAATAAAAGCCGAGCCAGGGTTCGACCACCGTGTCGATATAGAGGACGCCAAGCTTGCGGCAGAGCTTCATCAGCTCAAGCGAGGAAGTGTCGACCGAAAGGTTGACGCAAAAGCCCTGGCCGCCGCCATTGGTCAAAAGTGGTGTCAGCAGCTTCTTGTAGTTGTTTTTGGTCACCGCATCCTGCATGAAAGTGATGCCGCGCTCGTCGAGCAATTTACGGTCGGTGTCGCGCGGGTCGATGACCGTCATGCGCGACTTGTCGAATTTGAAATGGCGCTCGATCAGCGGCAGCGTTCCCCGTCCGATCGAGCCGAAGCCGATCATCACTACAGGGCCGGTGATCTCACCGTAAACGGGCCAGTTTTCATTCGCCATTTATCGATTACTCCCTCAAAAAACGCTTCGGAACAGCGGCTTGGCCGCGGCGCGACAAACCATAGATCATTGTCACAATAAAGCGAAAAGCGGACGGCCGGCCTCACGCCGCGCCATCCCGGCTACGGCTCGACCAGTCTTGCGAATGCAGGCTTGAAGAGGTCACGTGCCTCGGAGACCGGCAGTTCCAGCAGATCGTCGGCGCAGGCCTGGATGGCATGCGGCAGGGTCTGGAGCCCGAAAACCAGAACCTGCTTGTCGCCCTCACGCCAGAGGCTGACCGCTAGATATTCGCCGATGAGATCGTCCATGCCGCATTCGGCTTCGTGATCGATATCGGTCTGATCGATCGGTTTCTTGCGCCGCTGGTTGACGAAGGAGGCCAGGGAAGGACCGGGCTTGCCATCCACCGTATCCGAGAAAATGTCCTGAGGGCCAAGCAGGACGCCGCGCCGCACATCCATGATGTAGGCGTCCGAATAGTTGGTCGGATGCGCTCCGCCGCAGAAGATGCTGCCGGACTCCCGCCAGCTCATCAGCCGCGGAGTCAGCGACGTCACTTCGAATGTGCTGTCCTCATAGCCGCCGAGCGTGCCGCCGTTCATACCGTCAATTGGCCCGCCTTCGTTGAAACCGGCATATTGCGCCGCCACGCAGCCCAGTGCGCCGATGTTTGCGCGCCAGTGCCTCTCTTGCAGCAGAGCATTCGCGGCCTCGATCGGAACGTCGCCGGACAGTTCGACAATGCGCGGCGTGGCAAACCTGGTGCGGGGGTCGACGACATAGCGGTAGGTTGCGTCCGGCCAACCAGTCGTCTTGCCGTTATCGAGCTGAGTGTCCATCCGCAGATAGTCATAAGGGGACGTTTCCATAGTGAGCGGCGTGTCATTGGCGAAGAACTTCATGAAGCTGAAATCGTAGAGATCGAGCGGGGTGCCGGGCTCGTTCCCGGTCACTTGCCGACTTGCGACCCGTTCCAATCTGAGCGGCAGCGCCTTCTTTCCGTTCCAGCTGCCTTCAAGGGTCTTGCCGTTACTGGATGAGGCCAGGCGCCACACGGCGGCAATCGGCGCGGCCTTTCCGTCATCGCAATTGTCGGCGCCGCATGCCTCCTCCTCGGCCAGTTCGAACTTGCTGCCCCTTTGAGACCGGGCCTGCAGCGGGATGTCAACGCCCTTCGAGCGGTAGAAATAGCGGCCGGCCAGCGGGCCGCCGGGCGCCGCGGGGTCGCCGGTGAATTCGACGACGATATCGGCCTTTCCAAGCTTGCCGGCATAAGTCACCGGCTCCGCCTCGGCTGCTGTCGACAGTACCAGGATCGCGGCCATGAACGTGACCGGCCTGCTAAGATGCTGGATCATTGTTCCCCCCAGCGATCATTTTCAGTGTTCCCACCAGCCGGTCACGGTCGGCGGTCATCCCCTTGTAGTCGAGTTGTGCCTCGTCCAGCGCCAGAAGTTGTTCGGCCAAGGACGCCGCGAGCGCCGCGCGGTCGGGGTGGCGTTCCAGCACGGCGAGCGGGTCGAGATGGATGCGGATGGTGAAGAGTACGTCGCCCGAAACGGGGAGCTTTCTCAGCGTCTGCCGCTCGACGCGGATAAAGGCATGGGCGTCGATGTCGCCATCCGGGAATCTCGACGGGCGACTGCTGGCGCGGTCGATGCGTTCGAGGTTGGAGAGCGGATGGTAGAGCGCGTCGCCCGCCTGGATCGACCAGTTGTAGCGCTCGACGGCTTGGCCCTGGAGGCCGTCGAACATGCGGTTGATGAGATCGGCCGGGCGTGTGCCCGGGCCGAAACCCGGTACCGGCGCGTGGATCTGCTGCAGCGGCTTGCCGAATTTTTCGATCAGCGACCATGACGACGGGAAGCAGAGCGAGCCGGCCGCCAGACGCCAGCCGCTCTCGTCGCGACGCATCAGGATCAAATCCTCCTGGACGAGCAACGAGGCCGCGACAAGCGGCGCATCGCTGAAAGAAGCTGAGGTGCCTGAGCCCTCGAGATTGTCGATGCCGCCGATCACCTCGATCGCATTGTCGGTACGCCTGTGGGTCTCAGGAAAGTTCGCCGCCAGATGCGCACCGAGCAGATCGAGCACTTCGCGCTGAGCGTCGCGCGTTGTTTGCTCCTCGACAAAAACCTTGCCGGGAATTTCCGCATAAAGCCGGCGTTTCTCGGCAAGATAGGGCAGCAGATATTCGTCGACCTCGATCCAGCTATCGAGATTGAGCGGCTTCAGCCCGATGGTGAACAGTTTCGACGAGCCGTCATAGGGTGTGTGGGTCGGCGGGCGGAAGCTCATGCCTCTTTGTAGGCTTCCAGTGCGGCGGCGGCCATTCTCGCCGTGAATTCGGTGATTTCGTAATCGGCGGCACCTGCCTTGGCGAAGGGATCGTCCGCCAGTCTGGCTTCGAGCACTTCGCGTGGACCACGCGCGATGATGATGCCGCCGGTCCTTGGCCGCTTTGGCCCGGAGGCGACAAAGATACCTTGCGCATAGCAGGCCTTCAGCCACTCGACATGCGCTTGCTGCAGGCGGTCGATCTCGGTCAGCGGCACCTTGTAGTTCAGCGAAACCACGAACATTGTTGTCTCCAGATGCTTCAGCCCAGCCGCGCCGGGATCAATCCGCGCAGCGAGTTGCCGACGAACAGCGCCTTGGCCGATTTCAGTTCGTTCCACGTGTAGACCGCTTCACCGGCGCGGCCTTGATCCAGCAGTTCGCCGCGCAGGACGCCAGGCAGCAGGCCGCAATCGAGCCGCGGCGTGGCCAGCACGCCGTCGCCGAAATCGGCAAAGACATTGGTGATCGTGCCCTCGCAGATTTCGCCGCGCTCATTGGCGAGCAGCACCTCGTCGGCGCGCCCGGCGAGATATTCGGCGCGCGCGCGCGTATAGGTTTGTCGGCGGCTGGTCTTGTGGCGCAGCAGCATATCGCTCGAATCAAGCCGCACGCGCGCCAGCTGCAGGGTCCAGACCTTGTCTGCGGCGAGCGGCTCGTAGGGCTGCACCGACACCGCCATTTCGCCCTTGCGCGACAGTACGAGGCGGGTGCGCAACGCGATCTGTTGGTGGCCGACCGCATTCATCAGCGCTTCGCCGACCCTTGTCGGATCGCAGGCGAAACCGAGTTCGCTTGCCGAGCCGTAAAGCCGCGCGAGATGGCGGTCGAAACGGAGGAAACCCGAGCCGGGTTCCCAGCGCATTGTTTCGATCAGTTCGAAATCGGCAGTGTTCCCGTCGCGAAACGGGCTTTCAGCAGACACTCCTGGTACTCCTCTTCGGCTGTCGAATCGAAGACGACGCCACCGCCGACATTGTAGACCGCCTCGCCATTGGCAAAGAGCGAGATGGTGCGGATCGCCACCGAAAAGCGCATCCGGCCGCCGGGCGCGATCCAGCCTATGGCGCCGCAATAGACATCGCGCGGGCCACTTTCCAGCTCGCGCAGGATCTCCATGGCGCGGATCTTCGGTGCGCCGGTAATCGAGCCGCAGGGGAACAGCGCGGCGAAAATCTGATGGATGGCGAGGCCGGGCAAGAGTTTCGCCCGCACGCGGCTCACCATCTGGTGGACCGTCGGGTAGCTCTCGATGCGGAAAAGCTCCGGCACATCGAGCGTGCCAACGTCGCTGATCAGTGAGATGTCGTTGCGCAGGAGATCGACGATCATCCGGTTCTCGGCCTGGTTCTTCTCGTCGTTGCGCAAGAACGCTTTCAGGCGATCGTCCTCGGCTTTTGTTGCGCCGCGCGGCGCGGTGCCCTTCATCGGATGCGTCTCGATCATGCCTTCCGCGTCCACCTCGAAGAACAGTTCGGGCGAACGCGACAAGACGATCGGATCGCCGAGCGCGACCAGCGCCCCATACTTCACCGGCTGGCGTTCGGTCAGCGCGTTGAAGGCGACCAGCGGGTCGCCCGACCACTGCGCATGGACCGGAAAGGTCAGATTGCCCTGGTAGCAGTCGCCCTTGCGGATGTGGTCATGCAGCCTGGCAAAGCGTTTGGCGTAGTCGTCCGAAGACCAGGCTGCCTTGGCGTCGAAGATTGGGCCGTTGCTGGCCGGCGGATCGCCTGGCGCGACCGTCTGCTCGACCGGCGCATCGAACACGCCGAGGCAAAAAAGCGGGGCGCGGCGGCCGGCCGGCAGCAGCGGAACGAGCTTGGGTTCGAGCAGGTAACCGGCCTCGTAGGAGAAATAACCGGCCAGCCATTTGCCGCCGTCATGTGCAGCCTGCGCGGCTTCCAGCGCCGGCAAAAAATCCGCCTCGCCATGCGCTGCGATTAACTCGGCCGGCCGGTCGAAAACGAGCTGCCGCGCGGTCTCGTCGTTCCTGAAAATTGCAAAGGGCAGGGGCAGGGACATAAGGCTCGGATGCTGCGGTCACCAGCGATCGATCTATATGGGGGCTCGACCGTGCGCAATCGAGGGAACGGCGTCTCAAGACGCAAAGGCGCGGCGGGCAAAAACAAAAGCGGCGCCCGAGAGCGCCGCCTTGTTCCCGATGCCGCCTTGCGATGGATCAGGTGTTGCTGGCTTCTCCCGCGGTCGGGAAGCGGCGCGCAAATTCCTTTTCGTCGCCGGCGGCAAGCAGTTTCGCCTGCTCGATCCAGCGTTCACGTTCGATGCGGCCGTCGAAATTCAACGTCGCCTCGATCCGCTTGACATCGTCGGGTGTCCAGGCGGCGATCTGGGCATAGGTCGTGACCCCAAGCCCCTTGAGCAGCCGCTCGTTAGTCGGGCCGATGCCGATCAGGCGACGCAGATCGTTGGCTTTGCCTGAGGCAGTGGCTGTTGCCTTGCCGGTCGCGGCTTTCTTTGCCGCCGGCGCAGCCTTGGTTGCCGCCGGCGCGGTCGTCGGCGCGGCGCTCGCTTTCGATGCAGGCGGTTTCGGCGTTGCCGTTTTCGCGGCACTTGCGCGTGGCGCGGTCGCGGCCTTCGCCGTTGCAGATTTCTTCGGCGCCGGTTTGGCCGGTGCGGATGTCGACATCAGGGTTGACGGCGCCTGCATCGCCGCCTTGGTCGCACCGGCCTTGGCGGCTGGCGCCTTAGCTGTTGCCGCCTTCGCGGTTGGCGCCTGGGTGGTTTTCGCCTCGCCCAGCCGGCGTTCGAGATCGGCGCGGGCGCGGCCGCATGCATCCAACTCACCGGTCAGACGGTCGCTATCGGCCCGCAATCTGTCGCGTTCGCTGCGCGTGCGGTCTAGATCGCCGCGCAAACTGTCGAGTTCGCCACGCAGGCGTCCCCAAATGAACCAGCCAACCAACACACCTACCAGGAACGCCAGGAGCATGTAGAAAAAAGTGCCCATTGTCTTTCTCTCTCCAGTCCGATCCGTCCGCCCTGGCCTGTAGAGCCATGACCTCGGCGAAGGACCATTCGATGGTGGTTCCGCAATTTGCAGAACAGCCGGCTTCGATCGAGCTGTCGGCGACCGGTTTGCCCCTGGCCAACAACCGTTGTCGCATCCGCCGACACGCCATGGCCGGTCGGGATTTTCCGACCGGATCCATTCGTGCCCGGCTGAGCTTGAGGGCGGACGCTATCATACAGCTTACGGGAATCTAACGGAAAACTTCCATGGAAAGTTATTTAAGACCAAATAACCAAGACAAGAATAGACCATCGCCAATATGCGTTGCTGCTAAACTGTTCTGGAAAACCCGGTCATCCGGTGTTGCGCATCGCCCAGTGTTGCGCATCACTTGTCCAGTGTTTCCAGCTCGTCGATCAGTCCGCTGATCACGCCAAGCCCGATCTGCCAGAAGGCAGGGTCGGCCGCGTCGAGGCCGAACGGCGCTAGAAGCTCGGAATGATGCTTGGTGCCGCCGGCGCGCAGCATGGCAAAATATTTCTCCTGAAAGCCGCGCTCGGCGTTCTGGTAGACCGCGTAGAGCGAGTTCACCAGGCAATCGCCGAATGCGTAGGCATAGACGTAGAAAGGCGAGTGGATGAAGTGCGGGATATAGGTCCAGAAAACCTCGTACCCTTCGCGCAGCTTGATCGCCGGCCCGAGGCTTTCCGCCTGCACTTCCAACCAGAACTGGCCGAGCTTGTCGGAGGTCAGTTCGCCGCTCCTGCGCTCGGCATGCACCTTACGCTCGAACTCGTAGAAGGCGATCTGGCGCACGACCGTGTTGATCATGTCCTCGACCTTCTGGGCGAGCATGGCCTTGCGTTCGCGCTTGTCGGTGGTCTGCTCGAGCAGCGAGCGGAAGGTCAGCATTTCGCCAAACACCGATGCGGTTTCGGCCAGCGTCAGCGGCGTCGATGCCATCAGGGCGCCCTGGCCGCCGGCCAGCACCTGGTGCACGCCGTGGCCGAGTTCGTGCGCCAGCGTCATCACATCGCGCGGCTTGCCCATGTAGTTGAGCAGCACATAGGGATGCGCCGAAGGCACGGTCGGATGGGCGAAGGCGCCAGGCGACTTGCCGGGTCTCACCGGTGCATCGATCCAGTTGCGGTCGAAGAAAGTTCTGGCGATCTCCGCCATGTCGGGCGAAAAGCGCTGGTAGGCGGAAAGCACGGTGTTCTTGGCCTCGTCCCAGCCGATGACCGCCTGTGGGGTCTCGGGCAATGGCGCATTGCGGTCCCAGTGGTTCATCACCTCCATGCCGAGCCAGCGCGCCTTCATCGCGTAATAGCGATGCGACAGGCGTGGATAGGCGTCGCGAACCGCGGCGGCGAGCGCATCCACCACGCTGCGTTCGACGCGGTTGGCGAGATGGCGGGAATCGGCAATGTCCTCGAAGCCGCGCCAGCGGTCGGAGATCTCCTTGTCCTTGGCCAGCGTGTTGGTGACCAGTGTAAAGACGCGCAGATTCTTGCGGAAGGTCGTGGCCAGCGCCTCGGACGCCCGGCGGCGCACCTCGCCGTCGGCGTCCTGCAGGCGATTGAGCGCCGGCTCAAGCGTCAGCTCCTCGCCGTCGACGTCGAAACGCAAATCGGTCATCGTCTCGTCGAACAGGCGGTTCCAGGCCCCGCGCCCGGTGATCGATTTTTCATGGAAGAGCTGCTCTATGCGGTCTTCGAGCTGATAGGGCTTATCCTTGCGCAGATCGAGCACCCAGGGCCGGTAATGGGCGAAGGCCGGATCGGCGGCGAGTGCGGTTTCGATCGCACCATCGTCGATGAGATTCAGCTCGAGCGCGAAAAACAGCAGGTGCGCGCTGGCATCGGTCATCTTTTCCTGGATGTCGCCATAGAGCTTGGCGCGCTGCGGATCCGACGTGTTGCCGGCATAGACAAGCCCGGCATAGGAGACGATGCGGCCGATCAGCTCCTCCAGCACTTCATAGACCTGAAGCGCCTCGCCAAGCCTGCCGGCGCCGCCACGCCCGGCCTCGGCGGCGAGCGTGCCTTTCCAACGGCTCTCGAAGGCGATGGCATCGGCGGCGGCCTTGGCGATGTCGCGCTTCAACTCGGGCGCCTCCATGCCCGAATAGAGATCGGCTAGATTCCATTCCGGCAGGTCGCCAAGCTCCGCCACGCCCTGACCGGGCGCCGCCGCCAGCTTTCGAGCAAAAACCATGCGCATTGCCGATCCTTCCAGACACAAAAATTCGAGGAAACGAGAAGCCGGTCAAATCCTAAGGAATTCATTCACCGGGTTTTTTGAAAGCTTATTTAGAACCCTGTGCCAAGATGATCCATAGGGCGCATTCTCGGGCGGGCACGGTCGGATCAGTCATGGCAGCTTCCATACTCATAGTCGATGACGATCCCGTGCAGCGCAGGCTGCTCGAGGCGGCGGTGACGAAATTCGGCCACACCGCGATCGTCGCCGATGGCGGCGAGGCCGGTCTCGATCTCGTCGACGGACCCAATGCGCGCGACGTGTCGGTGATCATCCTCGACCTGATGATGCCGGGCCTCGATGGCATCGGCGTGCTGAAGGCGATGCGCGAGCGCGGCATCCACATTCCCGTCATCGTGCAGACCGCGCAGGGCGGCATCGAAACCGTCGTTTCGGCAATGCGTCACGGCGCCTTCGATTTCGTCGTCAAGCCGGCCTCTCCCGACAGGCTGCAGGCGTCGATCGGCAACGCCCTCAAGGTCGAAGCGCTCGAAGGCGAAGTGAAGCGCTCGTCACGGCAGCGCGGCGGCCATCTGACGTTCAAGGACATGATCACCCACAGTCCGGCGATGGATCGGGTGATCCGGCTCGGCCGCAAGGCGGCGGCGTCCAACATTCCGATCCTGATCGAAGGTGAATCCGGCGTCGGCAAGGAACTGGTGGCGCGCGCCGTCCAGGGCAGCGGCGACCGCCGCTCGAAACCCTTCGTCACCGTCAATTGCGGCGCCATCCCAGACAATCTGGTCGAATCGATCCTGTTCGGGCACGAGAAGGGCTCGTTCACCGGCGCCACCGAAAAACATACCGGCAAGTTCGTCGAAGCGCACACCGGCACGCTGTTCCTTGACGAAATCGGCGACCTGCCGCTCGACGTGCAGGTCAAGCTGTTGCGCGCCGTACAGGACGGCGAGGTCGATCCGGTTGGCGGCCGCTTGACCGTCAGGGTCGACATCAGGCTGATCTCGGCAACCCATCGCAACCTGCTGCAGCAGGTCAAGGACGGCAAGTTCCGCGAGGACCTGTTCTACCGGCTGAACGTCTATCCGATCTTCGTGCCGCCATTGCGCGACCGTCGCGACGACATCCCCTATCTGGTCGAGCACTTCATGGAGAAGGTGGCGCCCGCCGATCCGCGCCACCGCCTGCGAGGCATCTCGGCTGCGGCGCTTGCCATGCTGCAGGCCTATGACTGGCCGGGCAACATAAGGCAGCTCGAAAACGCCGTCTTCCGGGCCTCGGTGCTCGCCGACGGCGACATGCTGACCGAAGAAGAATTCCCGCAGATCCGGGCGCAAGTCGAGGGCACGGTCAATCTCGATTCGGGTATCGCCTTGCCAGCTCCAGGGTGCCCAGCTTCAGGGGGGCCAACTCCAGGGTGGCCAGCTTCCGGAGTGGGTTCGGGCAGCCAGCCGCGCGACAACATATCGGCCGCTGGCGGCATCGCAGCCGCCGACGCCGATGCACCGGCCAGGCCTCGTTTCGGCACGCTGCGGGCGCTCGACGAGCGCGGCAATGTGCGTGCGCTGGCCGACGTCGAACTCGAAATGATCAAGCTCGCCATCGATCACTATAACGGCCAGATGAGCGAAGTCGCCCGCCGCCTCGGCATCGGCCGGTCGACGCTCTACCGCAAGCTCAAGGAATACGGCATCGACCCGGAAACCGGCCGCGTCGAACGGCTCGCTTCCTGAGTCACAGGGCCAAGCCGGTTCTCATCCGGACATCATTCCACGCAACTGCGCCTCGAAATGATGTGTTCGCCACAGTGTTCACGTATTAAGGCGGACGGTAACAGATCGTGTTTCGAGCTGGCGCCAAAACATGATCTAAACCAGCGGTTTACCAAGATATCCTGCGCAATATTTTTGGCGGGATATCGCCACCGTGTTACCGCATTTCGGCTTCAATAAGCGATGATTAACCATTAGGATCGATATTCGGATGCACACACCACGCATCCGTTTGGTCAAATCCGGGGACAAAACGGCAGCCTGCAAGGCCTTTTGATTTGAACAGAATCGAACGACACGAAAACGGGCGGCATTATCACATGAGCGTCTGGCCGAGATGGCTGGCAGCGGTGATTGTTGCCGTCGGGTTCCTTGCAGCGGCGGCAACCGGCGCCAGCGCCGAGACACGTTCGCTGAAGCTCTATCATCTCCACACGCATGAAAAGGCGGAGATCGTCTACAAGCGCAACGGCCGCTACGACCAGGCGGGCTTGCGAAAGATCAACATCATCCTGCGCGACTGGCGTCGCAACGAGCCGACCAAGATGGATCCGCGCCTGCTGGACCTGGTCTGGGAGGCCTATCGGGAGAGCGGCGCCACCGACTACATACAGGTCGTCTGCGGCTATCGTTCGCCGGCCACGAATTCGATGCTGCGCAGCCGCAGCAGGGGCGTCGCCGAAAAAAGCCAGCACATGCTCGGCAGGGCGATGGATTTCTATATTCCCGGCGTGCCGCTGAAGAAGCTGCGCGACGTCGGCCTCAGGATGCAGGGCGGCGGCGTCGGCTACTATCCCAGCTCCGGCTCGCCCTTCGTGCATATGGATGTCGGCAATGTACGCCACTGGCCCGGCATCAGCCGCCAGGAACTGGCGCGCGTGTTCCCCAACGGCAAGACGCTGCATGTGCCGAGCGACGGCAAGCCGCTGCCTGGTTATCAACAGGCGCTCGCCTCCTACAAGGCCCGCAAGGGCGCCGGCGCACCGGCCATCGAACTCGCCAGCGCAAGCGGCGGCGGCAAAAAATCCCGCGGGTTCCTGGCAGCCTTGTTCGGCGGTGGCGACGACGAGGCGGACGACAGCGCCGACGTGGCGATGGCCGAGCCGGCGCCAAAGCCCCGTAACGTGAAGCCGGCGCCGTCCGCCAAGAGCAGCAACCTGCCTGGCATTGCCATCGTCGCGCCTCAGGATGCCAAGCGCGCCGAGATTCCGGAAGTCGCCGATGCTCCGGCGCCTGCGCCTGAACCGGAGAACGACACGCCGGAGACGATCATCGCGGCATTGCCTGCCCGCAGCATCCCGCTGCCGGATTTTGCTCCGCGCCCGAAGACGGACGTCGGCGGCCAGCCGCCTGAGAACGTTCCGTTCGGCGTGGCGGATGCGGCTGGATCGACTGAACAGGCGGTGGCGACCGCGCAAGCGCCGGCAAGCGCGGCGCCGGCAAATGTTCCGTTCGGCATAGCAGACCCGTCTGCTGCGGCCGGCCCGGTGCAGGTCGCGGCAAACAACGTTCCCGTGCCGAGCTGGCGGCCCGATCATTCGCTGCCGGCCGATCTTTCGCCTGCTAGTCTTGCGCCGCAGGACAAGCAAGTGTTGCTGGCGCTGGCGAGTGCGGCCGAGCGGAGCAACACCGCCACCGACGCATTCTCGGTGTTGCCGTCGGCGCGGCCCGACAGTTCCCAGCCCGACGAGGTCAAGGCCGTTCTGGAAAGGGTCAGCGCGACCGACGAATACAAGGTCGCGTCGCTTTCCGAGCAAGCATCGGTGTTCGAGGAACCGGCGAGCGACGACGGGGCATCGAGCGACGGGGCATCGCCGCGCGAGGCCATCGTTGCCCGCCCGGCCGGCTCCGATCCGGCCGCCGTCATCGGTGCAGGCGTGAAGACCACACGCAAGGAACCCAGGGCCACCGCCCGCGACCTGAAGCCCGGCCCCAAGCCGGTGGTGGTCGCCGCCGCGCCGCAGGCCGCTCGGTGGGCGCTGCACAGCGGTGAGTATGTCGCAACTGTTTCAGATGCGACAACGGCGCCGCGCTACGCCTACGACTTCGTCCGTACGGCACCGAGCGAGGTCTATACGATAGGCTTCCAGCCGGGCAACGAGATGGCCGATGCAAACCGGTTCACCGGCAAAGCCGTCAAGTTCATGTCGGTTGCCCGCTTCAAGACCGAGTAGGCCGCGCTGGGCACCTCGCGCGGCCTCCACCGCCGGCACTGGCTTCCTTCATCCAGGGATGCTAACCACTGGTCGGCATTCTCCCGCTTCGTCTAATGGTAGGACAGCGCCCTTTGAAGGCGTGAATCGTGGTTCGAGCCCATGAGCGGGAACCAGCCCGGCGAACCAGATCGGCGGCGGCTTTTGATGCAGAAGATGCTAGCGCCCGAGCTTGCTTGCCGCGCGCGCCAAGGCTTCGATCTCGTCCCATTTGCCGGCCTTGACCAGATCGTCCGGCGCCACCCAGGAACCGCCGACGCAGATGACGTTGGGCAGGCTGAGGTAGTCGGCGGCATTCTTGCCGGTGATACCGCCGGTCGGGCAGAATTTCACGTCGGCAAGCGGCGCGGCGAAAGCCTTGAGCGAAGCGATGCCGCCCGACTGTTCGGCCGGGAAGAATTTCAGAAAGCGCAGGCCGGCTTCGCGGGCGGCCATGACCTCTCCCGGCGTGATGGCGCCGGGCAGCAACGGCACGTCGCTGTCCTTGGCTGCCGCGAGAAGCTCGCGGGTGATGCCGGGGCTGACGATGAACTTCGAGCCGGCGGCCGCCGCCTCGCCGAACTGCCGGGCGTCCAGGATGGTGCCGGCGCCGACGACGGCGTCTTCAACCTCGCCCGCCACCCGGCGGATCGCCTCCAGCGCGTCGGCGGTGCGCAGCGTGATCTCGATCGCCGGCAGGCCGCCGCGGGCCAGCGCCCGGGCCAGCGGCACCGCGTCGGCGGGATTGGCGATCTTCAGCACCGGTATGACCGGCTGGCCGTTGAGGAGCGACAGGAGCTTTTCGGTCGTGCTGGGCATTCGTCGTCTCTCCTCTGTTGATCAAGTCGACCGGTTAGCAGAAGGCGGTTTTTCTGTCCACGAAACGCGGCGTGTCGCGATGTCACGCGTGGTGTTCGAAACCTTCCGCGGTCAGACCGCTCCCGGCTCTGCCTTGATCCGGCTGTCGTGAGCGTCTAGTGGCTTGGTGATGACACTTCCCAGCCAAGCCTTCCGCGTTGCCGCGCTTTACCGCTTCGCCCGGCTCGACACCTTCGAGGCGCTGCGCGCGCCGCTCGCCGCCTTCTGCTGCGCACGCGGCATCAAAGGCACGCTGCTGTTGGCGCGTGAGGGCATCAACGGCACGGTCGCCGGCAGTGAACCGGCAATCGCGGCGCTCATCGATCATCTCGAATCCATCGACGGTCTCGCCGGCCTCGAGATCAAATACAGCAGCGCCGCAACGATGCCGTTCCATCGCATGAAGGTGCGGTTGAAGCGCGAGATCGTCACCATGGGCGTGGAGAATATCGATCCGGCGGCAGGTGCAGGCACCTATGTCGCGCCGGCCGACTGGAATGCACTGATCTCGGATACGGGCACCATCGTCATCGACACGCGCAACGCCTACGAGGTGTCGCTCGGCACCTTCAAGGGCGCTGTCGATCCCGCCACCAACAGCTTCCGCGAATTCCCGGCCTGGGTCGAGCAGCATCGGCACGAGCTAGACGGGCGCAAGGTCGCCATGTTCTGCACCGGCGGCATACGCTGCGAGAAGGCGACGGCCTATGTGAAGTCGCTCGGTTTGGAGGATGTGTTCCACCTCAAGGGCGGCATTCTGAAATATCTCGAGGACGTGCCCGCCGAACAGAGCCTCTGGCAAGGCGAATGCTTCGTCTTCGACGAGCGCGTTTCGGTATCGCACGGGCTGGTCGAAGGGGAGGCCGAACTCTGCCGCGCCTGCCGGCATCCGCTGGCTGCAGAAGACCGGCTGTCGCCGAGATATGCTACCGGCGTTTCATGCCCGCATTGCTTCGATGCCCGCTCGGACGAAGATCGCGCCCGCTACGCCGAGCGCCAGCACCAGGTCGAGCTGGCGCAAGCACGCGGCGACCGCCACATCGGAAGTTAGCTTCACGTTAAGCAACTTTACGTTAAGCAACAGCAAAGCGATCGATGACCCACAGCCATGTCCCGTCGCTCTGCCGGCGCGCGACCTCGGTGGTGATGGTGCCGTCGGGAAGCCGGGTCGAGGTCAGCGCCAGGTCGCCATCGACGACAGCCGGGCGCTGATCTCCGGACTGAAATTTTCGGCCGGTTGCGGTGATCTCCGCGAACAGCGCCCGGATGGCTTCGCGGCCGAACGTCAGGTGTCCGCCACCGCTGTCGATGACTGCATGTGGCTCGAAAAGCGCGGCCATGCCGTCAATGTCTCCGACCCATTGCCGCGAAATCAGCAGGCGCTCCAGCTCCTGGGGATCGCGTGCCGGCTGGCGGTCTGTCTCATCGGTCATGCCAGGCTCCTCTCAAGCATATAATTTCCGCGTGAAATCCAAGCAGATGTCGGTGCGAGGTCATGCGTGGCAGCGGGCAAAAGGACGCGCCGCGTCATTGTAATGTCAAACTGCGGGACCTAGGTCTTCGACGTGCAAACCCTGCCCGCGCACCTTCGGCCGGGCCAATTCTGGAGGCATAGATGTTCGATCCCAAGAAGCTCCTCGACGATCTGCTCGGCTCGCAAGTCCCCGGCACCGGATCAACCGTCCGCGACAAGGCCGGGCAGGCGGTGCAGATGGCCAAGGACAATCCGCTTGCAGCCGGTGCGCTGGCCGCGGTGCTGCTCGGAACCGGCCCAGGCCGCCAGGTCACCGGTGCGGCGGTGAAGCTTGGTGGGTTGGCTGCGATCGGCGGCCTCGCCTACAAGGCCTACCAGAACTACAAGAACGGCAACGCGCCGGCCGAGACGCAAGCTGCAGGCGAACCGGAATTGCTGCCGCCGCCGGCCGATACCGCCTTCCATCCGTCGCAAGCGCCGCAGGGCGAAGACGAATTCACGCTGACGCTGGTCAGGGCGATGATCTCGGCGGCGAAGGCCGACGGTCACGTCGATGACGAAGAGCGGCAGAAGATCGCCGGCAAGCTCAGCCTCGCCGGCGTCGGCGCCGAAGCGGAGAAATTCCTGATGTCGGAACTGGAGGCGCCGCTCGATCTGGATGTGCTGATCGCCGGGGCCAAGACCGATGCGCAAAAGCTGGAACTCTACACCGCCTCGCGTCTTGCCATCGATCCGGACACGCGGGCCGAACGCGGCTATCTCGACCTGCTTGCCGGCCGTCTCGGCCTGCCGGATGCGCTGGTCGACCATGTCGAGGCGACGGTGACGGCGGCGAAGGTGCCGGCAGGGGGCAGCACGGCCAAGCCGGTCGCAGGCTCGCGCTGGTAGCTCGAAGAGGAAGCCTCGGAGCTCGGCGCCGTTGGCGTTAGCTTCTCGTTAATCCGGTGAGCGCATGATTTCAGTCAGTCGGATCGGCTTTCCTCCTCCCATGCCGGGTTCGGATCAGGGGCGGTCGCCAACGGCCGCCCTTTTTGTGAGCACAGGCTTTGGGCCGGCTTGCCATGGTTCCCGTCATTTGCGATGCCTCATCTCTTTCAGGGAGTACAGCCATGACCGACTATAAAACCGCCATCGTCACCGGCGCCGGCACGGGCATCGGCAAAAGCGTCGCCACGGCGCTGCTCAAGGCCGGCTGGAATACGGTCTTCTGCGGTCGCCGCAAGCCGGTGCTGGAGGATGCGATCGCCGCGGCCGGGCCGACGCAGGCCAAGGCATTGGCCTTCGCCTGCGACATCAGCAAGGCCGATCAGGTCGACGATCTGTTCGAGACGGTGGCGGCGGCTTTCGGGCGCGTCGACCTGCTCTTCAACAATGCCGGCACGAGCTACAAATCGACATTGATCGACGACATCCCGGTCGAAGTGTGGAACGACATCGTCGGGGTCAATCTCACCGGCTCGTTCCTGTGTGCTCGCGCCGCGTTCGGCGCCATGCGCAGGCAGCAGCCGATGGGCGGCCGCATCATCAACAACGGCTCGGTATCGGCCTATGCGCCACGGCCGGGCTCGGTGCCCTATACGGCGACCAAGCACGCCATCACCGGGCTGACCAAGACGCTGGCGCTGGACGGCAGGCCCTTCGACATTGCTTGCGGCCAGATCGACATCGGCAACGCGCTGACCGACATGGCGCAGGCGATGACGGTCGGCGTGCCGCAAGCCAACGGCACCATTGCCGCCGAAGCAGTGATGGATGTCGAGCGCGTCGCCGATGCCGTCCTCCATATGGCCAGCCTGCCGCTCGACGCCAACGTGCTGTTCATGACCGTGATGGCGACGAAGATGCCATTTGTCGGGCGAGGCTAAATTAATCTCAACCCGGTCCTAAATCAGGGCCGGGTGACCGGAAGCGGCACGCCGGGAAGATAGAGCGAAATCGGGCGGATTTCGTAGACGGCGGTCGGATTGACGCGGCGAAGGTCGCGCGCAATGTCGATGGCGGCGTCACGGTTGGCGCAGTCGACGACATAGAGCCCCAGCAATTGTTCCTTGGTCTCGGCAAAGGGGCCGTCGATAACCATTCCGGTGCCTGGCCCGCGCAAGGTGCAGGCGTCTTGTGTCGCGCCGAGCCGGGCCGCCGGCCCAAGAGTGCCTTGCCGGTAGAGCCGATCGTTGATCTGGAGAAGATCGGTCATCAGCGCCGCATCCTGCTCAGGCGTCAGTGCCGTAATCGCTTCTTCCTCGTGATAGGCAAGAATGGCATAGAACATCTGGCTTCTCCTTTCGTCGTCCTCACTTCGCCAGGAACGCCTCGATCCGCTCCAGCGCGCGCAGGATGTTCTCCTCGGAATTGGCGTAGGACAGCCTGACATAGCCTTCGCCGAGAATGCCGAAATCGGGGCCGCCGATCAGCGCCACGCCGGCATCCTCGAGCAGCGCCGAGGCGAGCTTCTTGGCCTTCCAGCCGGTCTTGGAAACATTGGGGAAGGCATAGAAGGCGCCTTTCGGCGTAATGCAGGAAACGCCGGGCAAGGCATTCAACCCTTCGACCACCACCTTCCTGCGGCGGTCGAAGGCGCGCATCATCTTGTCGACATCGTCCTGCGGGCCGTCGATGGCGGCAATGCCGGCATACTGGCTCGGCGCGTTGACGCAGGACCAGCAATTGACCGCCAGCTTGCGCACCTTGTCGTAGAGATGCGCGCCCTTGTCGCCGTTCGGCCAGATCGACCAGCCCATGCGCCAGCCGGTCATCGCCCAGGTCTTCGACCAGCCGTTGAGCACGATCAGCCGGTCACGGATTTCGGGGAAGGCGAGCAGCGAACAATGCGTCTCGCCGTCATAGGTCATCACGTCGTAGATCTCGTCGGAGAGGATGGCGACGTCCGGGTGCGCTTGCAGCCCCTTGACCAGCTTTTCAATCTCGGCGCGCGGCGTGACGCCGCCGGTCGGGTTGGCGGGCGAGTTGAGGATCAGAAGCCTGGTCTTCGGCGTGATCAGCGCCAGTGTCTCCGCGGCCGAAAAGGCAAAGCCGTTCTCCTCGCGCATCGGCACCGGGATGGGGGCAGCACCGGTGAACTCGATCATCGAGCGGTAGATCGGAAAGCCGGGATCGGGATAGAGGATTTCGGCGCCCGGCTCGCCGAACATCAGGATCGCCGCGAACATGGTCGGCTTGCCGCCGGGCAGGATCATCACCGCTTCGGGCGAGACTTCGACGCCGGTGGTGGCCAGCGTGCGGCGTACCACCGCTTCGCGCGTCGCCAGCAGGCCGTTGGCCGGCGTATAGCCGTGATGGCCATCGCGCAGCGCCTTGATCGCGGCCTCGACGATGTGCTGCGGCGTCTTGAAGTCGGGCTGGCCGATGCCGAGATTGACAATATCGCGGCCCTGGTGGGCAAGTGCCGTGGCACGCGCCAGCACCGCGAACGCATTTTCCTCGCCGAGGCGGTCGAAGGCCGAAATCGTGTGGAGCATTTTTCCCGTCCGTGTGGTTCTTTCAGCGAGCGTGCGTTTTTGTGAGCGTCCGCCCGCAAAAGTCAAACGGATTGGAGTTTTCGGTGTCGGAAAATCTCAAGAATTGGCAACCGCGCCCGCGGCCCGAACGCAAGGTGCTGGAGGGGCGAACTGTCAGGCTGGAGCCGCTCAACGCCGAAAAACACGGTGACGGCCTGTTTGAGGCCTCGTCGGTGGCCGATGCCGGCGGCCGCTTCGCCTGGCTGCCAGACTACCCGCCGGAGAGCCGTGCCGCCTTCCAGCCGTGGCTGGACAAGGCAGAAGCCAGCGAGGACCCGCTGTTCTTCACAGTCATCGACAAGGCCAGCGGCAAGGTCGCCGGGCGCCAGACGCTGATGCGCATCGACGCCGCCTACGGCGTCATCGAGATCGGCAACATCTATTGGGGCCCGTTGATCTCGCGAAAGCCGGCGGCGACGGAAGCGCAGTTCCTGTTCATGAAGTATGTCTTCGACGAGCTTGGCTACCGCCGCTACGAATGGAAATGCAACAATCGCAACGAGCCGTCGAAGCGCGCGGCGGAACGTTTCGGCTTCAAGTTCGAGGGCATTTTCCGTCAGCATCTTGTGGTCAAGGGCGAAAACCGCGATACCGCGTGGTATTCGATCATCGACAGGGAATGGCCTGATCTGCGCAGAGCCTATGAAGCGTGGCTCGATCCGGCCAATTTCGACAGCGATGGCCAGCAGAAGCGGCGGCTCGAGGATTTTCGCGCCGAGTTCGGCGCCTGACCATGCTCCCGAAAAGTGGTATCCGGTTTTCGGATAGGATTATGGTCAAACGAGAAGACAGAGCCTCCATCCCGAGTCTGCCGGGATAGATCAGGCTCTAGCAGGGGCTATAGATGGCGCATACCCACGACCACGCTGCGCAGGGCCACGACCACAGCCATGGCGCAGGTCATGTGCACGGCTCGACCGACAAGAAGCGCGTGCTGATCGCTGCCTGCCTGACCGCCGGCTTCATGGTCGCGGAGACGCTGGGCGCCATCTTCACCGGTTCACTGGCGCTGCTGGCGGATGCCGGCCATATGCTTGCCGATTGCGTCGCGCTCGGCCTTGCCTGGTATGCCTTTCACCTTGCGAGCCGGCCGGCGACCGTGCGCCTCACCTACGGCTTCGGCCGGGTCAAGACGCTGGTCGCCTACACCAACGGCATCGCCATCTTCGCAATCGCGCTGTGGATCGTCTACGAGGCTTGGGGCCGCTTGCAAGCGCCGGCTCCGGTGCTCGGCGGGCCGATGCTGGTCGTCGCGATCGCCGGCCTGCTGGTCAATCTCGGCTCGTTCTACGTGCTGCACGGCGGCGACCACGGCAGCCTGAATATGCGCGGCGCCATCCTGCACGTGCTCGGCGACCTGCTCGGCTCGGCAGCGGCGATCGTCGCGGCGCTGGTGATCCTGGCGACGGGCTGGACGCCCATCGATCCGATCCTGTCGATCCTGGTCTCGCTGCTGATCCTGTCCACGGCCTGGTCGCTGATGCGCGAGGCAGCCCACGTCCTGCTCGAAGGCGTGCCGGCAAGCCTCGACCGCGACCTGATCGCCAGGGACATCGAAGGCTCGATCAAGGGCGTGCGCGAGGTGCATCACATGCATGTCTGGTCGCTCGACGGCTCCAGCAACATGGCGACGTTGCATGCCTGCCTCAATGACGGCGTCGACGCGCATATGGCGGTAAGCGCGATCAAGAAGCGGCTTGCGGCGGAACATGGCATAGCCCATGCCACGGTCGAACCGGAATTCGGCCGATGTGCCGACAGCCATGAGCATGATGACGAGCACGATCACGCGCATGATGCGGCACCGCACCGCGGCCATTATCACTGACTTCGGGAGTTCTGGGCATTGGCAACGATCGACATGAACTCTCGCCACCCTGGCGCCGCGTGATGGACCGCGACACCCGCAATGCGGCGATCGGCGCCGCTTGGGTTTTGCTGCTGTTCGGCATCGCAGCCTATTATCTTCCAACAGTGATGCTGGCGGTCGGCAGGGTCTCGACGGTGCTTGCCGGTGTCGTCGCGGCGATCTTCATGGTGGCAATCTTCGTCGTGTTCTGGCTGCGTAGCCGCAGCCAGCGCAAAAAGGGAAAGTGACATGCGCATTCTGATTACCGGCGCGGCAGGCATGGTCGGCCGCAAACTCATCGCCAGGTTGGCCAAGGACGGGACGGTCGGCGGCCGCAAGATCGCCGCGCTCGACCTTCACGATATCGTGCCGCCGCAAGCGCCGGTGCTCGAAGGTGTCAGCATTACCCTCCACACCGGCGACCTTGCCGCACCGGGAGCGACCGCAAATCTGGTCGCGCCGCGCCCCGACGTGATCTTCCATCTCGCCGGCGTGGTGTCGGGTGAGGCGGAGGCCAATTTCGATCTCGGCTATCGCGTCAATCTCGACGGCACCAGGGCGCTGTTCGATGCCATCCGCTTGGCCGCCTATACGCCACGCGTCGTCTTCACCTCGTCGATCGCCGTGTTCGGCGCACCGTTTCCCGACATCATTCCGGACGAGTTCCACCCGACGCCGCTGACCTCCTACGGCACGCAGAAGCTGATCGGCGAGGCGCTGCTTGCCGACTATACGCGCCGCGGTTTCTTCGACGGCATCGGCATCAGGCTGCCGACCATCTGCGTCAGGCCGGGAAAGCCGAACAAGGCGGCCTCAGGGTTCTTCTCCGGTATCATCCGCGAGCCGCTGAGCGGCCATGAAGCGATCCTGCCGGTGCCGCGCTCAGTCGTCCACACACACGCCAGCCCGCGTTCGGCGGTGAATTTCCTGATCCATGCGGCTCAGATCGACGGCAGTGCCGTCGGCCCGCGCCGCAACCTGGCGATGCCGGGCGTCGCCGTCAGCGTCGGCGAACAGATCGAAGCGCTGGAACGTGTCGCCGGCGCCAAGGCGGTGAAACTGATCCGCGAGGAGCCCGACGAGACGATCTGGGCGATCGTCAAGGGCTGGCCGACGCGCTTCGAGGCGCGGCGCTCGAGGGAGCTTGGCTTTGCCGCCGAAACGAGCTTCGACGAGATCATCCGCGTCCATATCGAAGACGAGTTGGGGGGCAATATCCCTAGTTAAAGCGCCCCGATCGGACGCAACGAGGTCAGGCGCCAGTCAGGCTGGCCGAAAGCAGCAGCAGGCCGAACAGGAAGACGAAGGCGGCGCCGCCGATCTCGACGAAGGAATGGATGCGGTTGCCCATGCGGCCGTCGCCGGCGAAATACACCGCCCAGTTCTTGGCGGTCACCGCAAGCGTCGCCAGGGCCGAGACGGTGATTGCGGTGCCGAGCGCCATGGCCAGCACCGAAAGGATGCCGCCGAACCATAGCCCGTTCAGCAAGGCGAAGCTCAGCACGATCAGCGCGCCGGAACAGGGGCGGATACCGACGGCAGCGACCGCCGACCAGGCCGTGCGCCAATCGAAGCGATCACCGGAAAGCAGCGCCGGGTCGGGGGCATGCGAGTGTCCGCACGTCTCGCAGACCTCGCCCGCCGCATGGCTGTGGTGATCGTGCGCAGTATGGGCGTGGTCGTGGGCGCCGTGGTCATGCGCATGATCGTGGTGGTCATGCGCATCAAGCGCGTGGGAATGTGCCGCATGGGCATGCGCGGAATGTGAATGGCCGGCATGTGAATGGCCGGCATGGGCAGCCGAGAGGCTGTAGCCCGGATTTGCGCCGAACAGGCGAAGGATGGCCGGGCCGGCCTTGCGCCACAGCAGCCAGGCGCCGAACAGAGTGACGAAGACATAGCTCATGATTTCAAGGAACCATGCGGCGTCTGTCATCGAGACGGCAGTGCCGCGCAGCAAGAAATAGGCGACCAGCATCACCACGATCGCGGTCAGCGCCTGCAGCAGGGCCGAGACGAAGGACAGCATGATGCCGCGCCGGAGCGCCACTTCATTGGCCACCATGTAGGAAGAGATCACCGCCTTGCCGTGACCGGGGCCGGCGGCGTGGAAAATGCCATAGGCAAAGGACAGGCCGATGAGCAGCCACAACTTGCTGCCGTCCTGGCGCATCGCCTTCATCGCGCCGGCAAGCGCATGATAGAATTCCTGCTGGCGCAGATTGATCCACATCAGGATGTGGGCGAACGGGCCGGTGGCGGTTGGAGCCATGCCGTCATTGGTGCCGATGCCGAGTGAACTCTGGGCGTGGGCGGAGCCGAGAAAGTGCGTCATCACAAAGGCGGCGGCCAGAAGACCGAATGCCAAACGCAGGGACGGTTTGGTCACTGGATCTATCCTTCCGGCTGACAGGTCAGTTCAAGCTTGGTGGCAAAGATCTTGCTCATGTCGGTGCCTGTCGGATCGTTGAAGAAGGCCTCGGTCAGGGTCTTCTGGTTCTGGGCGATCGCCTCGTCCGGGTTCGGGCGGACAACCTTGCTGGTGCAGGTCGGCGGCAACCCATCGACCTGCAGATTGGCATCCTCGGTGAAATCGATCGCGGTGTAGAAGGTCGGGTCGTAGACGCCGATATCTATCTTGCCGCTCAGTTTGATCGGTACCTTCGGTTCAGATTCAAACAGGATGATCAACTGGTCATTGTCGAAATTGGCCATCAAATGCGGCGGCGGGGTCATTGCCACGTCCTTGCCGTCGACGGTGACGAGCTGGAAATAGTTGAATTCGGCAAGCGAGGCATGGACGGTGTCGGCGACATCCTTCAGCTCCTTGTCGTCGAGTTTCAGGTCGGAATTCTTGTCGAACTCCATCATCACCGTGCTCGAAAACAAATCGTCGAAGCGCCAGACATGACGCAATGCCTTCACAGTTTGGTGATCCGGGCCGAGGACCACTTCGAGGCGGGCTTCGGCGAAGACGTGGGGATGCACCTCAGCCGGTCCGACGGCGGCAAACGTCGCGGTCAAGGCCGAAGCCAGCATGATTGCTTGCCGTTTCAGGTGCATTCTCGGTCGCGATTCAATCGGCTTCGGTGAATTGCCGACAGTTACCAGAAAGCGGGCGAAAATGGGACCGCAACGCGGCTGAAAGCTCATGCGTTGTCCAGCGTCTTGAACCACTGCACCAGGAAGTCGACGAAAACGCGAACTTTTGCAGGCAGATAGCGCCGGTGCGGATAGACGGCAAAAATGCCGCCGCCGGGCAGAATGCGGTCATCCAGCGCAGTCAGCAGCTTGCCGCTTTCGATGTCGGGCGCGGCGATGAAATCCGGCAGGACGGAAAATCCCAATCCAGCCACGGCAGCGGCCCTTGCCGCCATCGGGCTGTTGACCTCGATCGGGCCGGAAACCGAAACGCTCACCGTATCGCCGCTGTCGCCTTTGAACGGCCAGTTGGTGAGCCAGCGCCCATTGGTGTCGATGATGCAAGGCACGCGGGCAAGGTCTTGCGGCCTGACCGGCATGCCGTGCCTGGCGATCAGTTCAGGAGACGCGCAAAGCCGTACCGAAAATGGCGCCAGGCGCCTGGCGATCAACGAGGAATTTTCCAGCCGCGAAATGCGCACCGCCAGATCGAAGCCCTCCTCGACCAGATCGACGAAACGGTCGTCGAGATGGATGTCGAGCACGATGTCGGGGTGCTGCTTGGCGAAGTCGATCAGCGACTGGCCGATCGGCGCGTCGGCAAAGGTGCGCGGCGCCGACAGCTTGATCCTGCCGCGCACGTCGCCGGAGGATTCGCGCACCGCATCGGCAAGGCTGTCGACCTCGCGCACGATCTCCGAGGCGCGCCGGTAATAGGTGTGGCCGGCCTCGGTCAGGGAAAACTGCCTGGTGGTGCGGTTGAGCAGCAGCGCGCCGAGCTCGTCCTCCAGCTCGCGCACATATTTCGACAATAGCGCCTTCGAGCGGCCGATCTTGCGCGCCGCCGCCGAAAATCCTTCGGCCTCGACCACGTCGATGAAGGCGCGCATGCGGGTCAGCGTATCCATGTCATGCGCCTCCTTGGTGGGCCGAAAGGATGCGGGCGGCCAGCGCAATCAACTGCCGGTCGCTGTTCTTCGGACCGAGCAGCGAAAGGCCGAACGGCGCCCCGCCGGTCTTGCCGAGCGGCAGCGTGATTTGCGGAAAGCCGGACAGGCCGGAAAGGCAGAGCAGTCTCAGCGCCCGCTCGCGATAGGTCTGCAAATCGTCGAATGACGCGGCCTTGAGCGGCGCGGCACCAGGAGCGGTCGGAAGCACAAGAACGCCGTCGTCGCCAAGCAGGCCGGCCAGTTCGAGGCGAAACGAAACGCGACGTTCCGTTTCACATTGCGCGGTTGCCGCGTCGATTGTCGCGCCGTGCTCGAAACGCTCCTTGACACCGGGTCCCAGCATGCGGTCGCCGCCGGCGATCCAGGCGCCGTGACTTTGCCAGGCTTCATAGCCTTGCAGCTTGCGGAAGCACCAATAGAGATCGTCGGTCGAATGCGACAGCGGGCCGACGCTGCGCGGTGCGCCCAGCACCGAAGCGACACTGCGGAGCATGGCGAGATATTCGTCGGCCTCGTGCGGGCCGAGCACGAGGCCGTCCAGCTCAGCGAGAGTGACGGGGCGTCTCAGGTCATGGGAATGCGGATCGTCGCCGAGCAGCACCGTGCCGACCTTTTCGTAGATGACGATGTCGCTTGCGAACCAACCGAACGTGTCCAGCGAAGGCGCCAGCGGCATGGCGCCGTCGAGCGGGATACGGCCATGCGTCGTCCTGAGGCCGATCAGGCCGCAGAAGCTTGCCGGCGCTCGGATCGAGCCGCCGGTGTCCGATCCGGTTGCAATGTCGGCCAGCCCGCCGGCGACTGCCGCGGCAGAACCGGAGGACGAGCCGCCGGTGACGCGGTCGGGTGCTGCCGGGTTGATGGGCGACGGGAAATGCGCGTTCAGCCCCAGCAGGGAAAACGCCAGTTCATCAGTCTGCGTCTTGCCGACGAAGCGGGCGCCCGAATCAAGCAGCGCCTGGACGGCCGGCGCGGTCGCCATGGCCGGTGAAGCGTCCCGGTATTTCTGCGGATTGCCGCAGCCGGTGCGGTAGCCGGCGACGTCGAAGATGTCCTTTACGGCAAGCCGCAAGCCGGCAAGCGGGCCGGATTTCGCATTGGCTACAGGGGTTTGATCAAGGTCGAGAAAAGCGTTCAGCGGGCCGCGAGTGCCTGTCATGCGTTCGATATCCGGATGTGCTTGCCGCAGCATTTTTCTTCTGGTTGCCGCAGCATTGTTCGATGCCACAAATTTTACAACCTGCCATACGATTTTTATTGATTGTGAAATCTTTCGATCTTATATCGCGCTTGCCCAAAGTCGCACGTGCCTGTGGGTGTCCGCCGATCCTCGAATGGTGAGGGTAATCGGTAAGGTAACTGGAGCCAACCCCTCCAGTCGGTTTAGCGGCCAACCGCCAACCGAGGACACCTTGAAGCAACGACGGTGCGGGCCTTTCTGGTGTTCTGCCGGTCGTCCAAAGACCGGGGTTACTGAAGAGGCACACCTTCATTGCCGGCAGTGCGGACGGGTCTCCCATCCAAGCCAAGGCAGACAAAGCGAACCGAGGCCGGGCAAGGCCAAGGTTCACCGCCGCGAGACGGCGCTTCATGGTTCCGGGGTCTCCACCGGCTGGTTCCATGGATTTGACGTCCCGCCTTTGTCCACCGCGTGTTCGCGAGGCCGAGAGCCCGCGTCCGCAAGCCTTTGTGCGCGCCGCAAGGCGCTGATGGAGAGACCCGATGGCTACCCAGCGCATCCTTGACTTTCTCGCCACCCGACGTCCGAACGGCCCGTGCCTCGTCGTCGACCTCGATGTCGTGCGCGACAATTTCCGTGCTTTCGAGAAGGCGCTTCCCGATTCCAAGATCTACTATGCGGTGAAAGCAAATCCGGCGCCGGAAATCCTGCGCCTGCTTGCTGCGATGGGCTCGTCCTTCGACACCGCTTCCGTTGCCGAAGTCGAGATGGCGATGGACGCCGGTGCGCCGGCGGACCGCATCTCCTTCGGCAACACCATCAAGAAGGAGCGCGACATCCAGCGCGCCTACCAGCTCGGCATCAAGCTGTTTGCGGTGGACTGCGTCGAGGAAGTCGAGAAGATCGCTCGCGTCGCTCCCGGCGCCCGCGTGTTCTGCCGCGTCCTGACCGACGGCGAGGGCGCCGAATGGCCGCTGTCGCGCAAGTTCGGCTGTGTGCCGGCAATGGCGGTCGACGTGCTGCGCCATGCCAGGGCGCTCGGCCTCGACGCCTATGGCGTGTCATTCCATGTCGGCTCGCAGCAGACCGACCTGACCGCCTGGGATCGCGCGCTGGCCGACGCGAAGAAGGTATTCGCGACGCTGGCCGACGAAGGCATCGTGCTGAAGATGGTCAATATGGGCGGCGGCTTCCCGACCCGCTATCTCAGGGATGTGCCGGTGGGGCAGGCCTATGGCCAGGCGATCTTCTCGGCGCTCAGGAAGCATTTCGGCAACGCGATCCCCGAGACGATCATCGAGCCGGGCCGCGGCATGGTCGGCAATGCCGGCGTCATCAAGTCGGAAGTCGTGCTGATCTCGAAGAAAGCCGACAACGACAATGTGCGCTGGGTGTTCCTCGACATCGGCAAGTTCGGCGGTCTCGCCGAGACCATGGACGAGGCGATCCGCTATCCGATCGTCACCGCGCATGACGGCAGCGAGACCGCGCCTTGCGTGCTCGCCGGCCCGACCTGCGATTCGGCCGACGTGATGTACGAAAAGACGCCGTACCCGCTGCCCTTGTCGCTGACCATCGGCGACGAGGTGCTGATCGAGGGCACCGGCGCCTACACGACGACCTATGCATCGGTCGCCTTCAACGGCTTCGAGCCTCTCCGATCCTACGTGATCTGAGGGCTCGCAAGAGTTGCTCAGATCATCCCCGGTGGGCGCCTGTCGCCCGCCCGGGCTCGCCTGTGGAACAATCCGCTTGTGCAGGATCGCGGAAATGGACATTGCAGATCTCATTGTTGAAGGCGTGGGGATCTCCCCCCTGGAGGGGGAGATGGCCGCGAAGCGGCCAGAGGGGGTCGGTTCGACTGGACTCGGCCTCCTGCCGCAGATGGAGGCCGGCGCTTCACGCGCGACAACCCCCTCTGTCGCCTTCGGCGACATCTCCCCCTCGAGGGGGGAGATTGCGGTCGTCGCCGAAACCGCCGCCGACGTTGGCGCTCGCGAGGCTTTGCTCGATCGCGCCATGGGGCCGAAGCGCCGGAAGAAGTCGTCGGAAAAGCTGCGGCGCGGCCGCCGGCCTTCGGAGGGCCTGGCCTTTGTCGCGCGCGACGCGTCGGGCACTGTTGCCGGCACGGTGCGGCTGTGGGACGTGGTGCTGGGCGAGGGCGGCAAGGCAGCGCTGCTGCTCGGCCCGCTTGCCGTCGACCCGGCGCTGAAAAATGCCGGCATCGGCTCGGCGCTGATGCGCCATGCGGTCACTGAGGCCGAGCGGCTTGGCCATGCGGCGATCCTGCTGGTCGGCGACGCGCCCTATTACAAGCGCTTCGGTTTTTCGGCCGCAAAGACCGGCTCGCTGGCCATGCCGGGGCCTTACGAGCGGCACCGCCTGCTGGCGCGGGAACTGGTTGTCGGCGCGCTCGACGGCGCGCAAGGCACGCTGAAGGCGGCCGGGCGCAAGCTGAAGGCACAGCGGCTGCCGCTCGCTGCCTAGAGGGGGCGTGATGCTCAGAGGACCGAGCCGGAGTGGGAGGGCGGTTTCGCCTCCATTGCCCGTTCCGGACGCCGGCGCTGCCCCTCACCTGCCTGCCGGCATCGACGTTGCGGCCAGCCCCTTCTCCCCGTCACTATACGGGGAGAAGTGCCCGGCAGGGCGATGAGGGGCGGCGCCGAGGTCGACCATTGGCGCTTTGCTTGGCCGATCAGCCGATCAGCTGGCTGAGCGCCATGGCGACGCTCATGTCGCCTTCGACCTTTATCTTGCCGGACATGAAGGCCATGGTCGGGTTGAGGTCGCCTGATATCAGCGAGTCCAGATCGTCGAGCGACAGCTTTATGGTGCAATCAGCCGGCGCATCGGTAGTCGAGACATCGGCGCCGTCGATGACGATGACGCCGTCGCTGCCGGTGTCGAATTTCACCGAGCGATCGAACCCGGCACTCGCCACGCGCGACCTGATGTTGTCGGCAATCTCCTGAACGCTCATGGCGGTTCTCCTCGTCTGCTTGCGTTTGTCGCGCGCCGGCGCTTCGACCTGGCCGAAGCCGCTTGCCTGGTTTTACAGCCACGGCCGCCGGCGCATATAGCTTCGGGTTGACGTTTACGTCAACGCAGTTCCCCGAGGTGAAGATGGGCTTTATCGCCGCAGCATCACGCGGGCATGGTTGCCGGTGCTGTCCTTCGCCAAAGGATGCGGTGCTGGTGCCGAGCATGAACGTGCAATCGGCGGCCGAGACCTTCCAGCGCGCCGGCGCCGAGGAATTGGCGGTGGTCGAGGATTTCACCGATCGCAAGGTGATCGGGCTGCTGACCGAAGGCCACCTGATGCGGCGCTATGCCGAGGAACTCGACAAGGCGCGGCGGGATCTGTCGGGCGAGGGGTAGCCGCGTCCTGTCCGGATAGCGATGCGACACACATGTCGGCTGCTGCGTAAGGTGGGCTCACGTCAACGGCCCGCTAATCGCCGGCTCCGAAATCCGATTGCGCGAACTGTCTTCTTCCTTGTGGAAGAGTGTCTTGAAGAAAAAAGCGTCGGGAACCGCCTTGATTACTTTTGCGATCACGGCGGTCGCGAGCACGGCAAACGCTAGGCGACCGAGAAGCACGCTCGTAACATCAGCGCCAAGCGTGACGACGACCAACGTATCCTCAATGAGGCTATGGGCAAAACCCATGAACACGCAGGCAAGGAATATCTGACGCGGCTCCGCGCTAGGCGTGCGCGCCTCGCGGATCAGCAGTCCTGCACCATAGGAAATCCCGAGAAACAGGCCGACAGCGGCGAAAGGTACCGTCTGCTTTTCGATGCCGGCGAGCCGAAAGAGCGGTGCAAGCCCTCTGTTCATCCAATCCAAAATGCCCGACATCTTTAGAAGCTCGATCACCCAGCTCAGCGCAAGCAGAACAACGAGCATGATGCCCAGGGTTTTGAGCGTACCCAGGAAAAAGCCGCCCCAGTCGGTGCTTTCATTCGTCGGCATCCACGCCGGCTTCACCGGTCCTGACAGCCATCCGGTCACGGCGAATATCTGATGCAGAAGGACAGCAAAGACCAAACCCCCGCCAATACGAAGCGCCGTGGTGACTAGGAAGCTCGGTCCGGCCCTCTGAATGATCCGTTGCTCGATCGGAATGGCATGTGCAAACAGCAAGAGAGCCGAAAGAACCGTCATGTCGGCAGTGCTGAGCGCCGAAACCGGAACCAAGGTGAATACGATCACAAGCGCGCCCCAGATCCCGACCAGCAATCCCGTCAGCCAGGCAAAGGCGAGTTCCGGTGGCAACCCCACCTGCAACATGAGCGGGGAGAAGAACGGAGAAATCGCCTGGATGACGCCAAGGTCCTGCAGCAGCCGTGTGGCAATCGCAACCGGAACGATCACGCGAACCAGTTCCCAATAGATTTCAAGCGTCTCCAATGTCTTGCGATAGAAGGCGGCGCAAATTGCCATCATGCTGCTCCATCATTCCTGGAGCCGTCTGAGTAGCGTGAGACGCTTCGCATTTGTGGTCAAAGTTTGCGATTCCGTGCAATAAAATTGCAACGCACCGACGCTGAGCGCGACCAACATGGACAAGATCGACAGAAGGCTTCTCAACCTGCTCCAGGATGATGCCTCACGAACTAACGCCAAACTGGCGGGGTTAATCGGGCTTTCCCCTTCGAGCTGCCTGCGCCGCATACGACGACTGAAGAAAAGCGGTGTCATTAGCCGCGTTGTCGCGCTTCTCGCACCGGCAAAGGCTGGCCGGGGCTTGAAGGCGATCGTCACCGTCGAACTGGAGCGTCATGGTGAGCAGTATATGCGGGACTTTCTCGAGTTGGCCGCCCAGGAACCGGCCGTCACTCAGGCCCACAGTGTAAGCGGCGAAACCGACGCCGTCCTCATGCTCCGCCTGACGGATATGGAAGAGTTCGATGCGCTGTGCGAGCGACTGTTCCGAGACCGAAGCAACGTCGCGCGGTACCACACGATGTTCGTGATCCGAACGGCCAAAGAAGTGACCGCAATTCCACTGTAGATGTTAGGTTGCGATAGACCTGCTGGGCCGCGAATTCATAAACGAGCATTGGCCGCACGGAGCGCGGCTTGAGCTCGAGCCCAAATCATCCCCCGGCAAGGCGCGGCAGCAGGAAAATCTCCGCCCCTTCCGGCAGTTCCTTCGACCAGGTGTCGCGATAGATCGTCCCGTCGATGGCGACGGCGATGCCGCGATCGATGTATGGCTCGAGGCCGGGATACTGTTCAGCCAGTTTCCTGAACAGCTCCCGAATATCCTTCGCCTCGATTTCGACCTTGCTCTTGCCTCCGGCGATCGCGCCGAGCGACCCCCAGAGCGTTACTTCGACCATCAGCCTCCCCGTTCCGCCTCGATCGCCGCCAGGATGCGCGGCGGCGACATCGGGATATGAGTCATGCGCACGCCCGCGGCGTTCGACACCGCATTGGCGATCGCCGCCAGCGGCGGCACGATCGAGGTCTCGCCGACGCCGCGCACCCCGTAGGGATGGTTTGGGTTGGGGATCTCGAGGATCTGCGTGTCGATCATCGGCAGGTCCGAGCAGACCGGGATGCGGTAATCCAGGAAACCAGGGTTCTGCAGCCGCCCGTCCTTGCCGTAGATATACTCCTCGTTGAGCGCCCAGCCGATGCCTTGCGCGGCACCACCCTGGTATTGCCCCTCGACATAGGTCGGATGCACCGCCTTGCCGGCGTCCTGAACGACGGTGTAGCGCAGCACCCTGGTGGAGCCGGTCTCGGGATCGACCTCGATATCGCAGATATGGGTAGCGAAGGAGACGCCGGCGCCGTCGGCGACGAGCTCACTGTGGCCTGCGATCGGTCCCCCCGTCTTCCCTGACGCGGCTGCGATCTCCTTCAGCGACAATGCTGCAAGGTTGCCGTATTTCTCGCCCTTGGCAATCGCGTGACCTTTTTCCCAGACCACGTCGTCGACGGGTATGTCCCACATCTGCGCGGCGCGTTCCCGCAACACCTTGATGGCGTTGCGGGCGGCCGAGATCGTCGCCATGGAGGAGGAGAAGGTGCCGCGGCTGCCGTCCGTCATGTCGTTGTAGCCGAGGCTGGAGGTATCGGCGACCACCGCCTTGACCTGCTCATAGGGGATGCCGAGCTCCTCCGCCGCGACCAGCGAAAGCGACGCGCGGGAACCACCCACATCGACCGTGCCGACGGCAAGCGAGACCGAGCCGTCCATGCCGATGTTGAGGTCGGTGCAGGTCTGGCCACCGAAATTGAACCAGAAGCCGCAGGCCATTCCGCGGCCCTGGTTCTTGCCGAGCGGCGCCTTCATGTGCGGATGGTTCTTCACCGCCTCCAGCGTCGGCCCGATGCCGATCGGGCCGTATACCGGTCCATAGGACGATCTGGTGCCTTCCTGCGCCGCGTTCCTGATCCGGAACTCGACGGGGTCCATGCCGATCTCCTTGGCCAGCTCGTCGACCGCACTTTCCACCGCAAACGCCGCCATCGGAGCCGACGGCGCGCGATAGGCCGCGGTCTTGGGCCGGTTGACCAGCACTTCGTAGCCGACCGTCCTGACGTTCTCGAGCTTGTAGCAGGCAAAGGCCGTCATGGCGCCGATCTCGGCCCACGTACCGGCATAGGGGCCGCAGCTATAGCGCAGCGTCGCCTCGGCCGCCGTGATCGTGCCGTCCTTGCGGGCGCCGATCCGAACGTCGATCGAGGTGGCGCTGGTCGGGCCGGAGGCGCGGAACACCTCGTCGCGCGTCATGACCAGCTTGACCGGCCGCCCGGCCTTGCGTGACAGCGCCAGTGCCACCGGCTCGGCCCAGACATGGGTCTTGCCGCCGAAACCGCCGCCGATCTCCGAGGAGGTGACGCGCAGCTTCGAGGCTTCCATGCCAAGCAGTTGGGCGCAATGTTGGCGGTAGACAAAATGGCCTTGCGTACAGACCCACAGGTCGGCGGTGCCGTCGGAGCTGACATTGGCCACGCAGGCATGCGGCTCGATATAACCCTGGTGCGTCTGCTCGGTCTTGAAGGAGCGCTCGACGACGAAGTCGGCCTGGCCGAAACCTACGTGGATGTCGCCATGGCCGTACTGGGTGCGCTTGGTGACATTGGAAGGCTTGACGGGCTTTTGCTCGAGGCCCTCGGTGAAGATGGCGTCGTTGACCAGAGGTGCGGAGTGCTTCATCGCCTCGTCGACGTCGGTGACATGCGGCAGCACCTCGTAGTCGACCTCGATCAGCTTCAGTGCCTGCCTCGCCGTGCGGGCATCGACCGCAGCCACCGCGGCCACGGCATGGCCGTCATAGAGCGCTTTCTTGCGCGCCATGCAGTTGTCGAGGATGTCGTACATGGCGGCATCGCCGTCGGTGAGGTCGGGCAGGTCGGCCGCGGTGATCACGGCCTTGACGCCGGCGAGCTTCTCCGCCTTCGACGTGTCGATCTTCCTGATCGTGGCATGCGCATGGGGGCTTCTGAGAACGCGCCCGACCAGTTGCCCGGCCATGTTGAAGTCGGCGCCATAGCGTGCGCGGCCCGTCACCTTGTCGACGCCGTCGGGACGGATGGGACGCGTGCCGACAGAGGTGAAATTGCGTCCGGAGTAACGCGGATCGAAATTCATCGTCATGCTCCCTTCATCACGCTGGCCGCGTCCTGAACGGCACGCACGATCTTGTCATAGCCGGTGCAGCGGCAGAGGTTCCCGGCGAGGCCGAAGCGGATCTCCTCCTCGGTCGGATCGGGGTTCTTGGCCAAAAGGTCCTTCGCCGCTATCAAAAAGCCCGGCGTGCAGACGCCGCATTGAAGTGCGGCGTGCTCCAGGAATTTCTGCTGCAGCGGATGCAGCCTGTCGCCGTGCGCCATGCCCTCGATGGTCTCGACGTGCCGGCCCTCGGCCTCCGCGCCGAGCACCAGGCACGAGCACACCAGCCGATCGTCGAGGATGATGCTGCAGGCCCCGCAGTCGCCGGTGCCGCAGCCTTCCTTGGCGCCCGTCAGCCCCAGGCGATCGCGCAGGACATCAAGCAGCGTCTCGTCCGGCTGGCAAAGGAACTCGACATTGTCGCCGTTGATTGTCGTTGATACTGCCACACCAGCCATCATTTGCCTCCTGCGCGTGCATAGGCGGTCGTGGCGGCCCGCTTGGCCAGCACACCCGCGACTTTCCGTCTGAATTCGATGGTGCCGCGCTTGTCGTCGATCGGCCGGCAGGCGCCCGAGCAGACCTTGGCGAGCCTCTCCAGCGTGGCTTCGTCCAGCTTGGAGCCGATGAGAACCTCGGCGGCCTCCTCGACCAGAATCACCGTCGGCGCCACGGCGCCCAACGCCAGACGGGCGGATTTGACGCGACCTTGCTCATCGAGCGTCAAGTTCACGCCGGCGCTTACCACCGCTATGTCCATCTCCGTGCGCGGAATGAAACGCAGATAGGCATCGCCCGAACGCGGCAGACGGCTGTCGAGCAGGATTGCCTCGATGATCTCGCCCTTGGCCAGCGACGTCTTGCCCGGCCCAGTCGGCACCGCTTGCACGGCAATCGTGCGCCTGGTTCCCGGGCCGACGACCACAGCCTTGGCGCCAGCGGCGACCAGCGCCGGCACGCTGTCGGCGGCCGGCGAGGCGTTGCACAGATTGCCGACGATGGTGCAGCGTCCCTGCACCTGCTTCGAGCCGATCAGCTTGGCCGCTTCGACGACGCCAGGCCATGCCTTCTGCAGGGCCGTGTTCTCGCCCAGCAATGCGCAGGAGACCGCCGCGCCGATGCTGAAGCCCTCGGCTGTTTCCCTGATCTCGCCAAGCCCGTCGATCGCCTTGATATCGACGATCAGGTCGGGTTCGATAAACCCGCCTTTCATTCGCACCAAGAGGTCGCTGCCTCCGGCGAGGATGGCGGCCGTGCCGGCTGATCCGGCCAACTGGCCAACGGCATCTTCCATTGAAAGCGGACGTATGTAGCGCATCGTCTCCCCTTAGTGGTCATAGTCACACCAACTGATATAACCGTCTCTCCACAATGGCCATCCTGTTCGTGCACTCGCGGATTGGGCCAGGCGCCGCAATCTCATTTTGCTCGTCCAACTGGACGCACCGCCAGCCACTAATGCTCGATCGGTCCCTTCGGCATCACCAGCGCAGTGCCGGCTGTCGTCGGGCGCTCGATCATGCGGCGGACGCGCGGTGGCTCGTTGCCGCTGTGCAGCGCCCTTATGCGCTCGCCGATGACGGCGTCGGCGTAGGTGGCGCGCCGATTGTGGCGGATATATTCGACCCAGGTCGGCGTGTGGTAGTGCTCGATCCATATCGAGGGATTTTCGAGATCGCGCGCCAAGGTCCAGTTGCGGGCGCCGTCACGGCGGCGGATGCGGCCGCGCTCGGCCATGGTGGCGAGGAATTCCGGTACGTCCTCGTTGCGGATGACATATTCGATCATGATGGCGATGGGACCGCTGCGCGGCTTGAGATCAAGCGCCAGATGCGGCTCCTGAAAACGGTTGAGCGGATCGAGGTTGAGCACGGCCTGCTGCGGCAGCGGCAGCAGCAGGCCGATGGCGCCTCCCGCCAGCATGGCGACGCTGGCCGCCATCAGGGCGACTTCGGCGCCATGCGCGTCGGCAACGACACCCCAGACCCAGCTGCCGAGCGCGATGCCGCCGAAGGTCGCGGTCTGGTAGACCGAAAGCACGCGGCCGACCACCCAGCGCGGCGTCGACATCTGCACGGTGACGTTGAAATGCGACAGCGCCGTCACCCAGCAGGCGCCGCCGAGCAGCAGGCCGAGCGACGTCTGCCAGGCATGATCGCTGACGGCGGCGTTGAAGGCGCAGACGGCGAAGCCGGCGAATGCCATGCGTACCATGGTCTCGCTGGACAGCAGCTGCCGCAGCCTGACGCTGGTCAGCGCGCCGCCGACGGCGCCGATGCCGAAAGCCCCTAACATGATGCCGTAGCTCAGCGCATCGCCCTTGACGACGTCACGCGCGACCAGCGGAAGCAGTGCCAGGACCGCGCCGGCGCTGAAGCCGAAAGCCGAGCTCCTGACCAGCACCTTGCCGATATTGGGCGACATGGCGACATAGCGCAGGCCGGCACCCATGGCGGCGCCCAGCGTCTCGCGCGGCAAGGTCGATGCCGGCAGTTCCGGCTTCCAGCGGGCCAGCACGACGATGAGGCCGACATAGCTCAGCGTGTTGACGGCGAAGGCCGCGGCAGCGCCTGCCGCGGCAACGATGATGCCGCCGATCGCCGGGCCGACGCTGCGCGTCAGGTTGAAGCCCATCGAGTTGAGCGCGATCGCCGCCGGCACCTTGGTGCGAGGCACCATGTCGCCGACCGAAGCCTGCCAGGACGGACTGTTGAGCGCGGTGCCGCTGTCGATCAGGAAGGTGAAGGCGAGCAGCGTCCACGGCGTCATCAGGTCGAGATAGGTGAAGACGGTCAGAAGAGCCGAGACGACGAGCATGAAGATCTGGGCGATCAGCATGACTTTGCGCCGGTTGAAGCTGTCGGCGATGGCGCCGGCCAGCAGCGCGAAGAGCATGATCGGCAAGGTGGTCGAGGCCTGGACCAATGCCACCTGGTAGGACGAGGTGGCGATCGTCGTCATCATCCAGGCGGCGCCAACGCCCTGGATGAGGCCACCGAAGTTGGAGACGAGGCTGGCGGACCACACCGCCCGGAAGATGCCGTGCCGGAACGGCGCCAGCGCCGAGGCGCTTTCGCTTTCCGGTGTGTCGTCGTTCATAAATGCTTTCCCGGGCTCAAATGCGTTTGTTCTTCCGATCAATAGGCCCCGCAAGCCGTGGGTTCAAAAAATAGAACATCATTTCGCAAAGGGCGAACGCATTCTGGAAAAACATCATGGTCCAACAACAGGATAGCGGGCGGGTCAGCGCGTGCCGCCGCAGGCTGAACGATCGGTCAGGCAGGCGGTACCGCTTGCCGAGCGCTGCCATCTGATTGGCAGGCACCGGCGGCACTTCTAGCGGTCCTCGAAGCCGGTCAGCACGCCGACGGCGTTGATGCCGATCTCCTCGACGGCGTAGCCGCCTTCCATGACGAACAGCGTCGGCAGGCCGAGCCTGGCGATGCGGCGGCCGATCCTGGGATAGTCGGGGGTCTTCAGCTTGAACTGGCTGATCGGGTCCTTCTCGAAGGTGTCGACACCGAGTGAAACCACGACAACATCAGGAGCATAAGCCGAAAGCCTCGTGCAAGCGTCCTCGAGTGAGGCGTTCCACACCTCCCAGCCGGTGCCGAAGGGCATCGGGTAATTGTCGTTGAAGCCTTCGCCGTCGCCCTCGCCGCGCTCGTCGGCATGGCCGAGGAAGAAGGGATATTCGGTCATCGGATCGCCATGCAGGTTCAGCACCTGAACGTCACCGCGGCGATAGAATATCTCCTGGGTGCCGTTGCCGTGGTGATAATCGACGTCGAGGATCGAAACGCGCCCGGCGCCATGGTCGCGGAACCATTGCGCGGCGACGGCGGCGTTGTTGATGAAGCAATAGCCGCCCATGAAGGCCGCCCCCGCATGGTGCCCTGGCGGGCGACACAGCGCGAAGGCGGAAGGCTCACCGGCCTTGACCAGCGCGGCGGCGGTCAACGCGACGTCATAGGACGACTTGATCGCATCCCATGTGCCTTTGACGAACGTCGCGCCACCGTCGAAGGAGTAGAAGCCGAGCAGCGCATCGATGCCTTTCGGGCGCACGTCGCCGCGCAGGCCGCGCGTCGGCCAGGTGAAGGGAATGGCCGAACCGCTGCGGCCCGATGCTTCCCAGAGCGGCCACACGGTCGGCAGGAAATCGATGTAGTCGCTGGCATGCACCTTCCTGGCGGCGGCGAGGTCGTGGCTTTCCGGCGGCAGGATCGGACCGAGCTTCTCGCTCTCCACCCGCGCCCTGATGAACTCGGCGCGCGACGGCTTTTCAAAGGCCGGCACGATGGCGCCGGCGATCAATTCGACATTGCCGGAATGGCCGGCATGGAAAGGCGAAAAAACAGTCTTCATGAAATTGTTCCGTGGTGAGACGCGGCGACCCTAACCGTCCTGCACTGCCTTTCACAAGGCGCTGGGCCAACCAGCCATGGCTTGCTGGCCCGGCAGCCGGTCGTCTAGCCTGCCGGCAGCGCAACCGACCTGCGGGTAATCATGAGTTCAAATGCCGACCTGATCGTCACCAATGCCCGTGTGCTGACGATGGACGAAGGCAATCCGACAGCCGAAGCGGTGGCGATAAAGGACGGCAACATCCTGGCGGTTGGCGATCGCCGGACGATCGAGGCGCTGAAAGGGCCGGCCACGAAGATCATCGATGCGCAAGGCGGTTCGGTGGTGCCGGGCTTCATCGAAGCACATATGCACCTTTTCGGCGGCGCCGCCGAACTGGACAATCTGCACCTTCAGGGCGTGCATGGCTTCGATGCGCTGAGCGACGCGATCCGCGCCTACGCTGCGGCACGGCCGAACGCCAAATTGCTGCTTGGGGCCGGCGTCGACTATACCATCCTTTCCAAGGAAGAGCCGGTCACCCGCCATCATCTCGACCGCATCATCGCCGACCGGCCGTTCGCCATGTCGGCTTCCGATCACCACACGATGTGGGCCAACACCAAGGCGCTGAAGCTGGCTGGCATCCTGCACGGCAAGCAACTCGGCCCCGGCAACGAGATCGTCATGGGTGCCGACGGCCTTGCGGCCGGCGAATTGCGTGAGGGCGAGGCGTTTGGGCCGATCCTCGAGCTTTCCGGGCAGAACCGCGTGCGGCTCGGCCTTGCGACAGGCGGCGAGCCCGAGCCGTACCCTTCCGCAGCCGAAGTCGCGGCCGATCGCGACCTGATGCATCGCGGTCTGGAATGGTGCGCCCGCCACGGCATCACCTCGATCCAGAACATGGACGGCAATCTCTACCAGCTCGAACTGCTTGCCGGTTTGGAGCAGGAAGGGCGGCTGCTCTGCCGCACCAAGATACCTTTTCATTTCAAGAACTTCATGACGCTCGACAAGCTGGAAAAGGCATCGAGCATGGCCAACTCCTATCGATCGGAATGGCTGTCGTCCGGCATGGTCAAGATGTTTTACGACGGCGTGCTGGAAGGCTGGACCGCGGTCATGGTCGACGACTATGCCGACCGGCCGGGCTGGCGCGGTGAGCCGCTGTTCACGCCAGAGCATTTCGCCGAGGTGGCAGTGGAGGCCGACCGGCGCGGCCTGCAGATCGCCGTGCATTCGATAGGCGACGGCGCTGTGCGCGCGGTCCTCGACGGTTACGAGGCGGCGCGGCGGAAGAACGGCAGGCGCGACAGCCGGCACCGGGTCGAGCACATCGAGGTCACCACTGCCGCCGACGTGCCGCGCTTTGCCGAACTCGGCGTCGTCGCCTCGATGCAGCCGCCGCACCCGCCCGGCGCCATGGACTTCCCGCTGGAGCCGACGCTCTCGCGCATTGGCCGCGAAAGATGGCCGCTCAGCTATGCCTGGCGGACGCTGAAGCAGGCGGGCGCGCATGTCGTTTTCGCTTCCGACTGGCCGGTGTCGCGGGTCGACCCGATCCTGGGCATTCAGGCGGCGGTGCTGCGCAAACCTTGGGCAGAGGGCGATCCCGACCAGAGCTTCTCGCTGCTGGAAGCGCTTGCGGGCTATACGGTCGAAGGGGCCTATGCCGAATACATGGAACACCGTAAGGGCCGGCTGAAACCAGGCTATCTGGCCGATCTGGTGGTGCTGTCGGCCGATATCGAGGCAACTGAACCGGCTTCCTTGCACAAGGTGCGTTCGGTCAGCACCATCTGCGGCGGCAAGATCACTTACCGGGGTTGATGATGGCGCTGACTATGGCATGGGGCTTGCGTTCTGAACCGAGATCCAGATGCATGGTTGCCAAGCCGACCGGCATATGCTGACAATCGAATGGGAACTGGATCCGCCATCAAGAGCGGACATGAAAATGGGGTAATGCGTGCCGGATCAACCGGGTAAGAGTGCAATCGAGGTCCGCAGCGTCCGCAAGGTGTTCGGTACCGGGGACGCACAAGTCGCCGCTCTCGACACGGTTTCGGTGTCGATCCGCGAGAACGAGTTCTTCACGCTGCTGGGGCCGTCGGGCTGCGGAAAGACGACGCTGCTCAGGCTGATCGCCGGCTTCGATTTTCCCAGCGAAGGCGAAATCCTGCTGCACGGCCACGACATCGCGCCGCTGCCGCCGTTCAAGCGGCCGGTCAACACCGTCTTCCAGTCCTATGCGCTGTTCCCGCACATGACAGTGGCCGAGAATATCGGCTTCGGCCTGGAGATGCTGGGCAAGCCGAAGACCGAAATCAAGGCGCGCGTCGCCGAGATGCTGAAGTTGGTCAAGATGGAGGCGCTGAGTGCCCGCCGCACCAGCCAGATCTCCGGCGGCCAGCAGCAGCGCGTCGCACTGGCCCGCGCGCTGGCGCCGCAGCCGAAAGTGCTGTTGCTCGACGAGCCGCTGTCGGCACTCGACTACAAGCTGCGCAAGGAAATGCAGATCGAACTGAAACGGCTGCAGCACCAGACCGGCATCACCTTCATCTTCGTCACCCATGACCAGGAAGAAGCGCTGACCATGTCCGACCGCATCGCCGTGATGTCGGCCGGCAAGATCCTGCAGGTCGGCACGCCCTGGGACATCTATGACAAGCCGGCCGAGCGCTTCGTCGCCGACTTCATCGGCGAAACCAATTTCCTGACCGCGGCCATCACCGGCATCGGCAACGGCAAGGCGCGCGCGACACTAAAATCCGGCGCGACGATCGACGCGACGGTGGCTGAGGGCTTCCAGCCGAAGGAGAATGCGACGCTGGTGGTCAGGCCGGAACACGCCAAGCTGACCGGCGGCAAGGGCGATCTTTCCGGAACCGTCGAAAACATCGTCTATTTCGGCACCGACACGCATATTCATGTCCAACTGGACAGCGGCGAAGCCTTCACCGTGCGCCAGCAGAACACGCGCAGCGCAGGCTGCGGTTTCGAGCGGGGCGACAAGGTCGGCGTCTCGATCGGCAACGACGCCGCGCAAGTGCTGAGGGATTGATGACGAGCGCGGAAGAAGTCGCCAAGGCGGCCGAACGGCGCGACATCCGCGACCGCTGGCTGCTGTCGGCGCCGGCCCTGCTGATCATCTTCCTTGCAGCAACCGGTCCCTTGCTGATCGTGCTGGTTTATTCGTTTTTGACGCCCGGCCCTTATGGCGACGTGAAGTGGCAATTCTCGCCCGAGGCCTGGACATCGGTGTTCATGGAACGCGACATCTTCGACGACACGCTTTCCATTGCTGCCGCCCATGTCACTATCTTCTGGCGCTCGATCAAGCTTGCCATCGTGACCACGATCGCTACTTTGGCGCTTGGTTTTCCTACTGCCTATTTCATGGCGACGCGCAGCGAGAAGACGCGCGATCTCTGGCTGTTCCTGATCACCATACCGTTCTGGACCAACTTGCTGATCCGCACCTTCGCCGTGCTGCAGATCATCCGCAACGAAGGGTTGATTAACACGGTGCTGCTCAAGCTCGGCATTATCTCGGCGCCGATCCAGATACTCTTCACCGACACGGCAATCCTGATCGGCATGGCCTATGTCTATCTGCCGCTGATGGTGCTGCCGATCTACGCCAGCATGGAAAAACTCGATTTCCGGCTGGTCGAAGCCGGCTACGATCTTTATGCGACACGCTTCCAGGTGCTCAGGCGTATCATTTTCCCGCTGGTCAAGCCGGGCGTCATCGCCGGCTCCATCCTGGTGTTCATTCCGGCGCTCGGCGCCTATGTCACACCGGTCCTATTGGGCGGCGGTAAGACCATGATGCTTTCCAACCTGATCGAGCTGCAGTTCGGGCAAGGCCGCAACTGGCCGCTCGGCTCGGCGCTGTCGATCGCCGTCATGGTCATCGTCATGGTGGCGCTGCTCGCCTATGTGCGCAACACCGGCCGGTCGGAGATGCGTCATGGCTAGCAGCTTCGCAATCAAGCATCAGCCGGGATTCACCGCGATCGCCGCGACCTGCTTCGTCGTGCTCTATCTGCCCATCGTCGTGCTGGTCGTCTATGCCTTCAACGCCGCGACCTCGACGTCGGAATGGGGCGGCTTCTCGCTCAAATGGTTCCAGTCGGCGTGGCAGAACACGCAAGTCATCGACGCCACCGTGCGCTCCTTCCAGATCGGCGCCATCGCGGCGATCCTGGCCACGATCTTCGCCACCATGGCGGCGCTCGCCACCACGCGCACGCCGCCCTATCCCGGCCTGACCTTCAAATATGCCGCCATCAACCAACCTCTGATGGTGCCGGAGATCGTCACCGGCGTGGCGCTGCTGATCTTTTTCTCGCGCATCAAGATATTCACCGGCTATTCCGGGCTCGGCTACCTGATCGCGGCGCATACGGCCTTTTGCATTCCGTTCGCCTACCTGCCGATCCGGGCGCGGCTGGAGAACATGGACCTGACGCTGGAACGGGCAGCCGCCGATCTCTATGCGACGCCGTGGAAGACGTTCCGCCGCATCACCCTGCCGCTGCTTTGGCCCGGCATCCTGGCCGGATTGATGCTGGCCTTCGTTATCTCGCTCGACGATGTCGTCATCACCGAGTTCGTGAAATCGGGCGGCCAGGACACGTTGCCGACCTACATGCTTGGCCAGATACGTCGAGGCATAACGCCGGAGATCAACGCGATATCGACCGTGTTCCTGCTCTTGTCGGTCGCCATCGTGACGTTGTTTTTCTTCATCAGCAGGAAACGGGACTGAAAATCGAAAATGGGAGCTAAAACATGAACTGGAAGACATCAGCGACCGCCGTCGGGTTGGCGCTGCTCGCCTCGACAAGCGGCGCTTTCGCGGACGGCGTTTTGAACATCTACAATTGGGGCAACTACACCAGCCCCGACGTGATCAAGAAGTTCGAGCAGAAATACAACATCAAGGTGACCATCACCGATTACGATTCGAACGATACGGCGCTGGCCAAGGTTCGCCAGGGCGGCACCGGCTTCGACATCGCGGTGCCTTCGCAAACCTTCGTGCCGATCTGGATCAAGGAAGGCCTCGTTCAGGAGACCGATCCCGGCAAGATGGAGAACTTCAAGAACGTGGCGCCGGAATGGGCCAATCCCGATTTCGATCCGGGCCGCAAATATTCCGTGCCATGGGCCTGGGGCACGGTGGGTATCGTGGTGAACACCGATGTCTACAAGGGGCCGTCGGACAGTTGGGGCATCATCTTCAACACACCCGACGAACTGAAGGGCAAGGTCAACGTCGTGCCGGAAATGAACGACGTCATGTTCGCGGCAACCAAATATGTCGGCGCTGCGCAATGCGCCAGCGACAAGGAAACGCTGAAGAAGGTGCGTGACACGCTGGTTGCTGCCAAGCCGAACTGGATCGCGATGGAATACAATACCATCGAGAAAATGGGCGCCGGCGATTTCAAGGCGACCAGCGACTGGAACGGCTCAGCCCTGCGCCAGCGGCTGGCGAACCCCAAGATCCACTATTTCTATCCCAAGGAAGGTTTTGGCCTCTGGAGCGACAACGTCATGGTCCTGAAGGAAGCCAAGAATGTCGAGAACGCCAAGCTGTTCCAGAACTTCATCATGGATCCGGAAAACGCCGCCGGCCTATCCGCCTTCCACCGCTACGCCAACGGCATTGCCGGTTCCGACAAGTACATGCCGGCCGATATGAAGGATGCGCCGGAAGTCATCATCCCGGAAGACGTCAAGGCGCATGGCGAGCTGCAAAAATTGTGTTCCGAGGACGTGCAGGCAATCTACAGCAAGATCTGGACCGAACTGCAGAAGTGACCGCATCGTGATGGACCCGGCGGCAGGCGCCCGCCGGGTCCATTTTGTCCGCATTTTTTAACGTCGCCTATCGGTGGCGACACTGAAAGCCGTGCACGCCATCGCCGCGGCGCTCGCCTAGAACGCCAAAGACCCGGAAGGAAGCGCCCATGGCCGGCAAGACCGCGTTCGAAACCAGATATGGCTTTGCCCGCAAGGAGGTGCTGCTCGGCAATTGGCGGGAAAGCCCGTTCAGCCGGTGGTCGTTCCAGAATGTCGGCGAGCTGGTGCCGAGCGCTGCCGTGGCGGCACAGCCGGGCAGCAGCGAGGCGCCGGCGCAGGATTTCGGCGGGCCACTTGGCGAAAAGGTCGCTCTTGCAGGCGGCGCGGAGACTGTCGCGGCGTTTCTCGCGCGCTCCGATACCGACGCGCTGACGATCATGAAACGCGGCAAATTCGTCGGCGACTGGTTCGCGCGGCATATGGAGTTTGGGGCGCGCCACATCGTCTTTTCGATCAGCAAGTCGCTGACCGCCATTGTTGCCGGCATATTGGAAGGCGAGGGGATTTTCGATCCGCAGGCACCGGTAAGCCGCTATCTGCCCGAAGCCGCCGGCTCGGCCTATGGCGATGCGCGTGTGCGGCACGTGCTCGACATGAGTGTCAGCCTCGATTTCGAAGAGGCCTATCTCGATCCGGAAAGCGCCTTCGCCCGCTACCGCCGCGCCATGCTGTGGAATCCAGGCGGGGGCATCGAGAGCCTGGCCACTTTCCTCACGACGCTGCAGGGCCTGGCCGAGCCGCATGGCCGGACGTTCCGCTACCGTTCGCCCAATTCCGACCTGCTTGGCATCCTGCTCGAACGTGCGTCGGGCCGGCGCTTCGACGATCTGATGCGCGAAAAATTATGGGAGCCGCTCGGCGCCGTCGGCGACGCCTCGGTGACAGTCGACGTGGAAGGCACGGCGCGCACTGCCGGCGGCATTTCGGTGACGCCGCGCGACCTTGCACGCGTCGGCGAGATGATGCGGCAAGGCGGCGTGGCCAATGGCCGCCGCGTCGTGCCGGAAGCCTGGATGCGCGACACGACCGAAACTGGCGGTGACGCCGAGGCCTGGCGGCGCGGCACGATGGCGTTCCTGTTTCCGCGTGGCCGTTATCGCAACAAATGGTACCAGACGGGCGCGGCAAGCGGCGCCTTCTGCGGCATCGGCATCCACGGCCAGTGGCTTTACGTCAATCCGAAGGCCGAAATTGTGATCGCAAAGATGTCGTCGCAGCCGGTACCGGTCGACGATCCGCTCGATCTGGATATGATTTCTTTCTTCGAGGCGCTGAGCCGGATGGTCTGATCCATCCAGGCAGCCCGACCTTTCCTGTGGACCTCTCGCCGGGTTGAAAATGGCGCAGTTGGCGCGGCAGTGCTCTGCGCCTATGGTCGCTGCTCGTTTCGACTAGCGACAGGTACGACATGGCAGCCGACATCAAGCGCATCGCAACCATCATAGCCGCCGAGATCGCCGCGCGGCCCGAACAGGCTGCGGCGGCGATCGGCTTGCTCGACGACGGCGCGACCGTGCCGTTCGTGGCGCGCTACCGCAAGGAGGTCACCGGCGGCCTCGACGACACGCAGCTGCGCGACCTCGCCGAGCGGCTGGCCTATCTGCGCGAACTCGACGCGCGCCGCGACACCATCCTTGGTTCGATCCGCGAGCAGGGCAAGCTGACCGAGGAGCTCGAAGCAAAGATCGCTGCAGCCGCTACCAAGGCCGAACTCGAAGACATCTACCTGCCTTACAAGCCGAAGCGCCGGACCAAGGCCGAGATCGCACGCGAGCGCGGGCTCGGGCCTCTGGCGGAAGCTATTCTCGCCGACCGTACGGCTGTACCCGCCGAGCTGGCGCTGGCCTACATCAGCGAGGACGTGGCCGACGCCAAGGCGGCGCTCGAGGGTGCGCGCGATATCCTGTCCGAACAGTTCGCCGAGAATGCCGATCTGGTCGGCAGATTGCGGACCTACATGAAGGAACGCGCCTTTCTGCGCTCGCGCGTCGTCGACGGCAAGCAGGAGGCCGGCGCGAAATTTTCCGACTATTTCGACCATGTCGAGCGCTGGGCCAACGTGCCGAGCCATCGCGCGCTGGCCATGTTGCGCGGCCGCAACGAGGAGGTTCTGTCACTCGACATCGAAGTCGATGCCGATGACGCCTCTCCGGTGAAACCGGTTGAGCGGATGATCGCCGACGCCTACGCCATCGGCCGCCAGTTGCCGGGAGACCGCTGGCTGATGGAGGTCGCCGGCTGGACCTGGCGCACAAAGCTGTCGCTGCACCTGACGCTCGATCTGATGCGCGATCTGCGCGAGCGGGCCGAAGAAGGAGCCATCCATGTCTTCGCCCGCAATCTCAAGGATTTGCTGCTTGCCGCCCCTGCCGGCTCACGGCCGACGATGGGGCTCGATCCGGGCATTCGCACCGGCGTCAAGGTGGCGGTGGTGGACGGCACCGGCAAGCTGCTGGCGACGACAACGGTCTATCCGTTCCCGCCGAAGAACGACGTGCGCGGCACGCAGGCCGAACTGGCCAAGCTCATCCGGCTGCACAAGGTCGAGCTGATCTCGATCGGCAACGGCACCGGCAGCCGCGAGACCGAAAGGCTGGTGGCCGACATGCTGGCTGACATGCCTGCCGGGTCCGGGCCGAAGCCGCTCAAGGTGATCGTCAGCGAGGCCGGCGCCTCGGTCTATTCCGCCTCGGCAACGGCGGCGGCGGAATTTCCCGGCCTCGACGTGTCGCTGCGCGGGGCAGTGTCCATCGCGCGGCGCCTGCAGGATCCGCTCGCCGAACTGGTCAAGATCGAGCCCAAGTCGATCGGCGTCGGCCAGTACCAGCACGACGTCGATCAGTACCGCCTCGGCCGCTCGCTGGAAGCCGTGGTCGAGGATGCGGTAAACGCCGTCGGCGTCGATCTCAACACGGCCTCAGCGCCGCTTCTGGCGCGGGTTTCGGGTCTCGGCGCATCGCTGGCCGAGGCGATCGTTGCGCATCGCGATGCCTCCGGCCCGTTCGCCAGCCGCCGCGAACTGTTGAAGGTCTCCCGCCTTGGACCCCGCGCGTTCGAGCAATGCGCCGGCTTCCTGCGCATTCCAAACGGCAGCGAACCCCTCGATGCCTCGGCCGTGCATCCGGAAGCCTATGGCGTTGCCAAGAAGATCGTCGCGGCCTGCGGGCGCGACGTCCGCTCGCTGATGGGCGACAGCGCCGCACTCAAGGCGCTCGATCCGCGCGTCTTCGTCGATGAGCGCTTCGGCCTGCCGACGGTGCGCGACATCCTGGCGGAGCTGGAAAAGCCCGGCCGCGATCCGCGCCCCGGCTTCAAGACCGCGACCTTTGCCGACGGCATCGACGACATCAAGGATCTGAAGCCCGGCATGCAGCTTGAAGGCACCGTCACCAATGTCGCGGCTTTCGGCGCCTTCGTCGATATCGGCGTGCACCAGGACGGATTGGTGCACGTCTCGCAACTGGCCGATCGGTTCATCAAGGACGCGCATGAGGTGGTCAAGGCCGGCGACGTGGTCAAGGTGCGTGTCGTCGACGTCGATATCAAGCGCAAGCGCATCGGCCTGTCGATGCGCAAGGATGGTGACGGTGGCGCACCGAAGCCGCGCGACAATGGCGGCAGGCCGGTGCCGCGCGCGCCCGCGCCCCAACGCCAGCCGGAGCGGCCGGTGCAGCAGGGCGCGTTCGGCGCCGCTTTGGCCGATGCGTTGAAGCGGAAATAATTTCGCGAGCCGGCTGTGGCAGGTCAGACGGCGGCGCTCGACATTGATGATCCATCACCAATGCTCATGGATCGGCGAAGCTATTTCGTTTGATTTTTTCAGGACGGGAGCCGATAAGCCGCGCGTTTCAAGATTTCTGTTTCGATGCATGTCGTTATCCCAAGCTGCGGAACACCCTCGGGTCAGGCCCGCGGCAAGCTTTGGGCGACATGGATGAGTTTGGGAGACCGAGAGCCATGGCCGCCGACAAGAACGCATTCGTCTGGGATGATCCTTTCCTGATCGAGGACCAGCTTTCGGAGGACGAGCGCATGGTGCGCGATGGCGCCGCGGCGTTTGCCGCCGACAAGCTCGCTCCTAAGATCGAGGAAGCCTATCTCGAGGAGAAGACCGACGCCGGGATCTTTCGCGAGATGGGCGAGGCCGGACTGCTCGGCATCACCATCCCCGAGGAATATGGCGGGCTCGGCGCCAACTACGTCACCTACGGGCTGGTCGCGCGGGAAGTGGAACGGATCGACTCGGGCTATCGCTCGATGATGAGCGTGCAGTCGTCGCTGGTGATGTATCCGATCCATGCCTATGGCTCGGAAGAGCAGCGCAGGAAATACCTGCCGAAGCTGGCGTCGGGCGAATGGATCGGCTGCTTCGGCCTGACCGAGCCGGATGCCGGCTCCGATCCGGGCGGCATGAAGACGCGGGCCGAGAAGACCGCGAGCGGCTACAGGATCTCCGGCTCGAAAATGTGGATTTCCAACGCGCCGATCGCCGACGTGTTCGTCGTCTGGGCAAAGTTGTCCGACGAAAGTGGGGGCGCGCATGACAACCAGATTCGCGGCTTTGTCCTGGAAAAGGGCATGAACGGGCTGTCGGCGCCGAAGATCGGTGGCAAGCTGTCGCTGCGAGCCTCGATCACCGGCGAAGTGGTGATGGAAGGCGTCGAGGTCGGCGACGACGCGTTGCTGCCCAACGTCTCGGGTCTCAAAGGGCCGTTCGGCTGCCTCAACCGGGCACGCTACGGAATTTCCTGGGGCGCCATGGGCGCGGCCGAGGATTGCTGGCACCGCGCCCGCCAGTATGGCCTCGACCGCAAGCAGTTCGGCAAGCCGCTGGCCGGTACGCAGCTTTTCCAGAAGAAGCTCGCCGACATGCAGACCGAGATCGCGCTCGGCCTGCAGGGCAGCCTGCGCGTCGGGCGGCTGATGGACGAAGGCAAGATGGCGCCGGAGATGATCTCGCTCGTCAAGCGCAACAATTGCGGCAAGGCGCTCGACATCGCCCGCCAGGCCCGCGACATGCATGGCGGCAACGGCATCCAGATCGGCTACCACGTCATGCGCCACGCCCAGAACCTGGAAACCGTCAACACCTACGAGGGCACGCATGACGTGCATGCGCTGATCCTCGGACGGGCGCAGACCGGGTTGCAGGCATTCTTTTAGGGTTCAGGCTCCGCTTCCAGGATGCCCGTGCCTGGTATCTCCCCTCGCAAAGCGGGAGATCGGCAACTTTCGTCGACCATGCCACATTTTGTTCTTGCTTTGTGCCGGCAGCTATGCTACTAATTTGGGTATGGTGCTAATTGGCTCCAAAGACCCGCCCGCCGAGGCGGGTTTTTCTTTTCCGCTCTTTTCGACGATGCATCGCGTGTGCTGCCGATCATCGATATCGGCGGGAAGCGCCCGGTGCTGACCCGCCGGACTTCGGCTCTGCAGCGTTGCAACGTCTTGCCGCCACACTGCGGAATCCCGGGGTCGGCGCTCCGTTTCGTGAGCTATGAAAGCTGCTTGATTTAGGTGCAGCGCAACATCTCTGCTTGGAGAATGGTCAGCATTCGTGTCAGGGTTCAGCGAACTCCTTTTGAAACGCCGACTTCAGGGGCACCATGGCAATTCTGGCAGCCGTCTATCACCTGACCCATTACAAATACGACCGGCCGGTCGTATTAGGCCCGCAAGTCATAAGGTTGCAGCCTGCGCCGCATTCCCGCACCAAGGTGCTCAGCCATTCGCTGAAGGTCGGGCCGGCAAATCACTTCGTCAATCTGCAGCAGGACCCCTACGGCAATTTCCTGGCCCGCTTCGTCTTTCCCGAGCCGGTGACGGAACTGAAGATCGAGGTCGATCTCGTTGCCGACATGACGGTCTACAATCCGTTCGATTTCTTCGTCGAACCGTTGGCCGAGACGTTTCCATTCGAATACCCCGAAGAGATCCGGGACGATCTGACCATCTACCGAACGCCGGAACCGGCGGGGCCGCTGTTGGAGGCATTCCTGAAAACCATCGCGCGCCACCCGACCAACACCGTCAATTTTGTCGTCGACCTCAATGCGCGGCTGCAGCGCGAGATCGCGTATATCGTGCGCATGGAAACCGGCGTCTTCTCGCCCGAGGAAACGCTGGCCGCCGGCAAGGGGTCGTGCCGGGATTCGAGCTGGCTCCTGGTGCAGATACTGAGGAACCTCGGCATCGCCGCGCGTTTCGTCTCCGGCTATCTGATCCAGCTGAAGCCCGACCTCGTCGCTCTTGACGGGCCGCCCGGCACGGCGACCGATTTCACTGACCTCCATGCCTGGTGCGAGGTGTATCTGCCGGGCGCCGGCTGGATCGGCTTCGACCCGACCTCCGGCCTGCTCACCGGCGAAAGCCATGTGCCGCTCGCGGCAACGCCGCATTTCCGCAATGCCGCGCCGATTTCCGGCATGGCGAGCTTCGCCAATGTCGAATTCGGCTTCGACATGCGGGTAGACCGCATCGCCGAGCATCCGCGCATTACCAAGCCGTTCTCCGACGAGAGCTGGCAGGCGCTGGACGCGCTGGGGGTCCAGGTCGATGCCGCGCTCCAGGCCGGCGATGTGCGGCTGACCATGGGCGGCGAGCCGACCTTCGTCTCGATCGACGATTTCGAGGCTGCAGAGTGGAACACCGCCGCCGTCGGGCCGACCAAGCGGGAAAAGGCCGATGCCCTGATCCGCCGGCTGCGCGAACGCTTCGCGCCGGGCGGCTTCCTGCATTACGGACAGGGCAAGTGGTACCCCGGAGAAAGCCTGCCGCGCTGGACGTTCTCGCTCTACTGGCGCGCCGACGGCGAGCCGGTGTGGAGCGATCCGTCGCTGATCGCACGGGAAAACAGCGAGGCGGATGTCGGACCGCAGCAGGCCGAAGGCCTGCTGACGGCGATTGCCGACGAACTCGGCATCGACAAGACGATGGTCAGCGAAGCCTATGAGGATCCGGCCGAGTGGCTGCTCAAGGAAGGCAAGCTGCCTGACAACGTCGATCCTTCCAATTCGAAGCTGGAGGATCCGGAGGAGCGCAGCCGCATGGCGCGGGTGTTCGAACGCGGGCTGACCAAGCCGTCGGGCTATGTGCTGCCCGTCCAGCGCTGGAACAGCCAGGCTTCCGGACCGCGCTGGCGCTCGGAGAAATGGAAGACGCGGCGCGGCAGGCTGTTCCTGGTGCCCGGCGATTCGCCGGTCGGCTACCGCCTGCCGCTCGGCACGCTGCCGTATGTGCCGCCGGCGCAGTTTCCCTATATCGTGCCGGTCGATCCATCGCTGCCGCGCGGCCCGCTGCCGGCGCGCGAGGCGATCTTGCCCGGTTCTGTTTCTTCGCCGGCTGCGGCCGAACTGGAAGGCGCCGACGAAATGGCGCGACGCCAGCAGGCCGTTTCCTTCACGGCCGCCACCGGCCAGCAGGACCTGGGCGAACAGGAGATCACGGAGATCGGCGGCGCCGGGCGCACGGCGCTTTCGGTCGAGCCGCGCGACGGACGGCTTTGCGTTTTCATGCCGCCGGTTGAAGCGCTGGAGGACTATCTCGAACTGGTCGCGGCGGCGGAGAACGCGGCAAGGGCGATCGGACTGCCTGTGCATATCGAGGGCTACGGCCCGCCGCACGATCCGCGCCTCAATGTCATCCGTGTTGCACCCGATCCCGGCGTCATCGAGGTCAACATCCACCCCGCCGCGAATTGGCAGGACTGCGTGGCGACGACCACGGCGATCTACGAGGAGGCGCGGCAGACGCGGCTTGGCGCCGACAAGTTCATGATCGACGGCCGCCATACCGGCACCGGCGGCGGCAACCACGTCGTCGTCGGCGGCGCAACGCCCAATGACAGTCCGTTCCTGCGCCGCCCCGACCTGTTGAAGAGCCTGGTGCTGCAATGGCAGCGGCATCCGTCGCTGTCCTATCTGTTCTCCGGCCTGTTCATCGGCCCGACCAGCCAGGCGCCGCGCTTCGACGAGGCGCGCCACGATTCGCTTTACGAACTCGAAATCGCGATGGCGCAGGTGCCGCATCCGGACAAGGGCGCGGCACCCCTGCCGTGGCTGGTCGACCGGCTGTTCCGCAATCTTCTGACCGACGTGACCGGCAATACCCATCGCTCGGAAATCTGCATCGACAAGCTGTTTTCGCCGGACGGGCCGACCGGCCGGCTCGGGCTGGTCGAATTCCGCGGCTTCGAGATGCCGCCCAACGCGCGCATGAGCCTGGCGCAGCAATTGCTGGTGCGCGCCATCATCGCCCGGGCCTGGAAGAACCCGCTCGACGGCCGCTTCGTGCGCTGGGGCACTTCGCTGCACGACCGTTTCATGCTGCCGCATTATGTCTGGGCGGATTTTCTCGATGTGCTGGACGACCTCAAGCTGAACGGCTTTGCATTCCGTCCGGAATGGTTCGATGCCCAGCTCGAATTCCGCTTCCCGTTCTGCGGCGACGTCCAGCATGCCGGCGTCAAGCTGGAGCTCAGGCAGGCGCTCGAGCCGTGGCACGTGATGGGCGAGCAAGGCGCGATCGGCGGCACCGTACGGTTTGTCGATTCCTCCGTCGAAAGGCTGCAGGTGAAGACCGAGGGGCTCAACCCGGAGCGTCACGCCGTCGTCTGCAACGGCCGCGTCGTGCCGATGAAGGTGACCGACAACCGCGAGATCGCGGTGGCCGGCGTGCGCTTCAAGGCCTGGCAGCCGGCGTCGGGCCTGCATCCGGCGCTGCCGGTCAACACTCCGCTGGTCTTCGACATCTATGATCGCTGGTCGGGCCGCGCGGTCGGCGGCTGCGTCTACCATGTCGCGCATCCCGGCGGGCGCAGCTATGACACCTTCCCGGTCAATGGCAACGAAGCGGAGGCGCGGCGGCTCGCTCGCTTCGAGCCGCGTGGCCATACGCCGTCCAGCTATGTGCTGTGCAACGAAGAAGCCTCTGAAGATTTCCCGATGACCCTTGACCTTCGGCGGCCGCAAAGACTCTGATCAGCCATGGCGAAGGGGAATCACAAAAGGCTGCGCAGCAAGCCGCAGACCCACAGTCTGCTGGAGCACTACCAGCCGATCGACGGCGTCGTCGACGAGATGGTCGATGCGTCGGGCAATCCGCGGCCGGCCTGGCGGCACTTCATCGAGGCGCTGGAGGACCTGGGGCCGGAAAAGCTTGCCCAGCGCTTCGCCCGCGCCGACCAGTACCTGCGCGACGCCGGCGTCTACTACCGCGTCTATGACAAGGCCGGCGCCAACGAGCGGGAATGGCCGCTGGCGCATGTGCCGCTGCTGATCGAGGAGCAGGAATGGGCTGACATCAGCGCCGGCCTGGTCCAGCGCGCCGATCTGTTCGAGGAGACCATCGCCGACATTTACGGGCCGAACCGGCTGGTCGAGAAAGGCATTCTGCCGGCCGGATTGATCGCGGCCAGCCCGGAATATTTGCGGCCGGTCGTCGGCACCAGGCCGGCCAGCGGCCATTTCCTGCATTTCTGCGCCTTCGAGCTCGGTCGTGGCCCGGACGGCCGCTGGTGGGTGCTTGGCGACCGCACACAGGCGCCGTCGGGCGCCGGCTTTGCGCTGGAAAACCGCGTCGCCACCACGAGGGCGCTGTCCGACATCTACGGCGAGATGCATGTGCACCGCCTGGCCGGCTTCTTCCGTCGCTTCCGCGACGCGCTGATCGGCATGGCCAGGCAAGCCGGCGGCCGTGTCGCCATACTGACGCCGGGACCGCTGAACGAAACCTATTACGAACATGCCTATATCGCCCGCTATCTCGGCATCATGCTGCTCGAGGGCGAGGACCTGACCGTCTCGGGCGGCAGGCTGATGGTGCGCACGGTTTCGGGGCTGATGCCGGTGAGCGTCTTGTGGCGGCGGCTCGACGCCGCCTTCGCCGATCCGCTTGAATTGCGGCCGGACTCGCAGATCGGCACGCCGGGGCTGGTCGAGGCGGTTCGGCAAGGGGCGGTTTCGGCCGTCAATGCACTGGGCTCCGGCCTGATGGAGACGCGCGCGCTGCTCGCCTTCCTGCCCAAGATTTCGCGCGCCCTGCGCAACGAGGAACTGCTGCTGCCGACGGTCGCGACATGGTGGTGCGGGCAGGAGACGGAGCGTGAACATGTGCTCGCCAACATCGATAGCATGGTGATCGGCCCGGCGCTGTCGACGCGGCTTGCCTTCGAGGACGACGGCTCGACCAAGCTCGGGTCAGCGCTGTCGGTCGAGGAACGGGCCGAGCTCGTCGCCAGGATCGAACGGGACGGCGGCGACTTCGTCGGCCAGGAAGCGGTGACGCTGTCGACCACGCCTGTCTATGTCGGCGGCTGGCTGGAGCCGCGGCCGGCAAGCCTGCGCGTCTATCTGGCGCGGACGCCGGAAGGCTGGACGGTGATGCCGGGCGGGTTTGCCCGTGTCGGCTTTTCGCTCGACCCGACGGCCATCGCCATGCAGCGCGGCGGCCAGGCGGCGGATGTCTGGGTGGTCAGCGACATGCCGGTCGAGCGCGCGACGCTGCTGCCGCAGGAGCACGACAGCTTCACCCGAACCCTGCCAGGCAGCCTGCCCAGCCGCGCGGCTGAGAACCTGACATGGCTCGGCCGCTATATCGAGCGTTCGGAAGACACGGTGCGCATCCTGCGCGCCTACCATGTGCGGCTGGCCGAGACATCCGATCCCGAGATGCCGCTGCTCGCCGATATCAGCGACTATCTCGCGCCGTTCGGCATCGACGTCGAGACGGCAATCCCATTGGGGCTCATCGGCACGCTGGACAGCGCCGTTTACAGCGCCGGGCAGATCCGCGACCGCTTCTCGCCCGATGGCTGGCTGGCATTGAAGGATCTGTCGAAGACCATCCATCAATTTGCCGCGACAGTGGCGCCGGGCGACGACGCGACAAGGGCAATGACGGTCATCCTGCGCAAGCTGGCCGGGTTTTCCGGCCTGCTGCACGAGAACATGTACCGCTTTGCCGGCTGGCGTTTCCTGGAAATCGGCCGCAGGCTCGAACGCGGCATCCAGATCGCCCGCACGCTCGCCCGGCTGACCGGAGCCCAGGCGCCGGAAGGTGCGCTCGACATGATGCTGGAGATCGGCGACAGCGTCATGACCCACCGTCGGCAATATCCGGTGCAGGCGGGGCGGCGCACGGTGGTCGACCTTTTGGCGCTCGATCCGCTCAACCCGCGCTCAATCCTTTTCCAGCTCGAACGGCTGAAGGCCGAAATCGCGCTGCTGCCCGCTGTCGGCGCTGAAGGCCATATGTCGCCGGCGGCCAAGGAAATCCTGCAGCTCAACACGTCGATCGCCATCAAGGAGCCCTCGGACATGACGGCCAAGGCCCTCGGCGATCTCGCCAATGAAATCGGCGGGCTCTACAACAGCCTCGCCAAAGCCTATTTCGGGTAGAGAGAGCATGCTCTACGACATCAGGCTTCACCTGCGTTACGACTATGATGCGGCGGCCGGCGGCGGCCGCCATCAGGTGCGCGTGCTGCCGCCGACCATCCCTGGCGTGCAGCGCGTCATTGCCGCTTCACTGTCTTTTGTGCCGGCCCCCAGCGAACGTTCCGACTTTTCCGACTTTTTCGGCAACAGTGTCACCTCGATCGCCTTTCGTGACGCGCATGATGCGCTCGACATCAGGATGAGCGCGCGCGTGTCGGTATCGCGGCCGGAACCCGGGCTCGACGTATCGCCGGACATACGCCGGCTGAGGGAAGAACTCGGCGCAGTGCACTCGCTGGCGCCGGCTTCGCCGCATCACTTTCTGGCCGCCAGCGATCATGCCGGCATCGACGCGGCAATCACTGCCTATGCGAAAGGCAGTGCCGGCAGTTCGACAGTCGGCACGGCCATGGCTCTGTGCAACCGCATTCACCGCGATTTCACCTATGACGGCGAGGCGACCACCGTGCAGACGCGGGCCAGCGACGCCTTTGGCCTGAAGCGCGGCGTCTGCCAGGATTTTTCCCACATCATGATCGCCGGCCTGCGCGGCCTCGGTATTCCCGCGGGCTATGTCAGCGGGTTCCTGCGCACCATCCCGCCGCGCGGGAAGCCGCGGCTCGAAGGCGCCGACGCCATGCACGCCTGGGTCAAGGTGTGGTGCGGGCGCGATGCCGGCTGGCAGGAATTCGATCCGACCAATGGCATGCGGGCAAGCAACGACCATATCACGGTCGGCTACGGCCGCGATTACTCCGATGTGGCGCCGATCGTCGGCGTGCTGAAAACCACCGGCGGGCAGGTCGGCGAGCAAGCGGTCGACGTCATTCCGGTCGTGCTCGAAAAGGCGTGACGACGCACGTCTTCGTTGCACGGCGACGTCGATAGGCTGTTCTGGAACCAAGAGATCAAGAGGCGTTGGAACCCGCAGCCGGCAAGCGGCTTATCTACGGAAATTCCGTGGAGAGGACATGCTGGACAAATCCGGGTCGTCGTCTGGCCAATCGGCTGTGAGGAAAGCTGCACCAAAAAACGCGGTGCCGCACAACGGAGCGCTGGAGAACGGCGCGCAAGCCTCGGCCGTTCGGGCCTCGCTCAACTATGTCACCGACACTGAACCCGGTATTCGCCGGCTGCGTTCGGGCAAGGGGTTCTCGTACAAAGGACCCGACGGGCGGATTGTCGACGGGGAGGCGCTGGCACGCATCAAGGCGCTCGCCATTCCACCGGCCTGGACGGATGTGTGGATCTCGCCGGATGCCGACGGTCACATCCAGGCGACCGGTCGGGACCAGCGCGGCCGCAAACAATACCGCTATCACCCGCACTGGGCGGAGGAGCGTGACGGCGTCAAATATTCGAGCCTGATCGCCTTCGCCGAAAGCCTGCCCGAACTGCGGCGGCAGATCGACGTCGATTTGCGCCGTCACGGCCTGCCGCTGGAACGCGTCGTTGCGGCTATCGTCTGGCTGCTCGACAACACGATGATCCGTGTCGGCAATGCCGCCTATGCCCGCGACAACAAGAGTTTTGGGCTGACCACGCTGCGTGACCGCCATGTCGACATCAAGGGCTCGAGCCTGCGTTTTGCCTTCATCGGTAAATCCGGCAAGGAATGGAGATTGAAGCTTGTCGATCGCCGGATTGCCAAGGTCGTGCGTGGAGCGCAGGACCTGCCGGGGCAGAAGTTGTTCCAGTATCTCGACGAGGACGGAAACAGGCGTCCGGTGCGCTCAGACGACGTCAACCGCTATATCAGGGAAAACGCCGGAGCGGAGTTCAGCTCCAAGCACTTCAGAACCTGGGGTGGCACCATCCATGCGGCGTCGCTGTTTGCGCAAACCGAACGTCCGGAAAGCCAGGCGCAGCAAAAGCGGGTGATGAACAATATCATCGACAAGGTTGCCGAGCGGCTCGGCAATACGCGCGCGGTTTGTCGCCAATGCTACATCCATCCGGAAGTGTTCCGCGCCTGGCCCGAAGGACGGCTGCTGGACGAAATGGCGGATGCCAACCAAGGCAAGCGCTCGATCGCCGGGCTCGACGACGAGGAGGCCTTGGTCTTGAGATGGCTGAAGGCGAGGGAATGACGCCAGACCGGGGGCGTATTTTTTTGTCGACGCCATGTCGGCATCGGTCCTAGTGTTTCGTCCTTTGACAGAGAAAAGGACGACCCATGCTCTACGCGATCCTCTGCTATGCCTCCGAAGACGTCGTCTGCTCCTGGAGCAAGGAGCAGGACGACGCCGTCATGGAAAAACTTCTGGGTGTGCAGGAAAAATATGCCCAGGCGGGCCGGCTTGGCCCGGTGGCGCGGCTCTTGCCGACGACCGCGGCGACGACGCTGAGGAAGGTCAAGGGCGAATCGATCGTCATCGACGGCCCGTTTGCCGAAACCAAGGAACAGTTCCTCGGCTTTTACACGCTCGAATGCGCCGACCTCGATGAGGCCGTCGACTTCGCGCGCGAGCTTTCCGAGGTCAACCCGAGCGGCGGCTCCTACGAAATCCGGCCGGTCTCGCTCTTCAATCCCGCCAAGGTTTCCGCATGACCGAACTCGCCTGGATCAGCACGGCAATCAGCACCGCTCGCCCGCAGGCGATGGGGGCATTGCTGCGCTACTTCCGCGACCTCGACGCGGCGGAGGAAGCATTCCAGGACGCCTGCCTGAGGGCACTGAACAACTGGCCGAAAAACGGTCCGCCGCGCGATCCGGCAGCCTGGCTGATCTTCGTCGGCCGCAACAGCGGCATCGATGCGGTGCGCAAGCGCGCCAAGCAGGCGCCGCTGCCGGAGGAGGACCAGATCTCCGATCTGGAGGATGCCGAGAGCGACGTCGCCGAGCGGCTGGACGGGGCGCATTACCGCGACGATATTTTGCGGCTGCTGTTTATCTGCTGCCATCCCGACCTGCCGGCCACACAGCAGATCGCGGTGGCGTTACGCATCGTCTCCGGCCTGACGGTCAAGCAGATCGCCCGCGCCTTCCTGGTCGGTGAAAGCGCCATGGAGCAGCGTATCACGCGCGCCAAGGCGCGTATCGCCGACGCCGGGGTGCCGTTCGAGACGCCGGGAGCGGTCGAGCGCTCCGAACGGCTCGCCGCCGTCGCCGCCATGGTCTACTTGATCTTCAACGAAGGCTATTCCAGCAACAGCGGCGAGGCTTCGGCGCGTGCGCCGCTTTGCGAAGAGGCGATCCGGCTGGCCCGGCTGCTGCTCAGGCTGTTCCAGACCGAGCCGGAGATCATGGGGCTGACGGCGCTGTTGCTGCTGCAGCATGCACGCTCGCCGGCTCGCTTCGACGAGAACGGCGAGATCGTGCTGCTCGAAGACCAGGACCGCAGCCTGTGGAGCCGCAAGATGATTGATGAAGGCCTGGCGCTGGTCGATAAGGCGTTGCGCCATCGCAAGCCCGGTCCCTACCAGGTGCAAGCGGCGATAGCCGCACTGCATGCGCGGGCGGAAAAGCCCGAGGATACGGACTGGAACGAGATCGACCTGCTCTACGGCCTGCTCGAGCAGATGCAGCCGTCGCCGGTGGTGACGCTCAACCGCGCCGTCGCGGTCTCCAAGGTGCGTGGACCGGAAGCCGCACTCGCCATGATCGAGCCGCTGGAGGGAAGGCTTTCCGGCTATTTCCATTTCTTCGGCCTCAAGGGCGGACTGCTGATGCAGCTTGGCCGCGGCGAGGAGGCGCGCGTCGCTTTCGACCGCGCCATCGCGCTTGCCAATACGGCCGCCGAGGCAGCGCATATCCGCATGCATATCGACCGGCTGATGAAAGAAAGCGCCGTGCGGGAAACCGCCAAGACGGCACACTGATTCGCTCCATCTGGCTGGTTCAACAGTCGGACGCCGGCTTGGACCATGCCGGGGTGGCGATTTCTCCCTGAAACGCGTAATGCCACGCCATGACAGCGCCTGGTGTGCCAACCGGCAGGGAGCGGGTATGGCGCAAGGCTCGGACCGACGCCATATGAGCGACGGGATCTGAAAGGGATGAAAATGACGATTGCGAAGGAAACGGCCGGGCTTCTGGCGAAACTGGGCGTTGCCGAGCGCGCGCTTACGGGCGGCGATCTTATCGTGCGCAGCCCGGTGACCGGCGAGCAGATCGCCGCGCTGAAGACCATCTCGCCGGCCGATGCGGCAACGACCATCGACAATGCCCACAAAGCTTTCCTGGCGTGGCGGCAGGTGCCAGCTCCCAAGCGTGGCGAACTGGTGCGGCTGCTCGGCGAGGAATTGCGCACACACAAGGCCGAGCTTGGCCGGTTGGTATCGATCGAAGTCGGCAAGATCCCATCCGAAGGTCTTGGCGAAGTGCAGGAGATGATCGACATCTGCGATTTCGCCGTCGGTCTTTCCCGGCAATTGTACGGCCTGACCATCGCCACCGAGCGTCCCGGCCATCGCATGATGGAGACCTGGCATCCGCTCGGCGTCGTAGGCGTCATCTCGGCCTTCAACTTTCCGGTCGCGGTGTGGTCGTGGAACGCAGCACTTGCGCTGGTCTGCGGCGACGCGGTGGTGTGGAAGCCGTCGGAGAAGACACCGCTGACGGCGCTCGCCTGTGAGGCGATTTTTGCACGCGCGGTAAAGCGTTTCGGTGCTGACGCGCCGCAGGGACTGGCGCCCGTGCTGATCGGCGATCGCGCCGTCGGCGAGATCCTGGTCGATCATCCCAGGGTGCCGCTGGTCTCGGCCACCGGCTCGACGCGCATGGGCAGGGATGTCGGCCCACGGCTGGCGAAGCGCTTTGCCCGTGCCGTGCTGGAGCTCGGCGGCAACAATGCCGGCATCGTCTGCCCGACGGCCGATCTGGACATGGCGCTCCGCGCTATCGCCTTCGGCGCCATGGGCACGGCCGGCCAGCGCTGCACGACGCTCAGGCGCCTGTTCGTGCATGAGAGCGTCTATGACCAGCTCGTTCCGCGCCTGAAGAAGGCTTATGAGAGCGTCTCGGTCGGCAATCCGCTGGAGACAAGCGCTCTGGTTGGCCCGCTGATCGACAAGGCTGCCTACGAGAATATGCAGAAGGCGCTGGAGGAGGCGGCTTCGCATGGCGGTAAGATAACCGGCGGAATGCGGGTCGAGAACGGTCACCCCGACGCCTACTATGTGCGTCCGGCGCTGGTCGAAATGCCGCGGCAGGTTTCGCCGGTGACGGAGGAAACCTTCGCGCCCATCCTCTATGTGATGAAATATTCGGACTTCGACACCGTGCTAGAAGAACACAATGCGGTGGGAGCGGGGCTGTCATCCTCGATCTTTACCCGCGACCTGCAGGAATCCGAGCGCTTTCTTAGCGTCGACGGATCGGACTGCGGTATCGCCAACGTCAATATAGGCACGTCAGGGGCCGAGATCGGCGGTGCCTTCGGTGGCGAGAAGGAAACCGGCGGCGGCCGCGAGAGCGGCTCCGATGCCTGGAAGGCCTATATGCGGCGCGCCACCAATACGGTGAATTATTCCAAGGCGCTGCCGCTTGCGCAGGGCGTGTCGTTCGACATCGATTGAAATGCCGGACCTCCGTCGCGGCGGCGCCAAGGCTGCCACGACGGCGGTCGGCTCGCGGTTCAGCTGGCTTGCGAAGTTACAACACAGTTATCGAAGGCTGCATCGATGATGGCGAGCTTGACCGCCTGGGCGGTCATGTATTCCTGATAGAACTCGCTCGACACCCACGTGACCGAGTGACCGCGCTGGCCCAACCAGCCGACGCTGCCGAGTTCTTCGGCATCGCCCAATTTGCGTGACAGGTGGGTCCGGGAAAGCTTGAGCCAGTTCGCGAAATCTCCGATTGAGACGACACCGGTCGGGATTCGGCCCAGGTCGGCATGATCGGGGTCGACGCCGGACATCAGCCAATCCATGACGATGCCGCCATTGTCGAGCCAGGTGAATAAGGAAAAGGTCTGTCTCGGCTCCCGCACGGCATGCGACGAAAGCAGGCCGTCGGCCACCAGCGGCTGCAGTTTGGCGAGCATGTCCGGTTGTGCGACGAATGCAGCCAGTCGAAATCCGCTGTCCAGGCTGTCCAGGCTGTCCAGCGTTCTGAGATGAGCCATGACCCAGCCGGCAACCGTCTCCAGAGTGCCCGCGGTCGGCTCAAAGGGGCGGATGCGCCCATATTTGATCGGCAGATGCCGGATGAAGCCGTAATGCAGCATCTCCTTCAGGAAGGCGTCGGCGGTGTTGCGGCTGGCCACCGAATGCCGGCAGATGTCGTCCATGAACCGTGCGGACGTAAGTCCCTTGCGATGATCGTCCGGCTCTCGATTGAAATACAAGGCAAGGCCGATATGGGCCATCAGCCAACGTTGTTGGGTGGCGAATACGGAGGCCAGCCGCGGGTTCGCTTCATAGGTCTGGAGAAGCGTCCGCGACTGAGCCTGGACATGGCGACGCAGCGCCGGATGGCGGGCAATGTCTTCAGAAACCAGCGCCATCCCCGCCGAGCCCAACCAAATTTGCAACTGGAAATGCGATCACAATTTCAGCCTTCGCGGGTCGTGTCCAGAGCCGGCGCATCAGGATACGAGCCGAATCCCGCCGGCTGGTGGCTGAATTCCGCCACTTGATCGCCGAAGCTGATCTCGCGAGGCGCTGATCTCGCTGCAGAAGGCTAGCCTGCTCGAACCTGCCAATGATGGCCTCGCCCCGTCCAGCCCGTGCTCCCGCCGATGGCGACGCGGAACCAACACAAGCTTTGCTCGTTGAAGAACGCTGATTTGGACTGAGACTGTGAGGAACTACAAAATGGAGAATGGCCTTTTCGCCACGCCGCCTGCAGCGTTCCGGAAAACAGAGTCGGTTTGGCTACGGGCGCTGAAAGGGCTGTTGCGCCGGGTGCGCAGCGCCTCCGACAGCTCCGGAACCATGTTGAAGCCAATCCTCTCCGGACCCGAAGATGATAGCGGGCCTACTCCGCCTCGACGCGCTTGAGGCTGATTGCACTGCGATCCAGACGCCAAAATAACCGGTCGCATGTCTTTTCATCACTGCCGCGACGGCGACAGCCATGACCGCTTCGAAGGCCTGCGACGGCGATGTGTTCGCCTGATGCAGCGGCGGGAGCGGCAGTGCCGCGTAACGGCGGGAACCATCGGGCGTGCTTGGCTATTAGATACAGGCGGCTGCTGGTCTGCCGGGCCAGGAGCCATAGCTATGATCATTAATCCCCCACCGGAAAGCGCCATCCCGGCATCCGTTCCGTCGGTCGATCCAAAAGCCGCCCCGACGCCTCGCAATGCCGAAGCGGAGGTCTTTTATATCGAGGCGATCCGCGAGCTTGTCACGACCGGCATCCCCTTTCTCGTCGCCGGCACCTATGCCGTAAGCGCCTATACCGGGATCACCCGCCTGACCAAGGATCTCGATATTTTCTGCAAGGCCGGCGACTGCCCGCGCATCCTCGCCCATTTCAAGCGGATCGGTTACGCCGTCGTGGTCGAGGACGACCGGTGGCTCGGCAAAGTGTTCAAGGGCACGCATTTTTTCGACGTCATTTTCGCCTCGATGAACGGCACAATGCCCGTCGACGACCTGTGGCTGGAGCACGCCCGTCAGGGCGAATTGCTGGGCAGCCAGGTGCGGATCATCGGCCCAACCGAGCTTATCTGGTCCAAAAGTTTCATCCAGGACCGCCGCCGCCACGATGGCGCCGACGTCGCGCACACCATCCTCAAGGCGCACGACCAGATCGATTGGCAAAGGCTGCTTTCCTACATGGAAGTCCATTGGGAAGTCTTGCTGATGCATCTCTTGAACTTCCGATGGATCTATCCGACGGAGCGAGACCGTGTGCCGGCGTGGCTGCTCGACGAATTGCTCGACCGGCTGGCCAAACAGCGCGAACTGCCGCCTTCCCGGATGCGGATCTGCCGCGGGCGCATGCTTTCACGAACCGACTATGAGATCGACGTCAAGGAATGGGGCTTTGCCGACGTCGGCGGTGAAGGAGAATATAGCGATGGCTGACGAACTCAAACCTGCTTCGGCAAAGGCGGAAAACGGCGGCACACTCAAGATCGCCGCCATCGGCGATCTGCATGTCGGCAAGGAGGACCAGGCGTCGTACCGCGATCTTTTCGGCGAGATGTCGCGCGAAGCCCAGGTTCTCGTGCTGACCGGCGACCTTACCAATCTCGGCAAGCCTCGGGAGGCCGAAATCCTTGCCGAGGAACTGCGTGCCTGCACGATCCCGGTCGTCGCCGTACTTGGCAACCACGACTATGAGTCAGGCGCCGTCGAGCAGGTCACCGACATTCTGCGCCAGGCGGGCGTTCATCTGCTCGATGGCGAGGCGACGGAGATTCACGAGGTCGGGTTCGTCGGGGTCAAGGGTTTCGTTGGCGGTTTTGGATCGCGCATGCTCGGCTCCTTCGGCGAACCGGCCATCAAGTCGATGGTGGCGGAAAGCGTGAACGAAGCGATGCGGCTTGAAAACGCGATGCGGCAGGTCCGCGCCAAACGCACGCTTGTCGTTCTGCACTACGCGCCTGTCGTCGAGACGGTCGAAGGCGAGCCGCTGGAGATCTTCCCATTTCTCGGTTCGTCACGCCTGGCCGAAACAATAGACCGGTTCCAGGTCAGCGCGGTGGTGCATGGTCATGCGCATCGCGGCGCCTACGAGGGCCGTACGCCGGGCGGGGCGTCGGTCTATAACGTTGCCATGCATGTCGCCAAGCCGACTGGCCGCCCCTACGCCATGCTCGAAATCTGACAGGCAGCGCCACTGGCGCAAGCAATCGCCCGTGCACGCTGCAGAACGATCATGGCAATTGCCGGTTAACAGCCATCCGCTTCGGTGGAATGTCGTTTTCATCCGGGTTGGGAACGGGATCCTCGTCGGGGAGCCTGTCGGGGTCCGGCTCACGCACGGGCTTGGGATCGGGGATGGGAGGCGGTGGCACCGGGGTCGGTGTTGGCTCGGGTGTGGGAATAGTGGCCATCGTAATCATCTCCTCTTGGCGCAGAACAACGCAACGGGTCGGCTGGTTCCCGGCTTGCCCGTTTTTGGAACTACACCGTCGCGCCTGCGGGTCAGCCCATCTCCGGATTCGGCTGGCTGCCGCCTGACTTGCTTGACCGCAGCAGCAGCGCCAGCGGAACGAGCAGGGCGGTTGCCACCGCGCAGTAGCGGAAGACATCGACATAGGCGAGCAGCGTGGCCTGGCGAGCGATCAACTGACCAAGCCAGGCGATCGCCTGCTGCTTCGCCTCGACCATTGGCGAACCCTGAGCGACGAAATGCTCGGTCGCCTGCCGAAGCGCCTGCTGATAGGCGGGCGACGACTGCACGGTGTGGCCGACCAGATTCGATTGATGGATCTGGGAGCTTTGCGCAATGACGGTGTTGGACAGCGAGACGCCGATGCTGCCGCCGATATTGCGTGCAACGTTGATCAGCGCAGATGCCTGGTTGGTCTTCTGCGGGGGCAGGCCGACATAGGCCGCGGTCGAGATGGGAATGAACAGGAACGGCAGCCCGACCATCAGGAAAACACGGGCAAAGGCAAAGAAGCGGAAGCTGGCGTCCGGAGTAAGCGAGGTCATATGCCAAAGGGCCACTGCGACCACCGACATGCCCATCATGATCAGATATTTGGGCTGCACGATGCTGCCTACAAATCCGGACACCGGCATCAAGATCAACATGGCGATGCCGCCCGGCATCATCGAAAGGCCCGAGAGCGTTGCGGTGTAGGCAAATGTCGTCTGCTGCAGCTGAGGCACGATCTGGGTGGTGCTGAACAGGATAGCACCGACCGCCATCATGACCAGGAACGCCGTGCCGAACTGGCGCGTGAATAATAGGCGCATGTCGACGACCGGATCGCTGCGACTGAGTTCCCATGGGATAAGCAGCAGGAACGCGATCGCGGAAATCACTGCGAAAGTGGTGATGAAATTCGAGGCGAACCAATCGTAGCGCTGGCCCCGGTCGAGAAAAATCTCCAGGCACCCCAATGCCGTCGCTACCAGGACGAACCCGATCCCGTCGATCTTCAGGCCGCCTTTCAGCCGTTCCTTGCGTTCGCGTTCGAGTACGTCCGGTTCGACCAACAGCCATTGCACCAGGGCCAGCGACAGGATGCCGAACGGCACGTTGATGAAGAAGATCCAGTGCCAGGAGAAATGGTCGGTCAGCCAGCCGCCGATCGTCGGCCCGACCGTCGGTGCCACGATGACGGCAATGCCGTAAAGCGCGAAGGCCTGCGAGCGCTTTTCTGGCGGAAAGGTATCGGCAAGGATCGATTGCTCGCTTGGCGCCATGCCGCCGCCGCCGAGTCCCTGAAGGACCCTGAACAGGATGAGCAGTTCCAGGTTGGGCGCCAGTCCGCACAGCAGCGACGCGACGGTAAAGGTCGCAACGCAGAGCATGTAGTAGCGCTTGCGGCCGATGACGCTTGCCAGCCAGCCGCTGACCGGGATGATCACCGAGTTGGCAACGAGATAGGTGGTAATCACCCAGGTGCTTTCGTCCATTCCGGCCGCCAGGCTGCCGGCGATGTTGCGCAGGGCGACATTGGCGATCGAGGTGTCGAGCACCAGCATGAAAGTGGCGATGGAGACGACGACGGCGATAAGCCAGGGATTGTGCGTCCCGGCGGCGGATCGGCTTTCACCCTGATTTCTGGCGGTTTCGCCGCTCATCGCACCTTGACCGTCGGCACCACCGACAGGCCTGGCCCGAGAAGCACATCCGGCGGCTTGTCGAAGACGATCTTGACCGGCACGCGCTGCACCACCTTGACGTAATTGCCGGTGGCATTTTCGGCCGGCAGGAGGCTGAAGGCGGTGCCGCTGCCGGCCTGAATACTGTCGACGCGACCATGGAAGGACTTGTCCGGGTAGGCGTCGATATCGATGTCGACCGGCTGTCCCTGCCGCATCAGATCGAGCTGCGTCTCCTTGAAATTGGCCTTCACCCAGACCTCGTCGGGAACGAACATCATCAATACCTGGCCAGGTTGGGCGTAGGTGCCGTTAGCCGCAGAAATGCTCGTTGCCCGCCCGGCTGCGGGTGCTGTGATAGTTGTGCGTGACAGCGTCGTGCGGGCTTGCTCCTGGCTGGCCTTGGCCTGCTCGAGCTGCGCCTCGGCACTCCTGGCCTGTGCCTGCAAGACCGAAACCTGGCTTTTTGCCGAGGCGACATTGGCCTCGGCGCTGTCCAGCGCAGCCTGGTCCTGACGCAACGTCGATGCCGCCTGCTGCGCCTGCTGCTGCGTTGCCGTGCCCCTGGCCAGGAGTTCGCGATTGCGTTGATCCTCGGCCTTGGCGAAATCCAGCGCTGCCTTGGCCTGTGCAACCTGCCTCTGGGCAGCGTTTACCTTTGCTTTTTGAGCCTCGATCTGCGCGGCGACATTGACGATTTCGGCCTCGGCCGCGGCGACGCCGGCGTCGGCCTGCTTCAGGTTTGCCTGATAGTCGCTGTCGTCGATACGCAGGAGGACATCGCCCGCCTGTACGTGCTGATTGTCGGTAACCGCCAGCTCGGTAATGCGGCCGGCTATTTGCGCACCGATCGTCACTATGCGCGCATCTATGAAGGCGTCGTCGGTCGATTCGTACTGGCGAGCGTTCAGCCACCAGATCGCGATGCCTGCCGCGACGAGCAACAGCGCAAGCGCGATGGCTGCGGCCGCATAGGGATGGCGCCTGGGAAAGCCGAGCAGACCGGCCTTTCGTTGCGAGGCATTCCCGTCGGGTTTTTCCTGCCGGGGCTCTGCCGATCGCTCACGAGATTCTCGAACCGGGGCCGGTTGCTCCCGGGTTTCATTCACAGGCTCGACGTCTTGCTCGACGCGTTGAGGCTTCGTGTCCAACGGAATTGCTTTCAAGATTGATATTGCAGCCGCCGAAGCGGACGCAAAGCCAAACGGCAAGCTTCCGCAAAAGTTCCTGTCCGGAAACGGGTTCGGTTAACGGGTCGACATCGAACACAGGCGGGGGCGCGTCGGAATTCGAGCGCCGCTTCACCGGGCAGGTGATCCGTACGCCTCATGTTGCGGCGGTCCGGCCTTGTCAGCGCTCCATGGCGCGATAATTGCTCATGTAGGCGTGGGCGAATTCACCTGTCGACAGGAGCCGACCATGAAACATCAAACACTCGACCAACTGCAGGCCGTCGCGGAAGTTGAGTCCTTCGCGGCGTATCCGGCGATGACTCGAACCCAGCGGATTGAACGTTGGGCGGAACTTCTCGAACAAAACCCGACGCGATGCCTTGGGGCGCTTCCAGGCACCGAATATATGAACAGGGAAGCGCGCGACAGATCGCGTGGCGCTGGGACGCCGCTCACTGTCGCCTTCGAGGATCCGGTTCTGCGTGCCATGGGCCTCAGCGATGATACCTATGGTGAGGCAAAGCGCTTCTTCGAACTGAGCGACCGGCAGTTGCACCAAATCGTCTGCCATTGCCATGTCGGCGCTACGATGCAAGCGAGATGGGCCGCTGCCAGGGTGCGCGGGATAGTTCGCGGCAACAGATTTGTTGCCTGGATGAAGGGCTTGATCGTGCATTGAGGCGGTACGAGGAACGGCGGAACACGCGTTCTTTCCGCGCCGTGGAGAGCGCTTCCGAACTTGGAAGGGCTCGTGCGCCGTCGGGCCGCGCAGATTGTGAAACTCCTTGACGCTTGGCTGCGCCTTGTCGCGGCCATGCGTCCGTCTTTGATGTGAGAATTTGAGCTGGCCCGCCACAGGTGAGAGCCTTCGTCTGACCGGCGGTCGAGCGCCGTCCAGGCCTGCCTGCGCGGCTACTAACGACGAATGATCCTGCGATCGGGGAAGATCCTGCGACCTGGCTAAACTAGCGATCGATTTCTCCGAACACGATGTCGAGCGAGCCGATGATCGCGGCAACATCGGCGATCATATGGCCTCGGGACAGGAAATCCATCGCTTGCAGGTGGGCGAAGGAAGGTGCGCGGATCTTGCATCGGTAGGGAACGTTGCCCCCGTCCGACACGAGGTAGACGCCGAATTCACCCTTCGGCGCCTCGACGGCGGCATAGACTTCACCGCTCGGCACGCGAATGCCTTCGGTATAAAGTTTGAAGTGGTGGATCGTCGCTTCCATCGAGCGCTTCATCGTGGCACGCGGCGGCGGCGTGATCTTGTGGCTCGGAATAGCGACCGGTCCCTGGCCTTCTGGTGAGCGCAACTTTTCCAGACATTGCCGCATGATCCGGACCGACTGGCGCATTTCCTCCATGCGGACGAGATAGCGGTCGTAGCAGTCGCCATGCTTGCCGACTGGGATATCGAAATCCATCTCCGAATAGCATTCGTATGGCTGCGCCTTGCGCAGGTCCCAGGACGCGCCCGATCCGCGCACCATCACGCCGGAAAAGCCCCAGGCCCAGGCATCATCGAGGCCGATCACCCCGACATCGACATTGCGCTGCTTGAAGATGCGGTTCTCGGTCAACAGCTCTTCGAGATTGTCGCAGACCTTGAGGAACGGATCACAGAACTTCCAGATGTCGTCTAGGAGTTCCGGCGGCAGATCCTGATGCACGCCGCCGACCCTGAAATAATTCGCGTGCATGCGGGCGCCGGACGCGCGCTCATAAAAGACCATCAGCTTCTCGCGCTCGGCGAAACCCCAGAGCGGCGGCGTCAGCGCGCCGATGTCCATGGCTTGCGTGGTGACGTTGAGGAGGTGCGATAACAGCCGGCCTATTTCGCAGAAAAGCACGCGGATGAGCTGTCCGCGTTTCGGAACCGATATTTCGAGGAGCTTCTCGGCGGCGAGACAGAATGCATGCTCCTGGTTCATCGGCGCGACGTAGTCGAGCCGGTCGAAATAGGGCAAGGCCTGCAGGTAGTTCTTGTACTCGATGAGCTTTTCGGTGCCGCGATGCAGCAGGCCGATATGGGGATCGGCGCGTTCCACGATCTCGCCGTCGAGTTCGAGCACCAGCCGCAGGACGCCGTGAGCGGAGGGATGTTGTGGCCCGAAATTGATGGTGAAGTTGCGAACTGCAGCCTCGGCCATGACAGTCCTCCGCGATCAAGCGGGCTTTGGTTCCGTGCCGGAGCCGGCTTGTCCGCTTTCAGCCGCTCACGTCGTCGTCTGGATGATCAGCGTCAGCGTGCCGTCGCCGTCGATATTGGCTGCGACGACCTGCGTGGAATTAAGCCCGTTCGCCGCCAGCGCCGATGCCGCCTGCGGCGATGCGTCGATCGAACTTTGCAGGATGCGCAAATCCTCGGCGCTGGTCTGGGTGACGACGGCCTCCGCCTGTGCCTTGATGTCAGGAGGCAGATCCTCCATCGCCACGATTGTCACTGCGGTGAAATTCTGGGCGGAGAAGGCTTGGTCAGGTGTAGTCTGGTCGGGAGTGGTCCCTTCGGGCGTGGCTTGCTCTGGCAGGGTTTGCGGGGCCGTCGGCGGGACAGGGGCAAGCTCTGGTCCCACGGATTGCGCATAGACCGGCGAGGCAAGGGCCAGTGCCGAAAGTGTGGCAATTGTCGTCGATAGGCGCATAGCCGTTCCTTCCGTTTGCTCAGCGGACGATCAATTCGGTGACGACAAAACCATCGTGTCGAAATATGGTTCCGTGACCGAGGTGATGTCTTGCCGAAAGCCGTGATTGGCGCGGAAAGCAGGGCGCGAAATCCGGCGTTGCCTGTCTCAGGCAGCGGTGTGGCTGCGATCGGGCTGCGGCCAGCGCTGCAACGCCTCACGGCCCTGAGCGGTCAGTTCATAGATCCCGCGATCGGTGCGCGCGAACCAGCGATACACATTGTGCAGCAGGATCTTAGGCGCGTTCGGCAGGTTGGGCTTCAAGTCACGCGGCCGCTTTGGGCCGTCGGCGAGGGCTGCGGCGCATGCCAGCGCCTGCTGGCGATAAGCGGTCATGATCGGCGCACGCGAGCCGCCGCCGGCGACAGGATCGCCCTGCCGACGCCGATGTTCATCGATCAGCTTCGAGCGGCGCCGGGGATCGCGACGCGGAGCCAATGCCGTCGGGCTGAGCAGCACCTGAACCTCGCCGTTCGGTCGCACGCCAAGCAGGCCAAAGCCGAGCCGACGGCAGAGATTGCGGTATCTCACATCGCTCTCACGGCCCTTGCCACGGGCCGACATGCATGCCGCTAGCCAGACCTCGTCGCTCGCCGCCATACGGTCGATGCCCTGGAGGATGAGCTCGAGATTGAACTTCAGCTTCAGCTCGCAGATGACGACGATCGGTGGAGAGTCGGCACTCAGCGCCAGCAGATCGCAGCCGCCGATCTCGCCCTTGACTATAAATCCCAGGCCTTCGAGGAAGGCCTTGACCGGGCTGTAGAGTGACGTTTCGAGCATGGGCCTTTGTCGGCTGCGAATCATCCCGCCGATCGGCGGTTCAGCGCGATGATCGCTCCTTGCCGTTGAACAGGAGGTAAACGACGGCCGAGCAAGTGGTCAGAGCCGTGCCATGGCCGCTTGCCAATTTGGTATGCTGGTATAATGTGTACCTAAGGTAGCATGCTCCGCGTAGCTGCGCTGTGCTGGACATCCGGGCGCCCGAGACATCGTCCATGGCATCGTCATTTGAGCGGCGGCTCCCCTGCGTTCTCTAATCCGCCAACCGGCGGCAATGTGCATACAAGTCAATGGGATGACGATCGGCAGGGCCGTCGTTGGAATTCAGGAGTAACGGACACATGACAACGATTGCGCTGTTTGGTGCGGGCGGCAAAATGGGTTACCGTCTGTCGACCAATTTTCGCGGATCTCCCTATACGATACGCCATGTCGAGGTCAGCGACGCCGGCCGCGAGCGGCTTAAGTCGGGCCTCGGCATCGATGCCGTCAGCGCCGATGTGGCGCTTGATGGCGCCGATGTGGTGATCCTGGCGGTGCCGGACACGCACATCGGCAAGGTCGCGGCGAGTATCGAGAGCAAGCTTGCATCAGGCACGATGATCGTCGTGCTCGACGCTGCGGCACCTTTCGCCGGGCATTTGCCGAAGCGGCCGGACCTGACCTATTTCGTCACCCACCCGTGCCATCCGCCGATCTTCAACGACGAGACCGACATGGCGGCCAAGAAGGATTATTTCGGCGGCGTCAAGGCCAAGCAGCACATGGTCAGCGCCTTGATGCAGGGACCGGAGGAAGATTTCGCCAAGGGTGAGGCGATCGCAAAAATCATCTGGGCGCCGGTCATGCGCTCCCATCGCGTCACTGTCGATCAGATGGCCCTGCTCGAGCCCGGCCTTTCGGAAACGGTATGCGCTTCGCTGCTCGTCATCATGAAAGAGGCGGTCGACGAGGTGGTGGCGCGCGGGGTCGACAAGCAGGCGGCGCTCGACTTCCTGCTTGGTCATATGAACGTGCTTGGCGCCGTCATCTTCGGCGAGACCAAAGGCGTGTTCTCCGACGCCTGCAACAAGGCGATAGAGTTCGGCAAGCCGGTGCTGATGCGCGATGACTGGAAGCGGGTGTTCGAGCCGGAGGAGATTGCCGCGAGCATTCAGCGCATCACTTGAGGGCAGCGACGCGTTCTCCCCGGAACATGTCACCTGAAATTGTCATTGACTCATTATACCAGTTGGCTTAGCTGTTCGATGGATCGGACAGTCAAGCTTCGCAGCAGGATCAGGCGCTGGATGAATGGAGGATAGGGGGGAGCGATCCGTCGAGGTGAAGCCGGCCAAGGGCTTGTGAATCTGACGCGACCCGCCGCCTACGGCCGGCTAACGAAATCGAATGCATATAGCCTTGGGACAAGGCACGGATTTTCAACGGGAGGAATACATGAAACTGACACGCAGAATGACGCTTGCGGCTTTTGCCGGCATGCTGGCGCTTGGCACCGCCGCACCCGCCTATGCGGCGGATTTGATCGCCATCATCACGCCCTCGCATGACAATCCGTTCTTCAAGGCGGAAGCTGTCGGCGCGGAGGCCAAGGCCAAGGAACTCGGTTACGAGGCGTTGGTGCTCGTCCATGACGACGACGCCAACAAGCAGTCCGAATTGATCGACACGGCGATCGGCCGCGGCGCCAAGGCGATCATCCTCGACAATGCCGGCGCCGACGCCACCGTCGCCGCGGTGCAGAAGGCCAAGGACGCGGGCGTTCCTTCCTTCCTGATCGATCGCGAGATCAATGCCACCGGCGTTGCCGTCGCGCAGATCGTCTCCAACAATTATCAGGGCGCCCAGCTCGGCGCACAGGAATTCGTCAAGCTGATGGGCGAGAAGGGTAATTTCGTCGAGCTCGTCGGCAAGGAATCCGACACCAATGCCGGCATCCGCTCCAAGGGTTACCACGACGTCATCGACGACTATCCGGACCTGAAGATGGTGGCGCAGCAGTCGGCCAATTGGAGCCAGACCGAGGCCTATTCAAAGATGGAATCGATCCTCCAGGCCAATCCCGATATCAAGGGCGTGATCTCCGGCAACGACACGATGGCGATGGGCGCTTACGCGGCACTTGCCGCTGCCGGCCGCAAAGACGTCATCGTCGTCGGCTTCGACGGGTCGAACGACGTGCGCGACTCGATCACCTCCGGCGGCATCAAGGCGACAGTCCTGCAGCCGGCCTTCGCGCAGGCGCAGATGGCGGTCGAGCAGGCCAACGACTTCATCAAAAACAAGAAGTCTCCCGCCGAAGAAAAGCAGCTGATGGACTGCGTCCTGGTCAATGGCGACAATGCCGCCAAGCTGGAGACATTCGCGCTCACCAACTGAGCCGGTGTAACATCAGCAGCAAGGGACGAGCCTCCGGTTCGTCCCTTGCTTCCATTTCGCCCTTTCTTCCATTTCTTTGGGTGCTCCTGACTGCCATGCCGAACGAGCCGACATGTTCAACAAGCTGACCCGGCCGATCCTTGTCGCGTCGTTCCTTGCAGCTATAGTCAGCCTGACCGCCTGCAAGATCCTGCCGACGCCGTCAGCGGAAAACGGCGGCACTGGCTCCGCATTCAATCCCGACAAGATGGTCGAGGACATCTGGGCGGCGAAAGTCATACCCTATCTGCAGCAGAAGGCCGGGCCGTTTGCCGAGGTTCACACCTTGGCCAAGACCGATCCCGCCGCTGCCGGCGCCAAATACGGCAACCCGAAGAAGCAGGCGAATTCGCCATGGACCTTCGCGGTTCGGCTCGAGGGCAAGGTCGTTGCAGCCAATACACAGTCACGCGCGGCGACGATGGACATCGATGCTGACGGCGACGGCAAGGCGGACGCGCGGGTGCAGATCGGACCCGCCATGCGCGGAACCGCGCTGCGCGACAGCCTCGACTTCATCCAGTTCAACGATTTCACCAACCAGATCGACTTCGCCCAGTTCGGCAAGGCTTTCAACGCCTATGCCGACAAGACCGTGCTTTCCAAGCTGCCGCGCGAGGCACTCGAGGGCCGCAGCGTCGAGGTACTTGGCGCCTATACGCCGGGCAGTGGCCAGGACCTGCCGCTGGTGACGCCGGCGGAGGCAAAGATCGGGCCGAAGCCATGACCGGCGATCAAGATGTCATCCTGAAGCTGGAGGACGTCTCGAAAGTCTATTCCGGCACCGTCGCGGTCAAGCGGGCGAATTTCGAGGTGCGCAAAGGCGCGGTCAACGTGCTGGTCGGCGAAAACGGAGCCGGCAAATCGACGCTGATGAAGATCATCGCCGGCGTCGAGCAACCGACGCTCGGGCGCATCCTTCTGGACGGCGAGGAGGTTTCATTCTCGTCTTCCGGTGATGCCGTGAGCCGCGGCATCGGCATGGTTTTCCAGGAGCTGAATCTGTTCGGCAATCTGACTGTCGCCGAAAATATTTTCGCCACCCGCGAGATCACCAACCGCTTCCGCAAGATCGACCGCAAGGAGCAGGAGCGCCGCGCGGCGGAGTTCCTTGAACGCCTGGAAGCCGGCATCCGGCCCGACATGCTGGTCGAGGATCTGCGCATCGGCCAGCAGCAGCTGGTCGAGATCGCCAAGGCGGTTTCGCTCGATGCGCGCATCCTGATCATGGATGAACCGACCTCGGCGCTCAGCGCGGCGGAAGTCGAGATACTGTTCAAGGTGATTGCCGACCTCAAGGCACGCGGCGTGGCAGTCGTCTACATCTCGCACCGGCTCGAGGAGCTGATCCGCATCGGCGACACCATCACGGTGCTGCGCGACGGCCGCATCACCGGCCAGGCGAAGATGAAAGACGTCGACACCCAGTGGATCGTGCGGCAGATGATCGGCTCGGACGCCAAGGACTTCGCCAAGGCCGACGGCCATGTGCCGGGCGAGGAAATATTCCGCGCCGAGGACATCTGCCTGCCGCGCGTCACCGGCGGGCTTGCGGTCGATCACGTCTCGCTGTCGCTGCGCGCCGGCGAAATTCTCGGCATCTATGGCCTGATGGGCGCCGGACGCAGCGAGCTGTTCGACTGCATCATGGGCCGCCACGGCCATTCGACGGGCACGATATTCATTGCCGGCAAAAAAGTGCACGAGCGCGACACGACGCGGCGCATCCGGCGCGGCCTGGCGCTGATTCCCGAAGACCGCCAGCGCGAAGGGCTGGTGTCGATCCTCTCCGTCGCCAGCAATCTGACGCTGGCCAGCCTGTCGCGGTTCGTGCGCCTGTTCCACATTCGTGGTGCCGCCGAACGACAGGCGGTGACCCAGACGGTGCGCGAACTGGCCATCAAGGTCGCCGATCCGGCGCAGGAAGTCTCGTCGCTGTCAGGCGGCAACCAGCAGAAGGTGGTGATCGGCAAGGCGCTGCTCACCGGCCCGAAGGTGCTGTTGATGGACGAGCCCAGCCGCGGCATCGACGTCGGCGCCAAGGCCGACGTGTTCCGCACCATGCGCAAGCTGTCGCGCGACGGCCTGGGGATTCTGTTTGCCACCTCCGATCTCGACGAAGTGATGGCGTTGTCCGACCGTATCGCAGTGATGAGCAATGGAAAATTGACCGGCATGTTCGATCGCGCAGAGGCGACGGAGGCCGCGCTCGTCGCTGCCTCGGCCTTCGGCCACGGACCGGTCCCGCACGGAGAGCAAGGCGCATGACTGACATCCCAGCCAAGGCGGCGGTCAACTCCATGTCGGGCGGCTCGGTCCTGTTGACGCTGATGAAGGCGAGGACGTTCATCGCGCTGATCGCCGTGCTGTTATTCTTCTCGATAGCCGCCCCCAATTTCCTATCGGCCGCCAATCTTATCCTGATGTCGAAGCACGTGGCGCTGAACGCATTCCTCGCAATGGGCATGACCTTCGTCATCATCACCGGCGGCATCGACCTGTCGGTCGGCTCAATCGTCGGCCTGTGCGGCATGGTGGCCGGCTACCTCGTGCTCAACGGCATCGACCTGCAGGTCGGCTACACCATCTATTTCAACGTCTTCGAGATCGCGCTAATCACGCTTGCCGTCGGCATATTGATCGGCGCCGTCAACGGCTTGCTGATCACCAGGCTTAATGTTGCGCCTTTCATTGCCACGCTCGGCGTGCTCTATGTCGCACGCGGCCTGGCGCTGCTGTCGTCGGACGGCCGTACTTTCCCCAATCTCGTCGGCAAGCCGGAGCTCGGCACCACCGGATTCGGCTTTCTCGGCGCCGGCCGGTTGCTCGGCCTGCCGGTCGCGCTCTGGATTCTGCTCGTTGTTGCGGTAGGGGCGGCCTATCTCGCCAAATACACCCCGCTCGGCCGCCACATCTTCGCCGTCGGCGGCAATGAGCGGGCGGCGCGGATTTCAGGCGTCCGCGTCAACATGGTGAAGATGTTCGTCTACATGTTCTCCGGCTTCTGCGCGGCGATCGTCGGGCTGATCATCTCGTCCGAACTGATGGCCTCGCATCCGGCGACCGGAGAGAGCTTCGAGCTCAACGCCATTGCCGCGGCAGTGCTCGGCGGCACCTCGATGTCGGGCGGACGCGGTACCATCGGCGGTACCATTGTCGGCGCCTTCGTAATCGGCATCCTTTCCGACGGGCTGGTGATGATGGGAGTGAGCTCGTTCTGGCAGATGGTGATCAAGGGCCTCGTCATCATCGTCGCCGTCGTCGTCGATCAGGCACAGCGCCGGCTGCAGAGCCGTGTCACGCTGATGCAGATGGCAAAGGCCGGCTGACATGGCGGAGCTGCGGGGAGCGCTGATCGGCTGCGGCTTCTTCGCCGTCAACCAAATGCATGCCTGGCGCGACATAGAGGGCGCCTCGATCGCCGCCATCTGCGACCGCAATCCGGACCGGTTGAGGGTCGTCGGTGACCAGTTCGGGGTCGCGCGGCGCTATACCGATGCGGCCGCGCTGTTTGCCGGCGAAAGGCTGGATTTCGTCGACATCGCCACCACCGCACCAAGCCACAGAATGCTCGTGGAGATGGCAGCGCAGCACGGCGTTCCGGCAATCTGCCAAAAACCGTTTGCGCCGACGCTTGCCGATGCCAAGGCGATGGTAAAGGCCTGTGCTGACGCCGGCGTGCCGCTGATGGTGCATGAGAATTTTCGCTGGCAGTCGCCGATCCAGGCGGTGCGTACCGTGCTCGACAGCGGCGAAATCGGCACCCCCTTTTTCGGACGGATCTCGTTCCGCTCTGCCTATGACGTGTTTTCCGGCCAGCCTTATCTGTCGACGGGAAAGCGCTTCATCATCGAGGATCTGGGTATCCACATCCTCGACATCGCCCGCTTCCTGCTGGGCGACGTCTCGACCGTCACTGCGCGAACGGCGCGCATCAATCCCGGCATTGCCGGCGAGGACGTTGCGACGATGCTGTTGGACCACACGAGCGGCGCCACTTCCGTGGTCGACTGCAGCTACGCGAGCAAGCTTGCTACCGAGCCGTTTCCGGAGACGCTGATCGAGATCGACGGCAGCGACGGCACGATCCGGCTGGCGCAGGGCTACCGGCTAACCGTCACCGGCAGGAGCGGGACAGCCGTGAGCAACGTCTCGCCACCGCTGCTGGCCTGGGCATCACGGCCGTGGCACAACATCCAGGAAAGCGTCGTCGCCATTCAAAAGCACTGGGTCGATTGCCTGACCAACGGAGCCGAGCCCGCGACCTCGGGCGCGGACAACCTCAAGACATTAGCGCTGGTCGAGGCAGCCTATGCCGGCGCCGCAAGCCGGGAGCCGGTGCAACTCGACGCCTTGCTGAAATGACAGCCGACGCCTTCCTCCTCTACGGTACACGTGCAGTTGAAGCCGAACCGGTCAGGCTGCGCGCCGGCGCGCTGACGGCGGACTTCGTCAACGGCAATCTGCGCACTATCCGACATGGCGGCACCGAGGTTCTGCGCGCCGTCGCCTTCATCGTCAGGGATCGCGACTGGGGCACCTACGAGCCGGCGCTCACCGATTTAATCATCGACCAGGGCGATGACGCTTTCTTCGTCAGCTATTCGGCAGGTTGTTTCGGACCAGAGGGAAGCCGGCTCGACTTCCGTGCGACCATCAAGGGCTCGGCCGATGGCCAGCTGATCTTCGACGTGAGCGCTCTTCCCGACAACGATTTCGAGACCAATCGCTGCGGCTTCTGCATCCTGCATCCAATTGCCCGGCTGGCCGGCAGCCCGGTCACGGTCGAGCATACCGATGGCAGCGTGGTCACGACGCGGCTTCCAGAGCTGATCGATGCCTGGCAGCCTTTCAAGGATCTGCGGGCGATCACCCATGAGATCCGGCCGGGCGTCACCGCCGAATGCCGGATGCAAGGCGACACGTTCGAGATGGAGGACCAGCGCAACTGGTCGGATGCCTCCTACAAGACCTATGTCCGGCCGCTCGCGCTGCCATGGCCCTATGTGCTGCCTGCCGGCAAGACCTTCCGCCAGACCACTAGTTTGCGGATAGAGGGTTGCGGGAAAGTGCCGGCTGCTGCGGCAATCGCGGAACCAATTCGCGTCACGCTCGGCCAAGCCGGACCGGCGCTGCCGGATGTTGGCGTGATCATCTACCCGGATGAGGTCGAGGCGGCGCTGGGCAAGTTGTCGGTGCTGTGCGAGCTTGGTCCGCAGCAATTGATGTTCCACTACGACCCGACGCGTGGCCATGGGCCCGACGCCTTGCGATCCTACGCCCGGCTCGCCGCCGCCTATCCGGTCCGGACAACGCTCGAATGTGTCATTGCCGGCGACGGCGATCTCGACGCCGAGCTTTCAGGCGTCGCCGACAGGGTGCGCCAGGCCGGGCTCAAGCTTTCGGCCATTGCCGTCTCGCCCTCGGTCGACCGGCAGTCGACGCCACCGGGCAGCGCGTGGCCGCACTGCCCGCCGCTCGAAGACGTCTACGCCGCGGCGCGGCGCTCCTTTCCCGACAGCCGCCTCGGCGGCGGCATGTTCAGCTATTTCACCGAACTCAATCGCAAGCGTGTGCCGGCCGACCCGCTCGATTTCGTCACGCATTGCACCTGCCCGATCGTGCACGCCTCCGACGATCTCAGCGTCATGCAATCGCTGGAGGCGTTGCCTTTCATCACGGCGTCAGTACGAACGATCTTCGGAACAATACCTTATCGGATCGGGCCGTCGACCATTGCCATGCGCCAGAACCCTTATGGCGGCGCGACCAAGGCTAATCCCGACGGTCAGCGCATTGCCATGGCCAACCGCGACCCTCGCCATGCCGGGCTGTTCGGGGCCGCATGGACGATCGGCTATGCCGCGCGCGTTGCGCCGGCCGGGCTCGAAATGCTGACGCTCTGCAGCTTCACCGGACCATTCGGCGTGCTGGCCTCGTCGGGCGAACCTGTCAAAGAAGGTACACCCCGGCCGATTTTCCACGCGGTGAAAGGACTTTGCGATCTGGCCGGCCATGCGCATGTGGCGGCGACAACGACCGATGAGACGCGGGTGCTGGCACTGGCCGGCCACTCCCAGACAGGCAAGATCATCGTCTGGCTGGCGAACCTTACTCCGGACGACCTTCCAGTCGATGTTTCCGGGCTCGGTTCCGATCAGGGTTTTCTGAATATCTGGGATGGACGAACGTCACGCCAGATTCAGCGCGACGCGTCGGGCCGAGACCGTCTTGTCATGACGCCCTACGCAATCGTCCGGATTGGCTGAAGTCACGCCGGGGTTCATGAATCGCCGCAGTTCCGCAGCGGTTGCCCGTAGCCGCAGCACTTCCGCTGCCGACTTGTCACCGGACTTGCTTTCGAAACTCGCCTGGTGCCATTCCAGTTGTCTTGGAAAAAAGACGGCTGAACGAAGCGACGTCCTGATATCCCACCCGATAGCAGATTTCTGAGACGCTCAGTTTCGTTTCCTCAAGCATGGACCTTGCCAACTCCAGCCGCCTTTCCTGGATCCATTTTCCCGGCGTTGTCTGGAGCTCGTCGAAAAACCTGCGAGACAGGGTTCGCGAAGACATTGCCAATTCGGTTGCAAGAAATTTCAAATCGATTTCTGACATCTTGTCTTTCGAGAGCTCGCGCAGCTTGTTCTCGAATGGGCTGGCCTCGTTCGAAATTTTGTCGAGAGGAAATTCGTAGGGACTCTGGAATTTGCGCGGCGGAGGAAGAACCAGAAGTTTTCGAATGATCCGTTCTTCCTTCTCGAAGCCCAGATCGATCAGCAAAGCCCTGGCGAGTTCGAGTCCGGAAAACCCGCCTCCACATGTGTAAAGGCGGTCCTGGCGAATGAGCAGGCGGGAAGCGTCCCATCGCACTTGCGGAAACCGGCGGCTTGCCTCGTTCTTCAGCCACCAGGATATCGTTGCGCGCTTGCCGTCCAACAATCCCGAAGTGGCGAGCAGATAACACGCGCCGCAATGTGCTGCGATGATTGCGTCCTGCTGCTGCGCGAGCGCGATCAGCGGTTTTGAATGCTCACTCTCCTCGTCGAGCGAGCGCAGAAGCTCCGGAATCTCGACACCCGGCATGGCAATGAGAATCAGGACATCCATTTTCCGGGATGGTTGAGCCTTTGTCGGGAAGGAAATTCCGGTGCTCGATGCCGACGGCGCGCTCCTTGAAACGAACTCACAGGAGAGAACCTGCGAACGGCAGACGTCATTCACAAGCTGAAACATTTCCACGAGCGTCGAGACGACGGCCGAATAGAAATTCGACGGCAGCCAGATCACAACGTGGAGGCCCCTGTCAGCCATTGCGGTACTCCAGTATCGTTCTCGGATGGCAAGCCTAGCATAGTCTTTGCAAGAATTGCCAATCCCAGAACAAGCGCGGCGCCTCCAGGAGGGCCTATGCGGGCTTGCTGACGAAAGCGGGCCGCGGAAATCCATGGCTGGGAAGATGCAAATGCTGAAATCGTTGAATGAAAACACGCGGCACATACATCGGATTCAGACGCAACAGAAAACTGCGTCGGTCCGGGCTCAGGCTGATCTGTGGTCAGTCAGTAGGCCGAGAGCAAGGTGCCGGCCGCTGCGGTCGGGACCTTGCTCTTGATTTTCAGCTGCCGGAGTTCATCACGTAAAGCGCACGCGAGCGTTCGAGGTGCTTGATCATCGCCTTCTCGGCGCCATCCGCATCCTTGGCCTCGATGCGTCCGATGATCTCTTCGTGCTCGGTCAGCGTGAACTTTTCCTTGCCGGTCCAGATCAGCATTTCGGTGTGGTATTCCTTTAGCCAGCCAAGCATTGCCTCGCTGACGGCGACATAGATCGGGTTGCCGGATATTGCCGCGATCTGGGTGTGGAATTTCATGTCGGCGGATATAAAGGCTTCCGAGTCGCCACGATGGCTGCGCTGCTCGGCAACCGTTGCGCGCAACCGCTGCACGTCCTCGGCGGTTGCCTTCTCTGCGGCTTCCCTGACCATGCCGCGCTCGAAGAAGATACGCGCGTTCTTGAGGTGCTCCAGCGTGTCCTTCGACGACGACAGGATGATCTTGGCGGCGCCGTCGACCTGTTTGATGATCGACTTGGCGGTCAGCTGCAGCACTTTCGCCCGCTCGCCATGCGAGATCGCGACGAGGCCCATATTGCTCAACGCCTGCATTGCCTCGCGGATCGCCGGCCTGCCGACCTCGAAGCGCTCCATCAATTCGCGCTCCGACGGCATGTCGTCACCCGGCAGCAATTCGCCGCTGGTGATCAGGCGCTTCAGTCTCAAGAATACTTCGTCGGAAAGCTTGCGCCGGACGATCGGCTCCGAACGGTTCATCGTCGCGAATCACTCCTTTGACCGGCCCCTATCTAGCATTTCCGCCGTGAATTCCGGAACGCCTGCTGCCGGCTCGCCCTTACCGCCAAGCCGGATAGGGCTTGCAAAGCTTATGTACTCATTATACCAGATTTCAAGGGCCAAGGAACCTTTTTCGAACCACCCGGCAGGCCGCGCGAATATGATTGTTCTCACCTATCGCATCGAAACGCCGGGCAATATCGAGGCGCTGGCGGCCAAGATCGCAAGCGACCAGTCGACCGGAACCTTCGTCGCGCTGGCCGGCGAGACCGAAGAGCTCAAGGCCAGGGTCGCAGCGCGAGTCCTGGCGATACGGCATCTGCCGGATGCGGATCGGCCGTCTCTTCCCGAAACCGGTCCCGAAGCGCGCAACGGCCCGGTCAAGCGCGCCGACGTCGACATCGCGTTTCCGCTGGACGCCATCGGTACCGACCTGTCGGCGTTGATGACCATCACCATCGGCGGCACCTTTTCGATCAAGGGCCTGTCCGGTATCCGGGTCGTCGACATGAGGCTACCAGAGGAGTACCGGCGCGCGCATCCGGGCCCGCAATTCGGCGTCACGGGCAGCCGCAGGCTGACCGGTGTCGCGGATCGTCCGATCATCGGGACCATCGTCAAGCCGGCGCTGGGGCTCCGCCCGCCCGAGACGGCCGCAATGGTGCAAGAGCTGATTGCGGCCGGCGTCGACTTCATCAAGGACGACGAGAAGCTGATGAGCCCGGCCTATTCGCCGCTGTCGGAGCGGGTGAGGGCAATCATGCCGCTGATCCTCGACCACGAGCAGAAGACCGGTAAGAAGGTCATGTATGCCTTCGGCATTTCACATGCCGATCCCGACGAGATGATGCGAAACCACGATCTGGTGGCAAAGGCCGGCGGCAATTGCGCGGTGGTCAATATCAATTCGATCGGTTTCGGCGGCATGGCTTACCTTCGAAAACGCTCCAGCCTTGTGCTCCATGCCCACCGCAATGGCTGGGACATTCTCACCCGTCATCCCGGCCTTGGCATGGATTTCAAGGTCTGGCAGCAGTTCTGGCGTCTGCTCGGCGTCGACCAGTTCCAGATCAACGGCATCGCCTCAAAATACTGGGAACCCGACTGGTCCTTCGTCGAATCCTTCAAGGCGGTGACCACGCCGATCTTTTCGTCAGCCGATTGCGCATTGCCGGTCGCCGGCTCCGGCCAGTGGGGCGGGCAGGCGCCTGAAACCTTCCAGCGAACCGGCCGGACGGTCGATCTTCTCTATCTCTGCGGTGGTGGCATCGTCAGCCACCCGGACGGGCCGGGCGCCGGCGTGCGCGCCGTGCAGCAGGCCTGGCAGGCGGCGGTCCAGGACATTCCGTTGGCGGATTATGCCTTGAGCCATGTCGAGCTGGCGCGGTCGATCGAGAAGTTCGGCGGGGGCGAGGCGGCCTGACGCCATGCAAAACCTGCTTCTGAGTTACTATGGCGATGACCTGACCGGCTCGACCGACGTTATGGAGGCGCTCGAGCTCGGCGGCGTGCCGACCGTCCTGTTCATGCGCCAGCCGGACGAGGCGCTGCTTTCGCAATTTGCGCATTGCCGCGCCCTTGGGCTGGCCGGCACCAGCCGCAGCGAGACGCCGCAGTGGATGGACACGCATCTGCGAGATGCCTTCGCCTGGCTGAAGACCGTCAACGCCGAGATCTGCCACTACAAGGTCTGCTCGACCTTCGATTCCAGCCCGGCAATCGGCAGCATCGGCCGGGCGATCGAAATCGGCCGCTCGGTTTTCCGGCAAGAGGGCGTGCCGCTGGTGGTCGGCGCGCCGCAGCTGAAGCGCTACACCGCCTTCGGTCATCTGTTCGCGGCCTATCGCGAAAAATATTTCCGCATCGACCGCCATCCCGTGATGAGCCGCCATCCGACCACGCCGATGGACGAATCCGACCTGCTGATCCATCTGTCGCGCCAGACCAGCCTCGCCTCGGGCCTGGTCGACCTGGCGACGCTGCAGTCTGCGTCGCGGTCGAAAGCATTCGACCGGCTTGTGGAGAATGGCTCAGGTATTGTGCTTGTCGATGTCGATAGCCTGGAAACCCAGGCACTTGCCGGCAAGGAGATTTGGCGCGCTCGCAAGCCGGGCGGTTATTTCGTCGTCGGCTCTTCAGGCATCGAATATGCCTTGCTGGTCGAATGGGCAGCGAACCGGATCGTGGATACCAAATCCGCCTTTTCGCCGCCGGGCGCTGCCGACAGGATCGCCGTGGTCTCGGGGAGCTGCTCGCCGACGACGGAACGACAGATCCGTTATGCTCTGGCCGACGGCTTCGACGGGATCGAGCTCGACCCAGTCGAACTGGTTTCTGAGGCTTCGAACGACGCGATTGCGCGCGCGGTGGCAACCGGCCGCTCCAGCCTACGGGCCGGGCGCAGCGTCATCCTCTACACCGCGCTCGGGCCTGCGGCCGACCGCGGTGCAGAAATCGATCTCCGGGAAGGCGCCCGCCATAAGCTCGGCCACGGCCTTGGCGAGGTTCTCCGCGAACTGACGCTTCAAGAGAAGCTACTGCGCGTGGTCATCGCCGGCGGCGACACGTCGAGCCATGCACTTGGCCAGATGGGCGTAGACGCGCTGACTGTGCGAATGCCGCTGCCGGCATCGCCGGGCTCGCCACTTTGTGTGGCGCATTCAAGCATTAAGGCGATCGATGGGCTGGAAATTGCCCTCAAGGGCGGGCAGGTCGGAACCGACCGCTATTTCTCCACTATTCGCGATGGGGTCGGCGGTTGATAGCGGGGAATGTCAGGTCAAATCGGTGATGCTCGATCGGGATCGAGGATACTAGCCGGCAAACCAGAAATCTCAGGCGTTCAGATCAGCGGCAATGCCACTCATCCCGCTATCTGCCCATTGTCCTGCCTGGATGATACTGACGGGCGTAGGCGACACAGGCGTCTACCGTGCTGACACAGAGCGCATCGCGGTTGTTCGGCAGGTTGTTGTCGCCGGCGTAGGCAACCTCGGCAACATGACCGTCAACCATTCGAATTTGCGTGTTGCAATAGCCGCCGGGGGCGACGTTGACGGAACCCCCCAGCGCCGGGACGGGGCCAATGGCCACGGTCGGAACGACAATGTTGAGATTGCCGCGTTGAACGACGCGCTGATAGGTCCAGATCTGGCCGGATTTGCCGACATCGGCAGTGGCGGTAGGAAAGCCGGCGCACATTCGAACGTCCGCCTCGCTAAGGCCGACCATCTCCCTGCGGGCTGCCGCCGCCGTGGCGTCTTCCTTCGCAGTGCTCGACGTGTCGTCGGGCATGACGCAGGAAGACAGGATGGTGGCGCTTGCCGATAGAAGGAGAAGGGCAAGCTTTCGGGTGTGGAAAGATGTCATACCAACTTCGGATTGCACGGGAGCCCCGAATGCCAACCTAGGAAGTGGGCCAATCGAGTCAACCGGCAGAAAATTCACGAAGTCGTTGGTCCGCCATTCCGCCGCACGCATCTGCTGGAAGAGGTTAGGCTGCCGCCGTGACCCTCGCGCCCTATCTTCCGCCTGGGCATCGGATTTCCAAATTCGACCCCTTCTTGTCAGATGTACTGGCGCACGGTGCTGTGACTTTGGTTCGGCCGACGGTGTGCTAGTTTCCAGCCAATTGCTCCGGAGACGTCATGCCTATCAAGCTGCAAGAAATCGCCCTCGCTCTTCTGCTGTTGGTTGCCGGAACTGGGTTCGGTCATGCGGAGACGGCCCAGCGGCCGCCGCCCACAGGCGGGGTTCTCTCGCTCCTGCCACCGCCGCAGACTTCCGATCATTCGATCGTCATTGCCGGACGCACGCTCGATTACGAGGCCAAGGCCGGCACGCTGTCATTGCCGTCCGGCAAAGGCGATATCACCGCCGAGATTTTCTATGTCGCCTATGCTCTGCACGCAGGGAAAGAAACGGGACCGGATCCGCGTCGCCCGATCACCTTCGTGTTCAATGGCGGTCCGGGAGCAGCTTCCGCCTATCTCCATCTCGGCGCGCTCGGTCCGCGGGTTCTGGCGACAGCGGCCGATGGAAGTTTCCTGCCGTCGCCGCAGAGGCTGTTCGATAACCCCGACACCTGGCTCGACATGACCGACCTGGTCTTTGTGGACCCTGTCGGAACCGGTTACAGCCGTGAAGCGCCCGGTACGGAAGCACACAGCTTCTGGGGCGTCAGCCAGGACGCCGCGTCGATAGGCGCGTTTATCCGGCTCTATCTGGCGCAGACGAACCGTACGGCATCGCCTGTCTTCCTGGCTGGCGAAAGCTATGGCGGCTTTCGAGCAGCATTGCTCGCCAGGAAGCTTCAGGAAGACATCGGCATCAGCCCGAGTGGCGTCGTGCTGATTTCGCCGGCGCTCGAATTCACGCTGGTGCGCCCGGACGAGTTCCAGCCGCTCCACTGGGCGCTGGAACTGCCGTCGCTGGCGGCAGTGCGCCTACACAGCGAAGGTGTTTCCGGCCCCGCCCTGCAGGAGCGGCTGGCGGAAGTCGAACGCTATGCGCTCGGCGATTATCTGGCCGCGCTGGCCGGTGGGCTGGAGCAGGGTGGACGTCTGGCGAGCCAGCGTGTCGCCGCAATCACCGGTCTGCCGCTCGATCTCGTCCAGCGGCACTTTGCACGCATTCCCATAGGGCTGTTCGCCAAGGAGTTTGCACGGGCAAAGGGCAATGTTCTCAGCGCCTATGACGGCAACATCGCGACTGCGGACGTGGCGCCAGAGAGCCTGGGAGTCGAGGGTCCCGATCCGGTGCTCGACCGAAGCGTGCCGGCGCTCACCTCCGCTTTCGTCGGCTATGTGCGTGATGAATTGAACTTCCGCACGGATATCAGCTATCGGCTTCTCAACCGTGAAGTCAGCGGCAATTGGGACTATGGGACGAGCGCGACGCGTCAGGGCTATGCGGGTGTCATGGACGACCTTCAACAAGCGCGCGTGCTAAACCCCAGCCTCGGCGTGCTGATCGTCAACGGCTACAGCGACCTGGTGACGCCGTACATGGGCTCGCGCTACCTGCTTGGTCAAATTCCTTCGCTTGCCGGCGCAAAGCCCATTCGCACCGAGGTGCTGGAGGGCGGGCACATGATGTATCTGAGGCCGGATGGACGGGCGGCACTGAAGCAGGCCGCGTCCGAGCTTTACCGAACGACGCAATGAGACGGTTTGGCCAAAAAAGCGCCGGATACGCTGTTCGCCCTCTCATCAGGCCCTAGTTCCATCCCGATTGATCGGTTACACACCTAGGATGGCGTCTTTCAGCGACGTTCGACAACGGATTAGCCGGCTCTCCAGAATCGCGCCACTGGTGCGGCGTGTTGCCGAGCGGGCCATTCGGAACACCAAGCCACACAGGCTGACAAGCCTTGTTGACCGTTGGAATGCGCTGTCGCTGGCAACGCAGTTCCTGCTCGCGGGCGGTCTATTTTCCCTGTCAGCCATGGTGGTGGTCGGGATTTCCGTCACGAATCATATAGAAACCGTGGTCACGCAGAATTCGGCTTCCGCAACGGCTCTTTACGTGGACAGCGTCATCGCGCCGCTGCTTCCGGATATGCGCAAGAGCGAAGTGCTCGACGAGAGCGTCGCCCACGCGCTCGATGAAACGCTGGGACAAGGGGCACTCGGCACAAGGCTCGAATCCTTCAAGCTCTGGCGTCGCGACGGAACCATCCTGTATTCGACCGACAAGACATTGATCGGCAAGCGCTTTGAACCCAGCGACAATCTCCGGGCGGCATTCGCAGGCCAAATGGTCTCGGAGTTCGACAAGCTGGACGATTCGGACAGCGAGGCCGAAAGGGCCAGCGGCTTGCATCTCCTCGAGATCTACAATCCGGTGCTGCAGCCATGGTCGGGGGAAGTGGTGGCCGTTTCAGAATTCTACGAGGTCGCCACTGATTTTGAAAGAAACCTGCATCAGGCACTCATTCGAACCTGGCTGGACGTTGCCGCCGTCACAGCGGCCTTCTTTCTCGGGCTGTCGGCAATCGTGTTCCGTGGCAGCCGCATGATCAGTTCGCAGAGCCGCTCGTTGAAGCAGCGCATTGCCGAGCTTTCCGATCTGCTTGCGCAAAACAGACTGTTGAGGCTGCGGGTGCAGCGTGCCTCGCAGCGTGCCACCGCACTTAACGAACGCTATCTCAGGCGCATCGGTGCGGACTTGCACGATGGCCCGGCGCAATTGGTTGCTCTCGCGGCGCTGGGGATCGACAGCCCCGTCATTGCCGATCCCGCTACGCCGCAATCGAAGCGTGCACAGGAATTGCTGGCCATCAAAGCACATCTGGACGATGCCATGCGCGAGATCAGGAGCATCAGCAAGGGCCTTGTCCTGCCGCATATCGAGCATGCCGAACTGGGTGAAATTCTCCAGCTTGCCGTACGGGCGCACGAAGAACGAACCGGCGTCAAAGTGACACTATCGATGACCGGCGGCCATGCGCCATTGTCGCCGGCGGCCAAGATCTGCATCTTCCGCTTCGTCCAGGAGGCGCTGAACAATGGATTCCGTCATGCCGGAGGTGAAGGTCAGTCGGTCGAGAAACATTTCGACGGCGAGCGCGTTTGTATCGAAGTGGCCGACGCCGGCGCCGGCTTTGACCCGCAAATCGTGCGTCCCGAGAGGCTGGGACTCGTAGGGCTGCGCGAGCGGGTGGAAAGCCTCGGGGGCCAGTTTACCGTAACTTCCTCACAGAGTGGCACAGTCGTAAGAATGGCCCTCAACATCGTTGAAATGGGGCAGACATGACAGTAGCCATCAAGCTCGCCATCGTCGACGACCACCCGCTGTTCAGGGAAGGCGTTGTGCGCACGCTCGATCAGATCGGCGGGTTCGAGATCGTCGGTGAAGGAAGCAGCAGAGACGATGCCCTGCGGATAATCGAAGACCAGCGGCCCGACATTCTGCTGATGGACATCTCGGTTCCTGGAGGTGGCCTTGGCGTGATCGGACCGGCCCTTGAGCGGCATCCGGCACTGAAAATTGTGATGCTGACCGTTTCGGAAGAAAACCAGCACGTGATGACCGCGTTGCAGAGCGGGGCAAGGGGCTATGTTCTGAAGGGGGTCGGGTCGAGGACGTTGGCTGCGATCCTGCGCACGGTAGCGTCGGGCGAACGATATGTCTGTCCACAATTGTCGGCGCGCCTGTTGGCCGATCTCTCGGCTCAATCAAAAGAGCCGGCGAAAGCTGACGGACTTGCCGACCTCACCAGCCGCGAAAGGGAGATCCTGACGCTGGTTGCCGCGGGACTGAGCAACAAGCGGATCGGGCTTCGGCTGAACCTCCATGAAAAGACGATAAAGCACCACATGACGCGAATCCTGGCCAAGCTCAACGTCAGCAACAGGACCGAAGCTGCCATGACCTTGCGCGACGCGACTGAGCGCCGCCATCCGCCTGTTCGCGATCATGCTTGAGCCGAAATTGCCGCACGGCGCGGCCATGTGAACTGGCCCTCAGTTGATCATTCCAAGCAACCTGTCCCGATCGGAACGCGTCGCCAGGCGCCGAATGATGATGCGGCCCTCGGCATCCCGCATTTCATATTGGTCGCTGTCGATGCGTTCGCTGAGTCCGTTCGAATGCACCACGCCAATGCTCGGGCCGCTCACCTCGACCCGGTCTCCTGTGGATGCGTTGACAAAGAGTTTTGGCTTGCTATCGGGGTTTACCGCAGGGGCGGGATCAGGGGGATTGTCGTCCTGCGACTTTGCTTTGCCCTTGCCGGCACCAGCATTCGAGTTCGAATTGCCGGAGTTTCCACCCGAATTGCCCGAATTGCCGTTCCCATTCCCGTTCCCGCCATTGCCGTTGCCGTTCCCGCCATCTTTGGCCCAGACAGCCTGCGGGCCGAGCGGCTGCGATGATCCATCGAACAAGACGCGATAGGGGCTTACGACGAGAATGAAGGTCAAGACGACTACAGAAATGCCGACACGACGTCCTCGTGAAGATCCGGTCCTTCGTTTCCGGGTCGTCATCAATGAACTTGTCAGTCGCATGTCGGAACTTCCCTTAATCATACGGCTCTGTCGTACTGCCTCCTGTTCGAAATTCGTGTGATGCTTAAAACAATGGTTTGCGTCCGGAACGTCAAGACCCACCAGTCCCACGATGGTAACTGGTGGGTCTCGCTAGCGCAGGAAGGGACTATTTACTGCGCAAGTCTTTTGCCTTCCTTTGGTTGCGTCTCTCCGCGGTAGCGCCGACTTCCACCGTCAGCCAACAATAAATCCAATGGCCGCGACCCCGAAACACAGGCCAAATAACGGAAAAAGCAGCCAACGTGCCTGGTGAATGCTCGGGTCCATGGCGGCCTCCTGTAACAGTCGGCATCGCAACGGGGCTCCTCGGAACTCAGTTCCTGAAACTCTCGCATTTCGGGCTTTTGCGATAGCAGCCTCGGACCAAAGTTTGGCTGTGCGGGTCCTTGGTCGATAGGCTTACAGACTGAAGTCCCTATGCCAGGAGCCCGCCCTGCATTCGGCGACCTTTGTGTCCAACTGGCAGCTGCGATCCACCGCCCCTTCGAATGCTTTGCGTTTCTGGCTCTATGGCAGCAACGCCGTTGGTCTACTGCCGCATCGTTGAAACGCCACCAATGCAGACCCATATGCGAATTGCGTCGGATGTCTCCTCCCATTGCGTCCGGCGCGTTCCCCTCTGGAGGTTATAGACCTTCACACTTGGCCGGGCTTAACAACCCGGCCTTTTCTTTTGGCATTTGTATAATCGCCTGATGGCCCTAATTTGCGAGACATCGGTAAAATCGATTTGCAAATGCATTCAAGTGCCCATAGCCTGTCACCATGAGCACGATTTCCAAAGTTGCCACGCGAGCGGGCGTGTCGCGCACGACCGTGTCGCATGTCATCAACCATGCGGACCGGGTATCGAAATCGCTGCGTGAGCGCGTACAAGCGGCGATCGACGAACTCGGCTACACCCCGAACCCGCAGGCGCAGAGCCTGCGCACCGGCCGTACCAACATTATCGCGATGCTGATCCCGGACATTCGCAACCCGTTCTATCCGGAGCTGGTGAAAACGGCGCAGTCGACGCTCGAAGTGGTCGGCCTCGACATGCTGATCTTCAACACCGACGTGCCGGGCGGACATTCACAGGATCACGGCCGCGAGTATTTGCGCCAGATCGGTCGCAAGCGGGTCGACGGCGTCATCGTTGCCGACTTCGCGCTGCACGGCATGCACAGCGAACTGCTCAGCCTCGATCTGCCCGCCGTCTTCATCGGCCATCTGCCGAACCATGCTGTCGACAGCGTCCAGCTGGACGATTTCGGCGGCGGCTATCTGATGGGCGAGTATCTGGCGAAGAGGGGCCATCGCCGCGTCGCCCATGTCACCGGGCCATCCTTTTTCAAGGAGGCGATGGCGCGCGCCGCCGGTTTCGAAAAAGGGCTCGCCGACAATGGCGTGCCAATCTCCGCCGATCTGCGGTTCGAGGGAAGCTATCTTGCCCCGTCAGGGCGGGAAGCGGTCACCTGGCTCAGGGAGAAGCACGGCGGAAACCTGCCGTCGGCGATGTTCTTCGCCAATTATCTGATGGCCTCCGGTGCGCTGACCGAATTCTACGACCATGGGATCAATATCCCTCAGGATATCGCCATCGCAGTCTTCGATGACCTGCCTCAACTGGAATATGTCAGGCCGAAGCTGACCTGTGTCGGCAACAGTCCGACAATGCTTGCCAAGCGCGCCACGGAAATGCTGCTCGAACGGCTGGGCGGCAAAGTCGAGGGCGCGCCGCGCACCGAAGTGATCCCATGCGTGTTGAGCCCATTCGACAGCGCGTGACGCCAGATGCCGGCAAAGGGAACGGAGGTCCCTTCGCCAACGTTCGACCGAACAACATCCAAGGGAGGAATTGATGACTGACAAAACGACCCGCGACCGGCCATTGGCCAGCCTGAATCGCCGTCGGCTGATCCAGGGCGGCGCCACTTTCGCTGCCGCCGGCCTCACAGGCTTCCCGTTCATCAACAGGATGGCCGTGCGCGCTCAGGAAGCGCCGCTGAAATTCTGGCAGTTCTATGCGCCTGGCGGAGACGTGAAGCCGCAGGTCCAGTGGTTCGAGAAGCTGGTGGCCGACTGGAACGACGGCCACGACCAGAAGGTCGAGCTCGAATATGTCGTCAACAGCGAATACATCTCCGGTTCCAAGCTGGCAACGGCCTTCGCGTCGGGCGAGGGTCCTGACATCTTCCTCATCAGCCCCGGCGATTTCCTGCGTTATTACAATGGCGGCGTGCTTGCCGACCTGACGCCGCATATCGAAGATGCCGCCAAAGCCGATTTCCCGGAAAGCGTCATCGCCAACCGCATGGTGGACGGCAAGATCTACGGTGTGCCGATGGAAGTCGAGCCGATGGCCTTCTACTATTCGGTCAAAGCGTTCGAGGATGCAAAGCTCAACGAGAACGACGTGCCGAAGACCTGGGACGAGCTGTTGGCGGTCGCCAAAAAGCTGACGACGCCCAGCCGCTACGGCGTGCTGTTCGAAACGACTCCCGGCTATTACCAGAACTTCACCTGGTATCCGTTCCTGTGGCAGGGCGGCGGCGAATTCCAGGGCAAGGACGGCAAGAGCGCCTTCGATTCGCCGGCCACCGTCCAGGCGCTGAAACTCTGGCAGGATGCCATCAATACCGGCGTGGCGCCGCGTCAAGTGGTCGGCGGTGGTTTCGACATAGTCGCCAATCTCGGGGCAGGGCTGTGCGCCATGCAGAACTGCGGCATCTGGGGCATTTCGGCGATGGACAACAACGCCAAGGATGTGCCCTACGGCATCTTCAAATTGCCGACGCCGGCCAATGGCAAATACGTCACTGTCGGCGGCGGCTGGGCCTTCGTCGCCAATGCCGGGGGCAAGAACCCAGATGCCTCCGCCCAGTTCTGCGCCTGGGCGCTGGCCTCGATGGACCAGGCCTCGATCGACCGTGTCGTCAACTGGTGCACGGTCGCCAAGAGCGACATGCCGCCGCGCAACAGCGCGCTGAAGGCCGGCGCCGATGTCTTCAGCACGGGCAAGTTCGGCACCTTCGCCAAGGAGATCCACCCGGGAACGCGTGCCGAGCCGCGGGTTCCGCCGGAGGCGTACAAGATCATCTCCGACGCCATCCAGTCGGCACAGCTTGGCGGGGTTGATGCCCAGCAGGCGGCGACGACGGCCAGTCAGCAACTCGATGCGTTCCTCGCTTCCTATTCCGGCGCGCCGATCCTTTAGGCCCTTTCCAGCATGGATCAGTTGAAACCGCCAGCCGCGGGCGCGAATTCCGCCCGCGGCCTCACCGCCAAGCAAAGGGAGCGCTGCGCCGCATGGCTGTTCGTCCTGCCCGATGCGGTTGGCCTGCTGGTGTTCGTCGGCGTGCCGATGCTGCTGTCGCTCGCCGTCGGGTTCTTCGAGGTCAACGGCTTCGGCGGCTACAGGTTCGTCGGGTTCGGCAATTACAGGCGCATGTGGGGCGACCCGCTGTTCTGGTCGTCCGTGAAGGTGACGGTAGCCTATGCCGTCATGCTGGTGCCGGCGCTCTACGTCGCCGGACTGGGACTGGCGCTTCTGGTGCAGAAGACCAACCGCTTCAACGCGGTCATGCGCTCGATGTTCTTTGCGCCGCAGATGGTCAGCCTGGTCGTGGTGGCGCTCGTGTGGCAGCTCATGCTGGTCGAAAAGGTCGGCATCGTCAGCCGGCTGGCGCCGCTCGTCGGTCTCGGCGGAATTTCGCTGCTCGGCGATCCAAATCTGGCGCTGTTCACGCTGGTGCTGGTCAGCGTCTGGTTCCTGATGGGTTTCTACATGCTGATCTTCCTCGGCGGGCTCCAGGACATCCCGGCAGAGTACTACGAAGCCGCAAAGATCGACGGTGCCGGGCCGGTGACAAGCTTCTGGTACATTACTTTGCCCTTGCTCAAGCCGACCAGCTTCTTCGTCCTCCTGGTCTCGCTCGTCGCGGCTGTCGCCGGCGGCCAGGTCTTCGACCTGATCTATGTGATGACCAAAGGCGGGCCGGTCAATTCGACCTCGGTGCTGATCATCTACATCTACAAGCAGGCGTTCCAGTTCGGCGCCTTCGGCTATGCATCGGCAATGGCATCGCTGCTGGTGCTGGCGCTGATGCTGGTCACGGTCTTCTTCTTCGTGCTGACGCGCGGCGGACGTTTCGAGCATGACTGACGGCCGAACTCATTCCGGCCGTTCGCAGATACGAGCGGCGAGGCTTGCCTGGATGCTGGCGACCGCAGCGCTTGGCCTGATGACGGTGTTCCCGCTTGTCTGGATGCTGGTCATCTCGCTCAAGCCGGCGAGCGACGTCTTTACGCCGAGCCTCATTCCGGAACGCCCGACGCTCGGCAATTTCCTTTATGTGCTGACCGAGGTGCCGTTCCTGCGCTATCTCTTCAATTCGTTCTTCGTGTCGGCGACGGTGACGGTCGCTGCGCTGTTCTTCCATTCGATGGCGGGCTATTCGCTCGCACGGCTGCGTTTTCCGGGCCGCGACACTCTGTTCCTCGCCATGTTCTCGACCTTCCTGGTGTCGCTTCCGGTCATCATCGTGCCGCTGTTCATCCTGACGCGGATGCTGCACATGCTGGACAGCTATGCTGGGCTGATCATTCCGGCGATCTTCAACGCGTTCGGCATCTTTCTGCTCAGGCAATATTACCTGTCGCTGCCCAGGGAACTGGAAGAAGCGGCGATCATGGACGGCGCCGGCTACTGGCGCATCTATTGGAGCATCATCCTGCCGCTCAGCCGGCCGATCCTGTCGGCGCTGGCGATCCTGTTCTTCCTCGCCAACTGGAACGCTTTCCTGTGGCCGCTGACGATCACCTCCGACCTCGATCTCTGGGTGGTGCAGGTTGCGATAGCAAATTTCAAGAGCCAGTACGCCGCCGCCTGGAATTATGTCATGGCCGCCTCGACCATCGTCGCCGTGCCGATGCTGGTTCTTTTCGTGATCTTCCAACGCCAGATCATGGAATCGATCAAGACAAGCGGCCTGAAATAACCGCTGAAGCAAGAGGAGAAACACATGGATAGTGCCGGCCTGTCGCCGCTTCGCGGGCTCGCCAAATTGCGCGACGCCAAAACCCGCCGGTTCTCAAGCTACGACCGCACCGGCGGCAATGACGACCGGCTGCACATCGAACCCGGCCAGACGGTGGTGATTGCCGAGCATGACGGTGCCGGCATCGTCACGCATATCTGGGCGACGCTCGCCTGCGAGAGCGAGGCGTTCCTGCGCAAGATCGTATTGCGCGCCTATTGGGATGGCGAGGAACATCCGAGCATCGAAACGCCGATCGGCGATTTCTTCGGCATGGGCCATGCCCGCACCCGCAATTTTGCCAGCCTGCCGCTGCAGGCAAGCCCCGAGGACGGCAAGGCCTTCAACTGCTATTTTCCGATGCCGTTTGCCAGCCACATGCGCTTCACCGTCACCAATGAGGCTGAGGACGACCTGCTTTTCTATTACTATGTCGATCTCGAACTGCATGAGGAACTCGAGGAAGGCCTGGGCCGCTTCCACGCCCAATACAGGCAGCAGCGACCTGACGGCATAGACGAGACGGGGCTGGCCAACGAGCAGGTCCTGTTTGGCGGGGAAAACACCGACGGGAACGGCAACTACACCATCCTGGAGGCGGAAGGTCATGGCCACTATGTCGGCGTGCTCTATTCCGTCTATTCGCGGCGGCGTTCCGCACTATGGGACTGGTATGGCGAGGGCGACGACATGATCTTCGTCGATGGCGAGCCGGGCATTTCCGTGCCGGATACAGTGCGCAAGCCCGATCCGCGCATCGGACCGAAGGCCGAACTGATCGACGATCGCGGCGAGACCGGCCCCGGCGCCAACGATGCCTGGCCGCCGACGCTGCACGGCACCGGCACGGAAGATTATTTCAATACGGCATGGTGCCCGACACAGGACTACAGCGCGCCCTATCACGGCATCATCGCCGCCGGCGGGCCGAACTGGACCGAGCCGGTTACGCTCTATCGCTGGCACATAGAGGACCCGGTCATCTTCCACAAACGCATCCGGGTGACCATCGAGCACGGACACGCCAATCGCCGCTCGGACGACATTTCGTCGGTCGCCTTCTGGTATCAGGCCGAACCGCACAAACCGTTCGAAGCGCTTGCCGATGTCGAGGACCGCATCCCCACCTATCGCGCGCCTTATCACAATTGGAATGACGCCTTCGACGAGAAGAGGCGTTAGGCCGGGATGCGTTCGAATTGAACCGTGCATCCCGCGCTATCTGTGTCGGGGCACGACCGTGCCGCAGCGCGCCGCCTCAGCTGCGAGGTGGAAGTTGCTGGACAGACCAGGTGTTGCCGTCGGGATCCTCAAAGAAGACAAATCTGCCCCAGGGAAAATCCTTGATATCGCTGACCTCGATGCCTTGAGCGGCCAGGTACCGGTGAGCCTCATCGATATCGGGCACGACCAGTTGCAGGCCCCTTATGGATCCCGGGGGGCTGTCAACGAGGCCCTTGCCCATGGCAATCGAACAGGCCGAACCGGGCGGCGTCAATTGCACGAAACGTATCTCGTCGCTTACGGTGTGGTCGTGATCGAGATGAAAGCCGACCTTCCCAACATAAAAGGCAATTGCTCTATCGACGTCCGATACGGGGACCGGGACCAGCTCCAGCTTCCAATCCATGACAGCCCTTTCGCAGCTTGATCGCCAAGTGGTGCCGAACACCGTTGGCGCCATCCCGCCAACTTCCCAATGCCATTGTCGGCGCGGGCCGCTCAGTCAGTCAAGAGATACCCGGGCTCGGGCAACGTGAGGACTGGTCTCATTGCTGAGACGGCGTTCGGAACCGATGAGCACAAGCTCAGTTAGGCGGAGGACAACCACCTTTCGGATCAGCAAGGCCGACTTTAATGATCGGAACGCAGGCGCCGAATACAACTGTGGGAAGGTTGAACGGGCGTGGTTGACGCGCGAAGGGATTGCTTGGAAGCGACGCTCGCCGAAGCCGGCGAGATCGTCGGACGACGAAGCCGAAGCGCAATTATGCCGTGAATGCCTACGATTCGGCCTGCCTTCTCCTTGCCGCGATCAAAGACGCCAGCACTGTATCCAAGGGACATCCGAGCCGGCGCGACGTTCTGGCGGCGGTGCACAATATCCGTTTCAAGGGAATCGCTTATCGCGAGCCCGTTCGGTGGGATGAAAAGGGTGACAATCTGGCCGCTGTGACTGCACTCAACGGGGTGAAAACGGCCGCTTCCGACAGATCGCCGAAATCCAGCAGATGCAGAGTGTCGAGCAGACCTGACGCCGACAGGCTCTCCGACCGAACCGGTTTCCGCCGCTTTGCCAGGACGATTTTCACAGGACCACGAAACAATAATCTCCGGTCGCCGTTTCGCCCGCAGAACCTTTCGAGGAGGCGACGATGAGCGCAACCGGCTTGGACGTTTTTGACAAAACGCTGCAAATAACAAACATCTGGCTTGACGAGATCATGGCGGATCTTGGTCCGGATCGACACGTGGCCTGGCATACATTGGGCGCCGTTCTGCGAACCCTTCGCGACAGGCTGCAGATCGGACTGGCGGCCAAATTGGGAGCGGAACTGCCGCTGCTCGTGCGCGGCGCCTACTATGATCGCTATCGGCCCGCCGACATGCCCGACAAGACACGCTCGCTCGAGAAGTTCCTGCAACACATCGCCGATGAATTGAAATCGACCCGTCCTGTCGATCCCGAGGATGCGGCACGCTCAGTGCTGCGTGTGCTTGCACGGCATATAGACCTTGGCCAGTCGGCAAAGGTGCGGGATGCGCTGCCAAAGGAAATCCAGGTCCTCTGGCCTGAAAGCGTGGGCGTCAAATAGCGGCGATCCTGCTCATGCGGACGCGCGACGGACCAACTGCCACGAAACGCTGAAAAGGGTAGGTATTGCGCCCGGTGTTGCCGAGATCAATGAGATCAGATGATCGGCAAGATGGTCGTAGTGGGCAGTTTCGGGGCCGATTGTCGTCAATGCCGGATGACTGAATTCGCCCTCGTCGATATTGCCGCAGCCGATGACTGCAATGTCGCCGGGCACGGAGAGGCCGGCCTCCTCGAATGCGTGCAGGGCGGTCACGGCGGCAAGATCGGATTCGACGAAAAGCGCGGTCGGCCGATCCTTGCGGGCGGCCAGCGCCGTAGCATTGGCAAACGCAGCCTTGCGCGCCTCTGCACCGCCGATCACCAGGTCGTCTCGCAGCGGAAGGCCGCGTGTTTGCAGGAAGCTGCGATAGGCGGCGAGACGGCTCCCGTCCACCGCTTGCTCATGCACCATATAGGCGATGCAGCGATGGCCGGCTCGGTAGAGGTAGTCGAGTGCCTCGAAGACGGCCCTGCCGGTATGCTGGCGCACAACCGAGAAGCCTGCCGGCTCGATGGTCGGATGGAAGATCACCGCTGGCCGGCCCGCGGCCGCCAGGCGCGCGGCCAAGAGCATCACCTCGGGCTCGGAGAGATGCTGCCAGTCGGCGATAATGCCGTCTGCCAGCCCGCTCTCGATTTCCCTCACGATCCGGTCGGTTCGTTCGCAGGTGTCTCCCGCGGTGATAATTGTCGAAAATCCCCTCAGCGCCGCTCCAGATTGGATATCCTGCGCGATCCGGTCGCTGAACGGCACGCCGAGACGAGGCAGTACAAGGCAGATTCGCTCGGCCTGCTGGCGGCGCAGCTGCCGCGCGGTGCGGTTTTGCACATAGTTGAGCTCAGCGACGGCCTCGAGGATGCGCTGCCGCGCCCCCTTGCCGACGAACTTCAGGCGCGTGCTGTCGCCGCTGAGCAGGTAGGACACGGCAGCGGTCGATACATTGGCGCGCCGGGCGACATCGGCCATGGTCGGCGCCTTTCTGCGATCGGGACTTCTCTCGTGCATTGTTGGATCCGCTGCGCGACGTGACATGATCAGCTGTCGCTCAGCCGGATTTCATTCCAGCTTCCATGCCCGGCGGCAAGGATCTCGGGCCTTGCCTCGCCGGCCTCCTCCATCAGGGCAACGATGCGGCCTCGCAGCCATGCACGCGTCGCTGCGTGATCGGGCGAAGCTATGAGATTGATTAGTTCGTTTGGATCGGCATCGAGGTCGTAGAGTCTCGCCTCGACATAGAAATCGCTGCCGGAATCCCGCCAGCCGTCTTTTCCCGGTGCCTCGACCTCATATTTCCACCGTCTGGTGCGCAAGGCGCGGCCGACATGGTGCTCGCTGATTTGAATGAATATCTCGTCGCGCGGCGGCCGTTCGCCCTGCAGTGCGTCGAGCAGCGAGACGCCCTGCATCGAATTGGGCACTTTCAGGCCGGCCGCGGCGAGCAGGGTCGGCGCGAGATCGACGAGGCTGACCAGGCCTTCATATGTGCCGATGCGCTGGAAGCCGGGGCCGTGGAATAGCGTCGGCACGCGGATCGACGCCTCATGACAGGAACGCTTGTATTCGTTGTTGCGAGTCTTGAAGTGACATCCGTGGTCGGAGGTGAAGAGGATGATCGTGTCGTCAAGCCGGCCAAGGCTGTAGAGCGCCTCGATCAGCCGTCCAAACGCCTCGTCGAGGCGTGCGACCATGCCCAGATAGCCGGGGAAATGTTCCGCTGTCGTGCCGCCAAGTGCGGCGAGATCGCCGGGAATGGCGAGCTTCTTGCGGATCCTGTCCTCGTATCCGAGCGGGGCAGGGTAGTTGTCCGTCTGGTTCTGGTGATGCGGCTCGAGGAAGGACAGGAATAGAAAGAACGGCTCGTCTTCCCTCGATGCGACATAGCGGATTGCAGCGTCGGTTAGGGCATCGACGCGGTATCCCGGCAGCTTCACCGCCTTGCCGCCATTGTCGTGGACGACGGTGTCGAAGGGGCCGGAAGTGAACTCCAGGATGTTGGAGGCCAGCCAGTAGCGATAGCCGCCGCGTTGTTCCTGGGTGACCGGCTCGGCGGACCCCAGGTGCCACTTGCCGATGTAGGCGGTGTCATAACCTGCCGCGGTGAAATGATGCGCGAGCGTGCGCTCGCTCTTCGGCAGTGGGATGTCGTTGCGGTAGCAGCCGGTGATGGTCGGGTACCGCCCCGTCTGGAATACGGAGCGGGCGGGTCCGCAAACGGGCTGGCAGGTAAACGAATTCGCCACGAACGTGCCGGTCCCGGCGAGGCGGTCGAAATTTGGCGTAAGCTCGAGCGGATTGCCATGGACGCCAACGGTGTCCCAACGCTGCTGGTCGGTGAAGAAGACGATTACGTTCGGTCGGCGGGACGTCATAGGGTGCAATGGCTCCGAATGGTCATTTCATGCCTGCCAGCATCACGCTGCGGACGAAGTAGCGCTGCGTGAAGAGGAACAGCAGCAGGCTCGGGATGAAGAGAATGATCCCGCCCGTCGCCGTCAGGTTCCACTGGGTGAAGAATTCCTGGTTGAAAAGCGTCAGTCCCGTCGTGATCGGCCGCATTTCGGTGGTGTTGACGGCGACCAGCGGCCAGAGGAATTCGTTCCACTGGAACACGAAGGTGAGGAGGGCCAGCGTCGCCAGTGCCGGACGGACCTGCGGCAGCACGATGCGCCAGTAAAGGCCGAGTTCCGAGCAGCCGTCCATCCGTGCAGCGTCAAGCAACTCGTCGGGAATCGGACGGATGAACTGCCGCATCAGGAAGATTCCATAGGCGCTCATGGCGAATGGAAGGATAAGGCCCTGATAGGTGTTGAGCCATCCCATCCGCGCGGTGAGCACATAGAGCGGGATCATGCGGATGAAGAATGGGATCATCAGCGTAGACAGCACCGCGACAAACATGACGCGCTTACCGGCGAATTCCATCTTCGCGAAGACGTAGCCGATCAACGGATCGAAGATCAGATGGAGGAAGGTAATCCCGCCGGCGATGATGAAGCTGTTGAGCGTGAAACGCGCGAACGGCGCCTTCTGCCAGATGTCGATGTAATTCGTGAATTGCCACGTCTCGGGGATCAGAATCGGAATGCCGCTGAAGACGTCGGCATCGCTCTGCAGCGACAGCGAAAGCATGTAGAGGAACGGAAAGATCGACAGCGCCACGCAGAAGAGCAGCAGTAGGTAGGACGGGAGCGTTTTTGCCAATGTCATGCCAACCTCAATAGGTGGTTTCGCGGTTGAGCAGGCGGAACTGAACGAAGGTGATGGCCAGGATCAGCAGGAACATCAGGAAAGACAGCGCCGAGGCGTAGCCGATGTTGAGCTCGAAGAAGGCTGCCTCGAACACGTGCAGGCTGAAGAACCGCGTCGCGTCGGCCGGTCCGCCCTTGGTTATCAGGTAGGCCGGCGCCAGCTCCTGCAGTTGGCTGATCGTGCTGACGACCGCGATGAACAGCGTGGTCGGCGTCAACAACGGCCAGGTCAGATAGCGGAATTGCTGCGTCGGCGTGGCGCCGTCGATGGATGCGGCATCATAGAAGTCGGACGGGATCGACTGCAACGCGGAGAGGTAGATCAGCATGGCATAGCCGACATCCTTCCAGACCGTGATGGCGATGAGGGTCGGCAACGCGGTCGAGGTGTCGCCGAGCCAATTCTGGGTCGGCAGCCCAAGCTCGGCGAGGAAGCTGTTCAAGATGCCAGTGTAGGGATCGAGAATTGCCTGCCACATCAACGCGACGATCACGAAGGAGGTGATGTAGGGAAAGAAGATGATTGCGCGGATCAGAGTGCGCCCCGGGATCGGCCGGTTGAGCACGACCGCCAGTCCGAGGCCAATGGCGATGCTGGCCGCAGTGACGCCTATCGCGAAGGCCAGCGTCACGAAGAGCGACTGCCGAACGCGCGCGTCGCCGAGCGCAGCAACGTAGTTGTCCAGTCCGGCGAATCGGCTCTCGCCGATCAGCGGCTGGCCGCTGTACAGGCTCGCCCAAAACTCCAGTCCTATCGGATAGAAGAAATAGACCGAGAAATAGAGGATTGCTGGCGACAGCAGCAGGTAAGCGAGAAGCGTTTGTCTGGTGCGCCGGCTGAAGCGGGCAGCTCGCCGGGTCGGCATCGCGCCGACGCGAATGTCCGTATCGGCCGTATCGGTGCTGCCGCTGATAAACATCGGCCTAGTTGTTGGCCAGGATGACGTTGGCCTCGGCCGCGAATTTCGGCATGATCTCGGCTGCTGGCTTCTGATTGTAGATGATATCCTCGAGCGCACTTTGCAGAAGCTTCTCGATTCGCGCGTGCTTGCCGGTGAGGCGCAGCTCGGCGGTGACGTCTTGCGCGTAAGGCAGGCATTTGCTGAAGCTGCCGATGACCGGATCGGCCTGAACCTCGGCGTTTTCGGCCCAGGATTTGCGCGGCATCGTCATGCCCGCTTCCTTGGTAGCCGCTAGTTCCGTGTCGAGCGCGACGAGCCGCTTCAACAACTCCCAGGCCTCCTTCGGGTGCTTGGCGTCCTTAGGGATCATCACGCTGACGCCGCCCGCGAACGTCGCCTGCACCTTGTGCTTGAGTGATGGCGCAACCGCCCAGTTGAGCTTCGGGTTGCCCGAGCGAATCGGCTTCACGTCCCACGGACCGGTTATGATCATTGCGACCCGGTTGGCCGTGAACAGCTTTTGCGGACCCTCATAGTCAGCACCCGCCGCCGGCTTGGTCGCTGCTTTTTCCTTGTGGATCAGGTCGGCGAGGAACTGGATCGCTTCGATCGCCTCAGGACTGTCGAGATTGACCTTGTTTGTCTTGGGATCGTAATAGCTTACGCCGTTCTGCAGCAGCCACGACGAATAATATCCGATGCTCGGGTTGGGAGCGAAGCCGAAGCGGGCGCCGGTCGTCGTCGCCTTGGCAACCTTCAGGAACTCCTCCCAGGTCGCAGGCGGCGCGTCGAAGCCCGCCTGCTTAAGCATATCGACGTTGTACACGAGGGTGGCGCAGGTGAGGTGGATCTGGACGCCATAGTACTGGTCGCCGAGTTTGTTGCGCTCGACGGAATAGGCTTGCCAGTCGTCGGGATAGCCGATCGCCTTGCCGTCTTGTTCGATGAAGTCGTTCAGCGGCCGCAGCAGATTCCGCTGGCCGAATTCCTGCACCCAGCCGCCGGGTTCGGCGACGAGATCGGGCGCGCTCTTCGCCGCAAAATCCGCCACCAGCTTGGTGCGCATATCCGGCCACTGGAATTTCTCCCACTGCACCGACCATCCGGGATGATCGGCCTCGAACTTTGCTATTGCATCGGCATAAGCTTGATAGGCGTGGCCGGCGTTCCAATAGAGCGTCAGGGTCTCGGCATGGGCTGCACTCGCGGTCGTCAGGGCCACGCCTAAAACCACACCGTGCAGGAACCCGACTGACTTGTAGCGGCGCATCTTGGTCTCCTCCAGGTTTGCCACCGCCTTCCTCACAATGGATGGCGACATATTATTCGATTAATATACCCGCTATACCGCAGTTTTTGTCAAGCTCCGACTGTAATGCAGTGCATAGTTCTGGCCGAACTCGGGCGGAGCTATCTACAGCGCGCGATGCCGAAGTTGCTGCCGGTACCCGGTCTGGACGATCGCGGCCTAACCTGGAAAGATCGTGAAACCGCCATCGACGCGGATTACCTGCCCGTTGATGAAGCGCGCGCGCGGACCGGCGAGGAAGGCAACCGCTTCGGCGATCTCTTCAGGCTCCGCATACCGGTTCAGCGATTTCTTGCTCGAATCCATGCGCTGTGGATCGACCACGCGGCTCGCCTGGAACCGTGCGGTCTTGGTGGCGCCGGGGCTCACCGCATTGACGCGTACGCCATCGTCGATCAGTTCCTTGGCGAGGCAGCGCGTATAATGGACGACAGCCGCCTTGAGCGTCGAGTAGACCACCTCGGGCGAGCAGCCGATATGCGCTGCCGCCGAGGCGATGTTGATCACCGAGCCCGAGCCACGCTTGACCATCGGCGGAACGAACGCCTGGCAGACCAGCATCGTGCCGATGAGGTTGTTCTCGGTTAGAACCTTGATGTCTTCGTAGTCGATGTCCAGTGCGTTGTTGGGATTGGGCTTTACGCCCTTGGCGCCGATGTCGCCGCCGGCGCAGTTTACCAAGACGTGCACGTCGCCGAGCTCCGCCTCGATCTTCCTCTTCATTTCCGCGACAGCTTGCTTGTCGCCGATGTGGCCGGTGACCGCGGTGATGCGCGTCCCGTGCTTCTCCAAGCCCCTGGCAGAGTCGCCGAGGTCCGCGAATTCGCCATATTGAGATGGCCGGGCCCAATCGAGGTCGTGGACCGCGACGTTTGCGCCAAGTTCGGCCAAGTGGTCGGCCATCACGCGGCCGAGGCCGCGTCCCGAGCCGGTGACGAAGGCGGTCAGGCCGCTGAGTTCTCGGGCAGTCATGCTGATTTCTCCATTGCAATGAAATCGAATTTCATCATGTTGGCGGCGCTGCGCCGGATCATGTCGAGCTCGTACGAAACGAGCGCACCGTCATCATCGCGCTCCCATGGCGTGCGGTAGTCGGCGTCGTCCGCAAGGCGGTTCAGGCGCGCAGCGCTCAGGCAGGCCGCGAATTCGCGGGCGGTCTTCGGCGCATATCCGTTCCACCAGTCGTCGGTGAGACAGCGAACGTGACGGGCCTCCAGCGCGCCGGGCTCAAGCACCGCCGTCAGCGTGTCGTGGTGCTCGCCAAGGATGGCTGCCACTTCGGCGAAAGGCACGGCGCCGTCGCCGATCGCGCAGTGGACCAGGCGATAGCCCTCATCCGTGAACTGGACGCGATAGTCCTTGAGGTGAACGTGGCGGACATGGGGCGCGATCCGGCGCGTGAAGGCAAGCGGCGCCTCGCCGACAGGAAAGGTGTTGCCGGTGTCGTAGGTGATGCCGACACCCGGCCCGCCAAGTTCGCAGAACGCAACCAGTTCGTCGCTGCCGAAGTCCTGATGGTTCTCGATGCCGAGCACGCGTCCCTCGGCCGCCGCACGCGGCCCCCATTCCGTCAAGGCAGCGCGAATCGTTGCGTTGAACTCGCTCCATTTCGGACCCCACGCATTGCGGTCGCCGCACAGGACAGGCGTCAGTGCGATGCGGATCGTCGTCGCCTCGAGCAGGCGCGCAGCCCGGAAGGCGGTGTCCAGCGGACCTGCCACCAGCAGTCCGCCGCTCACCACCGGGACGATGTCCAGCGCGGCAAGACGCCTGCGCAGCGCGACGATTTCGGCGTCAGTCAAGTCGGTCAACCAGGGTTCGTAGATCTCGAGCGTGCGTGCGCCCAGTTCCTGCCCCAGCGTGATGAAGCCTTCCAGCCCCGCGCCGTGCGGATTGTGCCGCGGCGTGCCGCGGCCCTGCAGTCCGAGATGATAGGTCAGTCCGTAGGGGTTGAGGCCGAGACGAAGCATCAGCTTGGCGGTTCCAATGGAGAGCGGAGAGGCGTCACTAGCGCAGACCGGCATCGACGGTAATGGACTGTTTGGTGATCATGCGGCTGTCGTCGGCTGCCAGGAAGAGCACCGTGCGTGCAATCTCCTCGCCCAGCAGGACGCGGCGGATCAATTGCCGCTGCACCGTCTGGTCGACTGCCTCCTGCGTCTTGAACCACAGCTCGCGCTGCCGCTCGGTCATGACGGCGCCGGGTTCGATCGCATTGACGCGGATGTTATCCGGTCCGAACGACCGCGCCAACGCACGCGTCAGCGCCACCACGGCCCCCTTGGCGGTGGCATAGGCCACCATCTGGTCCGCTCCGAACCGCCAGGCAATGGAGGAGAAGTTTATGATCGAGCCGAAGCCGAGTTCCTTCATATGCGGATGCACTGCCTGCGCGGCGAAGAAGTGATGCCTCAGATTGATATCGAAGCTGCGGTCCCAATAGTCGGCCGTTATCGCGTCGAGGGGATGGCGCTGATCATTGGCTGCGTTATTCACCAGGACGGCGACCGGACCAAGCCGCGCGCGTACGCGTGCTACCGACGCCTTTAGCGCATCGACGTCGGTCACATCGCAATGGAGATATAACGGAGCCTGCCCGGCGGCACCAGCGAGCTCGCGCACCAACGCCTCCGCTGGTTCGTCCTGCACATCGAGAAAGGCTATCCGGGCGCCGTTCGCCACGAAGGCGCGGACCATATCGGCGCCAATACCGGAGGCGCCGCCGGAGATCAGCACGACCCGATCGGTCAAGCTTGGATAAGTCGCGAATTGTACGGACATCAAACTACAGAAGCGCCTTGGTTGTTGGATCGAACAGACAGGCGCGCGACATGTCGATGCCGAGCGTTATCGTCTCGCCCATGACGGGAGCGTCATCCGGCTCGAAACGGCCGGTGATCTCCAGGTCACCCAGCCTGAGCACGGCAAGCGTCTCGGCCCCGGTAGGCTCGACCAATTCGACCGGCGCCTGCATGGACGCTACAGCAGGTTTGCGCGACTTCAGATCGGTCGTGAAACGGTAGATGTGTTCCGGCCGGATACCGAGCACGACGTCCTTTGGCGCGCCGGCGGGCATCGGCGCGGCAAGGGCGAGGCTGACGTCGCTGCCGTCAGCGGCGCGTACCGAGATGCTGGTCGAGCCCGTAAGCCGGGCGGGAATGAAATTCATCGCCGGCGATCCCATGAAACCGGCAACGAACATGTTGGTCGGCCGGTCGTAGATCCGTTTCGGCGTGTCGAACTGCTGTACCGAGCCCTGGTTCATCACCGCAATGCGGGATGCAAGCGTCATCGCCTCGACCTGATCGTGGGTGACATACACCGTGGTCTTGCCGACGCGATGGTGAAGCTTCTTGATTTCGGTACGCATGTCGACGCGCAGCTTGGCGTCGAGGTTGGACAAGGGCTCGTCGAACAGAAACAGCTTCGGGTCGCGCACGAGGGCACGCCCCATCGCAACGCGCTGCCGCTGGCCTCCCGAGAGCTGGCCGGGCTTGCGTTTAAGCAGCTGTTCGATCTGCAGGAGTGCGGTAACCCGCTGGACAGCTTCCGCCTGCGCCGCTTTTGGCACGCCGCGGCTCTCCATGCCGAAGGTGATGTTCTGGCGCACCGTCATGGTGGGATAGAGGGCGTATGACTGGAACACCATCGCAATATCGCGGTCCTTGGGTTGCACCGAGTTCACCAGCCGGTCGCCGATCCATATCTCGCCCGACGTGACGGTTTCCAGTCCGGCGATCATGGCGAGCAAGGTTGATTTGCCGCAACCCGACGGGCCGACAAGGGCGACGAATTCTCCGGTCTTAGCCTCGAGATCGATGCCGGCAAGAATCTCGAGCGAGCCGTAGCTCTTGTGAAGGTTGCGGATCATCAACGCGGACATGGGCGACGCCTCATTTTATGGCGCCCTGGGTGAGGCCGCGCACGAAGTATTTTCCACCGAACAGATAGATCAGCAGCGGAGGCAACGCGCCGATCAGCACGGCTGCGCTCATCACATCGTAAGCACGCGCGGTCGTGCCGCCGGCCGTGAGCGCGACCAGTGCCGCTGTGATCGGCTGCTGCTGGCCCGATGTGAAGACGACGCCGAACAGATACTCGTTCCAGATGCCGGTGAACTGCCAGATGACGGTGACGATCAGGATGGGCGGCGACAGGGGCAGGATGATCTTGCGGAAGATCCGCCAGAACCCGGCGCCGTCGATGCGTGCCGCCTTGATCAGGTCGTCCGGTATGCTGACGTAGAAATTGCGGCAGAACAGGGTGGTGAACGAGATGCCCTGGACGACGTGGATCAGCACCAGCCCATATGTGGAATTGGTCAGGCCGAGCTTGCCGAGCAGGAACGCCCACGGCATCAGCGAAATCTGGCCGGGCATGAATACGCCGAGCAGCATCAGATTGAAAATCAGTTCAGAGCCCCTGAAGCGCCATTTGGAGAGGATGTAGCCGTTCATGGCGCCGAGAATGGTCGAGATGATGGTGGCGGGGATCGTCATCGCCAGGGAGTTGAAGAAATTGCGCTTCATTCCCTCGCAGGTACCGCTGACGCAGTAGGATCCCCAGGCCTGCGCCCACGCATCGAACCGGAAGCTGCGCGGTACGGAGATGAGGCCGTTGCGGGCAATCTCCGACTGCTCGCGCAATGAGTTGAAGATCACTACCAGCAGCGGCACGAGATAGACGACCGCGAAAAGCGTCAGCACGGCATAGACAAGGAAGCGGCTCCAGAAATGCCGGCGCGTGGCAGCGGCTTCTTCCGGATCAAAACGGGCATTAGGGGCAATTTCAACCATTGCGGCCCTCCGCTCGCCGGCGCCAGACGATCCACAAGGAATACGGCACCAGCACAACCGCGACCGCAGCGAGCATCATCATCGCGGCGGCGGCACCTTCGCCGATTTGGCCGCGCTGGAACATCAGGTCGTAGACATAGATGGCGGGGAAGGTGGTGGACACACCTGGGCCGCCTCGCGTCAACGCCGCCACTAGGTCGAAGGTCTTGATGGCGAATTGTATCTGAATGACCGCCACCGCCAGGAATATCGGAGTGATGGTTGGCAGGATGACCCTCCGATAGGTCCGGAATACCGACGCGCCGTCGATTTGCGCGGCTTTGACGAGATCCGGATCGACCGACCGCAGACCGGCCAGGAAAAGTGCCATTGCGAAGCCGGACGACTGCCAGATACCGGTTATGATCACCGCATAGATCGCAGTGTTGCGGTTGGCCGTCAGGGCGAAGCTGAAGTCGGTCCAGCCAAGTCCGCGAACGAAGGCCTGGATACCATCGACAGGATTATAGAGCCAACTCCACACCGTACCGGTGACGATGAAGGACACCGCCAACGGGTAGAGAAAGATGGTGCGCCAAACCGCCTCGCCGCGGACGCGCTGGTCGATCGCGATCGCGAGCAGCAGGCCAACGGCCATCGAGCCAACGATATAGAAGCCGCTGAACAGGAAGAGATTGGTATAGGCGATGTTCCAGCGCCGGTTTGCCCAGAGCGAAGCGTAATTGTCCAAGCCGACGAACCCATAGGTCGGCAACAGCGACGAATTGGACAGCGAGATGTAGAGCGTCCAGAGCGTGAAGACGAAAACATAGATGAAACTCGCCGCTATCGACGGCGCCAGCACCAGAATGGGCACCATCGTGCCCAGGCGCTCGCGCCACGGACGGGCCGCGGCAGCTGCGGCTGGTACAATCAGATCATGGGTGGACATCGGGCTGCTCCGGCGAGGTCTGGCCGGGAGCTTCGCCCCCGGCCATCATCGGCAGCGTCACTTCTGCGCTTCGGCCGCATCCGCCATCGCATTGGCCGCGTCCTGCGCACTCATATCCGGCGTTGCTACAAACTCCGTGATGCTATCCATTATTGCGCCGCGGACCTTTTGCGGAACCGTCATGTTGTGCGCCATCGAACGCACGAGCGTGCCGGCGGCGATCGAGGCTTGCAAATCCTTTTGCGAGAGTTGCTGGCAGGGATTGAAGCCGTTCGAAAGATCGACATCGAGGCGCGCCGGAATGGACCCTTTGGTCTGATTGAAAATGGTCTGGAATTCGGGCGACAGGATGATGCTGGCAAGCAGCTTCTGTCCCTCGATATAGTCCGGGTCCTTCTGCTTGAAGAACACGACCGAATCTGAATTCAGGATGAAGCCCGGCTTGCCCCAATCGGTCGGCGCCTGGGCGCAGACATAGTCGGTGCCCTCCTTGAAGCCGCCGGCCGTCAGCAGGCCGATCGTCCAGTCGCCCATGATGTGAAAGGCGGCCTCGCCGCGGCCGACCAGATGCGACATGGTATCCCAGTCACGCCCGTTCATGCCAGGGTCCATGTACTTCGAGGTCATGGTGCGGAACTGCTCGAAGGCCTTGACCATGCCGTCGCTGCGCATGGCGTCGACGTCGCCCTCGACGAAGGCTTTCTTGTAGAGATTGAGGTCCTGACCGTACACGACCACTTCGAAGACGGTCGAGTCGGTCCAGTCGGCGGTCGAGTGCGAAATGCAGATCTTGCCGCTGGCCACGATCTTGTCGCAGGCGGCATTGAATTCCGCCCATGTCTTCGGCATCTCGGTGACGCCCGCGTCCTTCATGACCTTCGGCGATGCCCACAGCCAGTTGATGCGGTGGATGTTCATCGGCGCGGCCACCCAATTCCCGGTCGGCTTCATCACCGGCAGCAATTCGGGAGCGACGACCTTCTCCCAATTTTCCGCTTTCGCCAGGTCGTCGAGATTGGCTGTCATGCCCGTCTCGTTCCATTCGGCGATCTCGGGGCCCTTTAGCTGCACAGCGGGAGGGGCGTTGCCGGCGATCACATCGGCACGCAGTTTGGCCAGGGTATTGGCCGTATGGCCCGCGATGGAGGTCTGCTGCCAGGTGCCACCCTTGGCGGTAAACATCTCGCCGAGCTTGGCGATAGCCTGGGCGTCCGATCCGGTGGCCCATTGATGCAAGAGGTTGGTCTTCGGCTCCGCGAGGGCTGTTCCGGTAATCAAGGTGAGGGCGGTAGCGGCCGCAAAGGCCGTCCTCAGGTATTTCATCGTTTCACTCCCATATATGATGCACGGTTCGTATCGACCGCTTGTGGCCCGCGATTTGAGGTCGTGGCCGGCGAGATGCAGTAATCTCCGTTCTTTCCAAGATGACATATCTGGGCTATCAGTCAACGTGCTTTGTGCCCATCATGAACAAACCTTCGCTTAGAAATTGGCTAATCGACAGGCCGTCCGCGTCGCCGGAGAGCCTGATCGTCCGATGCCTGCGCGAGCGCGGCGTGCTTTCTGCGTCGCAAATTACCCGCATTACCGGTTTGGCGCGGTCGACGGTTTCAACCGCGCTCAATGGCTTGAGAAAGTCGGGGATGGTAATCGAATCCCCGGCCCATCATGACGCGGCGAGGGGTATTGGCAGGCCTGCCACGACATTGACGCTCAATCCCGCTGCGGGCACCTGCGTCGGCATCCATCTGGGCCTCGACGAGATGCGGTGTGTCGTCGCTGACGTCTCGCATTCTTTCGTTGCCGAACAAACCATCCCCATGGGTCTGGACTACCAGCCGCAACAAGCGGCCCAGCTCGCCAAGTCAGTAATTGCCCGATGCTATGAAGAGAACGGTCTGCCGATGGCGGGGCTCCTGGGGGTTGGGGTCTCCGTCTCGGGCCCAGTCAGCCGCGAAGGAGTGGTGCTGCGCGCGAGTATCGTTCCGACCTGGGCCGGGGTCAACATCCGCGATGTGTTCGGGCCGGTCCTCGAACAGCCGATCTTCGCCGACAATGAGAGCAACTGCTCGGCCATTGCGGAGCTGATGTGGGGTGCGGCCGTCGGCCAGGACGACTTCGTGTTGTTCAAGGTCGATCTGGGCGTCGGCGGGGCCATTGTCCAGCACGGTCGGCTGGTGAGCGGCATCGCCGGCGGCGCCGGCGAATTCGGGCACATCAGCATCGATCCCGGCGGCGACCTTTGCCGGTGCGGCAATCGAGGATGCCTGGAGCTCTATGCCAGCTTTGCCCGACCGCTCGAGCAGATTTCGCGCATCGTGCGGCGGCCGGTCACGATGGACGACGTGATCATGATGGCCGAGCAGGGCGACGTGAGGGCGCTGCGGATGATCGAGGACACCGCCGAGTTCGCCGGCCGTGGCCTTGGCCTGATCGGTTCGGTTCTCAATCCGCCGCTCATCATCATCGGCGGCCGCATGGCCTTGGCGGGCGACATTCTCCTGGCGCCACTGATCGCATCATATGAACGCCACACGCTCATCAAGTCCCGCGATGTGGCGCCTGCGCTGCGCACGCGGATAATCGTTGGCAAGCACACGGAGAACGACGCATTGCTCGGCGCGGTCGGCCTCGTGCTGCGTCACAACAGCCGACTTCAGTGACCCGGCTTGCTTCGGGTGGCGCTCTGAGGCTCGTTGTTCCAAATCGATGCGCACCCGCATCACAGCCAAGTCCCTCCGGCCTTTGGACTGGTTCACTCTGGCGCGTTAGAGCGTGGCCGATGATGAGCGTGCCGAGAGGTGTCATAAGGATCGAGTGGTTTATGGTGTTAACGGGCAAAGCTTGGGAGCAGTCGTCAATGCCATATTGCTGCAGCAGGCCAAGCCCCACCCCTCGCCCGGCCGGGAAAACCGCAAGATGAAGCAGAGCGGAGTTGTCCTGCCGCACGGTGCTGAGCGGGTGGTGCCGGCTCTCGGGATCGACGTCCATGTGTGGCGGGTTGCCCTCGATGCTCCCCTTTCGCGGTCGGACATGGCCATGCTCAATCCAGCTGAATTGACCAGGGGCGGCCGGTTTGTTTTCGAGCAGGATCAGCGGCGCCATCTGGCAGCTCATGCCGGCTTACGCCGGGTGCTATCCATGTACACCGGCCGAGCGCCGGGAGAGCTTGATCTGCGGGAGACCCCACAGGGAAAGCCGTTCCTTGCGGACGGGCGCCTCGCCTTCAACCTTTCGCATTCGGGGGAGCTTGCCCTTGTGGCTGTGGCTGCCGCCGGGCAAGTCGGCGTCGATGTCGAACGCGTCGCCTCGCGGAGCGGCGAGATGTCCATAGCCCGTTCTCTGTTCGCGCCCGGCGAGATCGCACAACTTGAGTCACTGGCGCCAGAGGCCCGCCGCCTCATGTTCTGCCGGCTTTGGACTTGTCGCGAAGCCGTGCTCAAGGCTACCGGCGTCGGCCTCTCCGGGGTCGGACTCGAGATTGGGATGGACGGGAGCGGCGAGGCCTATATCTTCTCGCCGCCGCTGGAATTGGTTGAACCGCTCGGGCTCATTGAGTTCCGCCCAAGCGCGCACCACGTGGCCGCCGTCGCCTGGAGTGCACGCGGTTCTCAGGCCGTCGCACGCCGCTTCGATTTCGACTTGGGATTGCCTTGACGCTCCGGGACCTCGGTGACCCCTGTTGTTGGCGACGAGGATTGAGCGGACGGGTTCTCTTCAAAAGCAGTCAGATCGGCCTAAAAACTAGTCAAATTGGCCTAAAAAGTAATCAAATCGGCTTAAATGACACATTTTGCGACAAAAATGCTAGCTTGGCGAATTTTGCTCTTGGAGCTTCCCTTGGGACATGCACTTAAATACCGTGACTTAAATGCGCCGTGGGTTGAGCAACCCAGGGTGTATACTAGGCGGGGGTCTGGGCATGAACATTCATCGTGGGGGCGATGCCCCTCAGCAGGTCATTGAGTCAACACAACCAATCGCAGTTATCGGGATTGGTTGCCGGTTCCCCGGAGGGATCCAGGACGCGGACTCGTACTGGAACTTTCTCCTGGAGAAGAACTGCGGCATCGTTGATATCCCGGCGGATCGCTGGAATGTCGATGCTTTCTATGATCCGGAGCCCGATGCTCGGGGAAAGATGCGGACGCGCTGGGGTGGGTTTCTTGCCAGCGATGTTTTCGGCTTCGACCCGAGTTTCTTCGACATGTCGCCCCGCGAGGTGACAACGATGGACCCGCAGCAGCGCCTGGCGTTGCAAGTGGCCTTCGAGGCCGTGCAGGATTCCGATCGCACATTGGCCGACCTGCGCCGCGGGCGCACCGGCGTGTTCATCGGAATTTCGACCAACGATTTCGCGCAGAACCTGCGCCGCGGACGTGTCGGTGGCGGTGATATCTTTGCCGGCACCGGTTCGGCGTTCTCGATCGCGGCCAACCGAATATCCCACCGTTTCGATCTGAAAGGGCCGAGTATCGCCGTCGACACGGCGTGCTCGTCGGCGCTCGTTGCCATCGACCAAGCGGTGCGCCACCTGAGCACCGGCACCTGTGAGACGGCGCTCGCCGGCGGCGTGAACTGCATGCTCGATCCAGGCCCGTTTATCGCATTCTCCAGCGCCAACATGCTTTCGCCGACCGGCGGTATTTACACCTTCGACGAAAGGGCGGACGGGTTCGTTCGCGGCGAAGGCTGCGGTTTCGTGTTGCTGAAGCCTCTTGACCGGGCAATTGCCGACGGCGACCGGATCTATGGCGTGATCCGTCATTCGATGGTCAATCAGGACGGGTATACGCCCACCCTGACCTCGCCGAGCGGGGAAGCACAGCAAGCGATGCTGGAGGCGCTGGTGGAAGGCGCCTCCATCGATCCGGCGGATATCGACTATGTCGAGGCTCATGGGACCGGCACGTCGGTTGGCGATCCGATCGAGGCGACTGCTATCGGCCGCGTGTTCGGTGTGAATTCACGCCCAAAGCCGGCCTATGTCGGTTCGTTCAAGCCTAATCTCGGCCACCTCGAATCAGCGTCCGGCATTGCCGGGTTCATCAAGACAGTGCTGACGGCCGGAAACAGCATCGTTCTGCCGAACCGGAATTTCGAGCGCCCGAATCCGAGCATTCCGTTCGACGCGCTCAACATCGCTGTAGCAACGAAGCCGACGCCGATCGACCACCACGGCCGGCCGGTGCTGGCCGTTGTCAACTCCTTCGGCTTTGGCGGGACCAATGCCTCAATCGCCGTGGAAGGATGGCGGGGGTTGTCCGCGACTACCAACCGTGCGCCAAGGCCGGTGATAGCCGGCCATCCGATAGCCGTCCCGATCTCGGCCGGCAGCACGGCCGGACTGGAGCTGTGGGCAGGCCGTTTGGCCGATGCGCTGGAGGAGGGGGGCTCGCTTTCGGAGACGCCGGTCGAAGACATCACCGCCCATTTGAGCAGCGCGCGCGATAACTTCGCCCAACGGGCCACGCTCATCGTTGAGCCGGAGCGCGCCGCGCTCCAGACCCAACTGCGTGCATTAGCTAAGGGAGCCATCGAGCAAAGCGCGGAAGGGCCGACCATCATCACCGGCAGGGCATCCAACCGTCGGCTCGCCATCGCCTTCTCGGGCCAGGGCGGCCAGTGGTGGGCCATGGCGCGCCGCCTGTTGAAGGAAGACCGTGCGTTTCGCCGAACCGCCGAGATGTTCGACGAAGTGCTGCGTCCGATGGTCGGCTGGTCGACCGTCGAGGAGATGCTGCGGGACGAGACAAAGACCCGCATCAACGATGCCGACGTTACCCAGGCATCCATCTTCGCCACGCAGATATCCCTCTACGAGCGCTGGACAAAGGCCGGCGTGCGGCCTGAGCTTCTGATCGGCCACAGCTTCGGCGAAGTCGCGGCCACCTACGTTTCGGGTATCATCGATATCGAGACGGCGGCTCGCATCATCGCCAAACGCGGCCTCATACCGCTGAAGAGCAGGCGGCGCGGTGCAATGGCCACGATAGGGCTGACGGTCCAGCAACTCGAACCTTTGCTGCCCGGTGACGAAAGCGTCGTCATTGCCGCCTACAACGGCCCGATCGCGCAAACGATTTCCGGCATGGAGAACGCGGTGCTTGGCGTACTGGCCAAGGTCGCGGAAGCCTATCCCGATGCGACGGCCCGCCGGATGACCATGGATTTCGGATGGCACAGCGCGCATCTGGAAGACTGCAAGGAATGGTTCCTAGGCGAGCTGGGTCCGGTCGCCTGGAAAGAAGGCCGTCTGCCGATCATTTCGAGCGTCACCGGCATATTCGAGACGAAATTCGACGCCGACTACTGGTGGGCCAATTTGCGCCAACCCGTCAGCTTTACCAAGGCATTGGATTTCACCCTCGATTTCGGCATCAATACTTTCCTGGAAATCGGTCCGCACCGCACGCTGACGCCGCTCATCCGAGGCATTTCGCAGGAGCGCGGGACAGACGCCGCCGCGGTGAACTCGCTCGATCGCAAAACTGACGATTTCTGGACGCTGGCGCGGGCCGAGGGCAGCCTGCATGTTGCTGGCGTCGAATTCGATCGGCCGAAATCGTCGAGTGGCCACGTGGCCGTTCCCAAGTTACCCTGGAACAACCAGCGCCTGCTGAATACATCCGAGGAAACCAAGAGTTTCCTGTTCGACGCACCCCGGCACGCACTGCTTGGATGGCGCGACTTCACTGCGGGGCCGTCCTGGACGAACGAAATCACGCTCAGAGGCTTCAAATTCCTGGCTGACCATCGCGTCAGCGGCGATTGCCTGTTCCCGGCCGTCGGTTACATCGAAATCATGGGGGCCGCGCTGCGCGACCATTTCGGCTCCGAGTCCGTGGAGCTGCGTGATTTCAAACTGTACGATGCGCTTTCCATCGCGGAGGACGACGTCATCCTGTTTACGACGACGTTCGATCCGGTCGGTAGCAGGCTGCGCATCTCCACGCTCCATCGGGGTTCGGAGGACGGCTGGAGGACGCGTGCCGAAGCCTATGGTTTCAGTCACAAATATGAACTTGCGCCAGCTCCCGCCGATCTCCTGCTGGATCGCCCGAACCTTGTTGAAAAGACGGAATTCTACCGTCTCGCCGAACGGCACGGGCTTGAATATGGTCCCTATTTCCAGTCGGTGAACGCACTCGACATTGTCGGCGACCGCCTGGTTGCCAGGCTGTCGAGCAAGGATCCCAACTTGTCGAAGCAGTATTTCGCCTTCCCCGGATTGCTGGACGCGGTGCTCCAGGCCGGCATCGGCCTGGCTTCGCATCGAGACGGCGTGTGGGTTCCAGGTGAATCGCTGCCGCCGGCTAATGAAGACAAAGCCCAGTATCAGTTGCGCCTGCCAACCGGCGCGCGCAAGATCCTGCTGGGCGCTCCGATGACGCCCGAGGTGATCGTCGATATCCAGCCGGGTCTCGACCCGTACTCGATGCGGTTCAGCGTGTTCTCGCCGGAAGGGCAGCCGCTCATCGTTCTCGACAACCTTCAGACAAAGGCGCTGGGCAAGGTCAGGGGCAGCAGGGCCAAGCAAGGTGCCGGCTCGGGCTCCAGTGTTTTCGAGGAGCATTTCGAGAAGCAGGAAGCCAAACCCGCAGCGCCCTCATTGCGTTGCGCCCACTGGTTGGTGGTGGGCGACGGAACGCAGCGCCTCGAAACGACGTTGGCTGAGTTGGTTAGCCGCGGAGCGACGGTCGAGGTTGCAAATCCCGCACCGTTCCTGAACCTCGATGCGGATGAAGCGCTCGCCACGATCCGGGCGTTCATGACCAAATCGGGTGGGACAGGTGGCATCCTGTTCAGCGCCGCCGCCCGCGAAACGCTCGACGGCAAAGCAGGCGGGGACGAGCTTCTCGCCAGGATCACGCCTATCATCTATCAATTGATCACGCTTGGAAAGGTTATTGACCGGCTGCACAGTTCGTCCGAACCGCGGCCCGAACTGGTCGTCGTCACGTCCGGCAGCCGGCTTGTGCAAGGTGACCAGCCGATGAGCCTTTCAGGCCTGAGTGAAAGCGCCTTAATCGGCATTGCTCGCACAATGGCAAACGAGTTCAAAGGTTTGGGCATCCGCCTTATCGATGCGGATCCCACATCGCTGCAGTCGGGGGTGAGCATTTCCGGTGCCGTGCTGGAGGAAACCGCAGAGACGGAATTCGTCCTGCGCGGTGCCGAACGCTATGTCCCGCGGCTGGAGCAACTGGCTTTGCACGAAGTGGCGCCGTTGCGGCGGACGCTGGAGACCGCGCGGGATTCTTCCAACTTCGCCGTCACCATGACGGGGCCTGGCACCATCGACAACATCGTACTGCGCGAAATCGCCGATCCCGAATTGGCGCCGGACGAGGTCATGGTCGAGGTCGCCGCGGTCGGACTGAACTTCCGCGACATCATGGCGGCAACCAGCATCTTGCCGGACGAGTTGGAGAATGACGAGGCATATTGGCGCAATCTCGGGCTGGAGTTCGCCGGCACCGTCCGCAGGGTCGGCGAACGGGTAACCAACCTCAAGTCCGGCGATCGCATCATGGGCATGGGCAAGGGCTACCTCAGACGCTTCGCCAAGCTCCGGGCGGATCTCGCCATGCGCGTGCCCGACGGCATCGATCTGATCGAGGCCGCGACCCTCCCGACAGCCTTCCTTACCGCTCACTACGCTCTCAAACATATCGGCCGATTGGCACAGGACGAAACCGCGCTCATCCATCTGGCTTCGGGCGGTGTCGGCCTCGCCGCCATCCAGGTCGCGCATGATGTGGGGGCTCGAGTCTTCGGCACTGCAGGCAGCGACACAAAACGCGCCTTCCTGAAGAAATGGGGCGTGGATAAGGTCATGAACTCTCGCGCGCTCGATTTCGCGGACGAGGTGCGTTCGCTGACGCGTGGGCGCGGCGTCGACGTGGTGCTGAACGCGCTGTCTGGCAACGGCATCGACAAGAGTCTGGAGTGCTTGGCGTCCTTCGGCAGGATGGTCGAAATCGGCAAGCGCGATCTCGCCGACGACAAGCCGATCGGGCTTCGCTCGCTTTATCGCAACAACGCCTATTCGGTCATCGATCTCTCGACGCTCCCCGTCGAGAAGGAGAGCCTCTTCAGGCAATTGCTGGCGGAGGTGGAGGCTAAGGTTGCCGCCGGCGTCTATAAGCCGCTGGAGGCGACCCGGTTCCCGGCGTCGCGCGCGGCGGAAGCCATGCGCATGCTTTCGCGAGCGCTGCACATCGGCAAGGTGATCGTCACTTTCGACGAACCTTCCGTGGACATCGAACTTGATCTCGGCGCACAGTTCGCCGTCTCCGCTCAGGCTTCCTACCTCGTCACCGGTGGGCTCAAGGGCTTTGGCGTTGCGATCGCCGAGTGGCTCAGTCAGAAAGGCGCGGGAACCATCATCCTTGCCAATCGAAGCGGTGTTCCAGATGCCGAAGCGGCTGTGGCCATCGAAATCATGGAGCAAGGTGGCACGCGCATCGTTCGCGCCGCGCTGGACGTGACCGATGCTACCGCCGTCGGCAGGCTGATCGGCGAATATGCTGGGGGTGACGCTCCTCTGCGCGGTATCGTGCATGGCGCCGCGGTGATCGAGGACGCTTTCGTCTCGCAGCTCGATGCAGGCAAGATCGACCGCGTGCTGAGGCCGAAGATAGCCGGCGGGTGGAACTTGCATGTCGCCGTTGTCGAACACGATATCCCGCTGGATTTCTTCGTGAATTTCTCTTCGATCGCGCAGGTTATCGGTTCGTCTGGGCAGGCCAACTACACAGCTGCCAACTCTGTTTTGGACGCAATCGCCACGTACCGCAGGGGTCGCAACCTGGCCGGCTCGTCCACCGCCTGGGGCATGATCGCCGGCAGTGGATTCGTTGCCAGGTCGGAAGCAATGACCAACTATCTCGATAGCGTCGGCATCAAGCCAGTTCAGGATTCTGAAGCGGCGGCGGCCCTGTCCTATCTTGTGCGCGCCAGATCGGAGAATCTCGGCTTTGCCAATATCGACTGGGCTGCGATCGCACGCACGAACCCCGGCGCAGCGACGAATCCGAGGATTTCGCCGCTGCTTGGAGACAGAACCGGAGGGCGGTCTCGCATTCAGGCCGAGCTTGCAGCTGCGCCACGCGAGGCGTGGGACGACCTGCTCGCCGACATGATCCGGCGCGAAGTGGCGAAAGTCCTCAAGGTCGAGGCAAGCGCCTTGGCGGATGACCGCAAGCTCAGTGAGCTCGGTCTCGACTCCCTCTCATCGTTCGAACTGAAAAACCGCGTCGAGGCTCAGGTCGAAGTCGACATCCCTGTCGCCAAGTTCCTGCAAGCGCCGACAATCGCGGGACTGTCGCGCCTTGTTGCTTTCGCTTTTGAGGTGAAGCTGAAGGCGTCCGCCTTGCAGGTCCTGGCCGCACAAGCGAGTTCCGATGGTGTTGCAGCGCAAGAAGCCTTCCGGCTTCTTGGACGCCAGATCAATGCGATGATGCTGGATGGACGGCCGATGTCGTCGGCCGTCGCAAAGGCGGACAATCAGATCCTGGTCGAGACGAGTATTGAGCCTGGCGTGTCGCTGGCCGCGCTTGCGGCAAGATTGGCGCGACTGGTCGAGAGACACGACGCGCTCCGGATGACGGGTGCAATATCGACGTCCGGCGCCGTGGAGATCGACTTCGAGGCTCAACCTGTTGTTGAAGTGCTTTCGCCGGGCGGTCGTTTGGGCGGTGTGGCGCTGCCTGGTCCGCTATGGCGGATAGGCGTGTGGCAGCGGCAGGATGGCGGTCACGAGCTACAAATCCGGGCTCATCGCGCGGCTGCCGACACGTTGTCGGTTCATCTTTTGCTCGCGCAGCTTATGCAAGGCGAAGCGGAAGCGGTCGAAGCAGGGCCTAGTTTTACCGACTATGCGCGCTCAGCTCATCCGGTGCCCGGATCGAGCGAGTATCGTCGCGATCTCTCCTATTGGAAGGAGATCCTTCACCACGCGCCTGCGATCGCACCGATCCCCGGCCGCAGTCGTGCCGCGTCTCCCACCGGTATGGGGACGAACAGGGGCCGTGTCGGGTTGCTGGAGATCACGCTTCCCGCAGCAGCATTCGCGTCGAGATCGGAGTTGCCGGCCACGCGCTTTCTGACCGCCTATGCCAAGGCCTTGGCAAACCGCCTCTCGCTCCAATCAATCGTCGTCGACCGCTGGTATTGCGAGCGCGGGGAGGGAGCACCAAACGGATTGATAGGCCCCTTGGATGGGTCCTATCCGATTGTCCTGCGAGCCATGAATGAACCCGGTTACGATCTGCTGAGGAAGGTCGAGCGTGCCGACGCAAACGGCCACGCGCATCGGTCAATGGATACGTCGTCCCTGGAACTGGCGCTTGAAGAGGATCTGCGCCTTCGCCATGTTTCGCTGCGCCAATTCGGCTTCGCTTTTCTCGATGGCAGCCAAGTTACGGCGCTCGCCGCCTTGGACCATCCTCTCGATGCGATCCCCGCATCCGCGCACGAGATTCAACTGTCCGCAGCGACCTGCGAAGCCGGCGTTGTCTGCCGGCTGACCGTGGATCTCGACGTCGTCGAAGAAGCAACAGCGCGGTTGCTACTCGATCAATTTCTCGACGACCTTTCCTCCGAGCTCGAAACGTCAGGCCGCCTGGTGCCCATCGCAATGGGCTGGAGGCTGCGCGAGTGGTCCGGTCAGCCGAGTGGAGGCCAGGATGTCGATCGCTCGCCGCTCGACGGCGTGCCCAACGTCGAAAGAGAGATAGCAGTAACCAGCACGCAAATGGGATTACTGCGTTTCCAGGAACATCCAGACGCGACTTCGCATGCGCGCGCCGCATTCATTGTAAGCAAGGAGTTCAAGATCCGGCCGCAAATGGACGCCGATCGTCTCAGACGAGCGATCGAAACGGTCATGGCGCGCCACGAGGTGATGCGTACCCGGTTCTTCCGCAAGGGGGCTAGATACGGCGCGTATCTGGAAAGGACGCCGACCGATTTCTTCAGGGTCGAGCAGGTCGCCGACGAATCCGAAGCGTTGGAGCGCGCAACCGAACTCGCGCAAGAAGGCATAGATATCCAGGCGCCGATGTTCCGTGTCACCGTCATCCGGTTCGGCTCCGAGAGCGACCTTATCGTCGCCAAGGCACATCATCTCGTCATTGACGGCTATTCCCTCGGCCTCATCGTCGAGGAAACAGTCAAGGCTTATCTCGGCCTGCCTCTTGATCCAGTGGAAATGAGTATCGACCGATTTATCCGGGATTTCGACCATGTTGGAAAACCCGGTTCGTTCGAACGGCGTGACGCATTCCTGCGCAAGGTATTCGCCGAGCCCTTGCCGCAAATTCCCAATCTCGGGCGCAAGGCGAAAGGCCGGCGGACGAATGTCAATCTGATCGATTGCAGCCTTAGCGACGACGTGACGCTCTCAATAGCCGGCGACCAGCAGGATGCGCTGCGCAAGCGTGCCAGGGCAGCCGGCACGACGGAAACGGCTATGATCATCGCGGCTTTTGCGCAGACCATCGGGGCGCGCGGCGGCGTGGACGACATGGTGATGCAGGTTCCAGCAGCCTTGCGCCACGACCGGCGGCTGGAGAACTATGTCAATTTCGTCGCCTCGGACGTCCCCGTACGCGTGCGGCTGTCTCGGTCCGAGACAATCGAAGCGTTAGCCGGCTCGCTCGGAGAAGGGATCGAAGAGGCTATCCAGTTCGCGCCCTTCATGGATTCGAACTACTTCGGAGACGTTCATGACGATGTCGTGGCCGAGGGGTCCTATACTTCGCTCTTCGTCGCCGGCACCCAAACGGTCGACAGATGGACACGGGCCACGCAGTCGGCCCCGCTTCAAAGGGCCCATGCCAGTGGCGAACTTGATCTCGGCATGTTCAAAGTGACGCCCCTGCCTGATATGCGACGAGAAAAACCACGTACCAGCGAGATGGATCTGCGTACCTTTCCGACCGCAAACGGTCTTGGTCTGACCTTGATATTCGACCAATTGGGCTATGACCGTGCGGAAGCAGAAGATATCCTGAGGGACGTAATCGAACGGCTGTTGGCCGGGCAACCAGCGGTCGATGCCGCCGAGCAGGCGGCGATATAGCGATGCGTCGATTCAGGGTCAGCGGGGCCGGTGGAAGCCGGTGCAGGTAAAGGCACGTGATTCGCTTCATCTTAATTTTGTTTGCCGTTCTGGCGGCAGTCGGGCTCTTTTCCGGATGGTATATCTGGCCTGCTCAGGTGGAGTCCTATGTCGCCCAGCGAAGGCTGATCGCGCGTGAAATCGCCGGACCCGGCCTCCTTGGTGCAACCAACCAGGTCGTCGTGACGGCAAGGATCCAGGCATTCCTGGCCGACGTTCGCGTCGACCGGAATGACGAGGTAAAGACCGGCGATATCCTCGCCACGCTAAACGCGACTGAAATCGAGTATCAGCTTGCCGCCGCGGTCGCCAACGACCGGGCCGCGGCGGAGAGCGTGCTCGAGGCCGAATTGGAGCGTGACCGGCTGGCTATCGCCGCCCGTACTGCAAAGGCGGATCTGGATCGCAGGAAGAGCCTGCTCGCCAGCAAATCGATTTCTCAGGCCGAGTTCGACCTCTTCGAAGGCACCCAGAAGCAAGCCGAGGCCGCATTGGCGCGAGCGACCGCTAGCATCGAGCGCGCAAAGGCCCAAGCCGCGGCCGCCTCCGCCGAGGTCGAGCAGATACGGAGCCGTTTCGGCGAAACCTCGATACGCTCGCCTGTCAACGGGGTGGTGGTTTCCCGCAGCCGCACGGTGGGGGACCTGCTTTCTCCCGGCGTCGAACTGATGCAGATCGTCGACCCGACGTCATTGCTGGTCATGGCACGCTTCGACGAATCCGCGATGGGGTCGCTTCGGCCGGGGCAAGTAGCCAAGGTGACCTTCTCATCGGATCCGCAACGGCCCTACGCTGCTTCCATTGCGCGGATCGGCCGGCAGGTCGATCAAGAGACGCGCGAGTTCACGGTCGATCTTAAATTGCGTCAGGTGCCGGCGAATTGGGCTGTGGGTCAGCGTGCAAGTGTCACCATCCAAGCGGAATCGCCGTCACCAGGTATTGCGGTGCCACAGCGGTTCCTGGCGAGAAACCAGGGACGGGTGGGTCTTTGGATTGCACATGACGGGCGGGCCTATTGGGCACCTGTTTCACTGGGCTACTCCAGCGGCACCGATATCGAGATCACGCGCGGGCTAAAGGTCGGCGACGTCGTACTCAGTCCGACAGGCCGCTTCCAGTACCAGGCGGTTAACCTCCAGGCATTGGGCAGGTGAATCTCGCGGTCAAAGATATCAGGCATAACCTGCTGAGGTTCATCCTGACCGTTTTCGGCGTCGGCCTGCTGATGGCGGCGACGATCGGCATGCTGGGCATGTATCGCGGTATCGTCTACGAAGCCTTGATCGTGATCGACGGCATTGGTGCCGACCTCTGGGTCGTCGAAGGGGGAAAGTCCGGACCGTTCGCCGAATCTTCCGCCGTTCCGGCCAATCTCGATCGCCGCGTGGCCGGTGTGGCCGGTGTGGCCGCAACGCGGCGGTTCATCCAATACAACCAGCAGTTCGAAATCGACGGGCTTCCGCTGCGCATGTCGGTCACGGGTGTGGACTATCCAAGCGACAGTGGCAGCTGGATACCGTTGATCGCCGGCCGGTACTTCCAATCAAATCGCTACGAGGCCATAGCCGACAAGACTCTAGGCCTGGTCGTGGGTGACGAGATCCGGCTTGGACGAGATAGCTATACGATTGTCGGCGTGTCGACCGGGCAGGTCGACATGGGTGGCGACGGATTGTTGTTCGTCACCATCCCGGACGCGCAGGTCATCAACCAACTGCTGCCCAGCGAGGCGATCCTCCTCAACCGTGCGGCCAAGGGCAAGACGCGCATGGGTCTCGGCGACGAGACCGGAAGTGTCGCTGCGGTCATCGTCGAAACTCTACCGGGCGCTGACAAGGAGGTCGTGCGTGACTCGATCAAACGCTGGGGCGACGTCGAGGTCCTCACGCAGCAGGACCAGGAAATGCTTCTGCTGGACGGCCGCCTCGGCAAGCTCCGCGTCCAGATCCTGGCTTTCACGACGATGACGCTGCTGATCTGCTGCGCCGTCATAGCACTGACCATCTATACGATGACGATCGAGAAGGTCGCGCAGATAGCACTTCTGAAGCTGATCGGCGCCCGTGACCGGGTGATCATCGGCATGATTGCGCAGCAGGCGGGGTTGATCGGCTTTTGCAGCCTCGTTCTGGCCATAGCCATCTCGTTTACGATCTATCCGAGATTTCCGAGAACTGTGCTGATCACCGAATCCGATCTTGGCGTGTTGTCGTTCGTGCTGATGGCACTCAGCCTTGCGGCCAGCTGGTTTGCGATTCGTCGCGCGCTCGCGGTCCGCGCCCAGGAAGTGTTGGCCTGATGTCGAAGCGCCGCCTCGCCACGCTGGAGGTTCGGAACGCCAGCAAGGTCTACGAGAGCGGCGGCTCGCCGGTCACCGCGCTGGCGGCAGGTTCGCTGACCTTGAGCCCCGGCAATGTTACCGGCATCGTCGGGCCCAGCGGCTCCGGCAAGACGACGCTGCTGATGATCGCCGGTCTGCTGGAGACACCGACCACGGGAGAGGTTCTGTTCGACGGCAAGGTGATTTCGCGTCCCGGTGCGAAGCTCAACGAGCTACGAGCCTTCAGGCGGACCCATCTTGGCTTTGTGTTCCAGAAAGCGAACCTGATTCCCTTTCTCACGGCCGCCGAAAACATTGCCATCGCCATGCAGGTCAACGATGTCGGTCGCCAGCAGGCGCAGGCGCGAGCCAGCCGGCTTCTCGCCGCGTTGGGCATCGAACATCGCGGCTCCAACTATCCTTCCCAACTTTCCGGCGGCGAACAGCAGCGCGTTTCAATCGCCAGGGCCTTGGCAAACGATCCCACCGTTATTCTGGCCGACGAACCTACCGCCGCACTGGATGGTACACGGGCGGAGATGGTGATGAAAGTTTTCAGGCATCTGGCGGACACCCGCAATGTCGCGATCTGCGTTGTGACCCATGATACGCGCTGGAAGACTTATTTCGATTCGATGCTCGAGCTCGAGGATGGGCGGGCACGAGAGCCGTCTCCCTTTGGCATGGTGGCTGAACGGCATTGATCACCGCTCGACGCGGCCATGGCGCGGTATTCCCGCAGAGAAGATGTTAGGGCGATCCAACACGCGCCGCATTCAATGTCATGGGCCGCTCCGGCCGAAGGGACTATCAAAGACTTACGAGTTGCTGGCCGAAGCGGCTATGCTGGGGTTCACTACGCGACACGCACCGTGCGCTGTCTCGGCTTGATCGCGGTGGCGAGCAGCAGGCCGGCGATGATGAAGGCGGCGCCGGCGAGATCGTAGTCGTGCAAGCTTTCGCCAAGGACCAGATAAGCGAGAACGGCGACGAAGGCGGTCTGGAGATAGAGCAGCATGCTGGCGCGCCCCGCACCAAGCGTCTCGACGCTACGGTTGTAGAGATAGTACATCAGAGCGCCGCCGGGGCCGGCAACATAGGCGAGAGCCAGAAGGCCGTTCGCATGCAGCGCCGAACGATCCCCGGAAAACAGTTCCCAGAGATAGAAGGGCAGTGCGGCCAGCGCGCCGGCTCCCAGCAGCAGGACCACCATCGGCAGAAGCTCGATAGCGAATTTGGCGCGACGCAGCAGCACGGTGTAGAGGCCCCAACAAAACGCGCTGCCGACGATCCACAACTCGCCGGGATTGAACTGCAGCTGCATCAGCGCGGCAAGGTCGCCGCGCGCCACGATCACCACCATCCCGGCCAGAGCGACCAGCGCTCCAAGCGCTTTCCAGACACCGAGGGGCTCGCCGAGCACGAAGCGGGCAAGCACCATGGTCATGATCGGCGACAGCGCCATGATGATGCCGGCGGTTGTCGCGTTGGTGTAGTTGAGGCCTGTGTAGATCATGCCCTGACACAAGGTTAGCCCGATAGTGCCGATGACCAGCACCTCGATCACCCGGGATTGGATCAGCACGAGCATTGCCCCGTGATGACGATGGACGATCGGCAGCAGGATCGCGCACGCGAGCGTCAGCCGCCAGAAGCAGAGCGCCCAAGGCGGCATCTCGGGGGCAACCCACTTGGCGGCGATATAGACGCCGGCCGACAGGAGCCAGCAGAGCGTCGCGAGGGAATAGGCGAGCGGAAGTGATGCGCCGGGTGTCGCCTTCGCTACACTTGGATGTGCTATCGGCAGCGATTGGATATCCGTCTCCTCCCACCGCAGACTTTAGCAGATTGGCAGCGTCTTGCTAAGCAGCAACAACAGCTGTTTCACCAGCTGGCGCAATCGGTGGGTCATTGTGGGTCCCGCCGTTCACGGTCTCCTTCCATTCGAACGCATGTTGGCCCATGAGCAACTCGATACCGAAAAGCGCAAGCCGTATCGATTTCGCGCGACACGAATGTGAGATTCATATCGCGCGACAGATATTCGCGCGGTTGCCAGAATCTTCTCGCGCCATATTTCTACCGAGAGCAGATCTGTCGCGAATTCCTGGTTCCTAGGATCACGAGCGCCGCTGTTTCGAAGCAATTGGAAGAATAAGCCACTGACTTCCGTTTACACAAAGAGCGCGACACAGATCCATGCGGAGGACGTCCGATGCATGCCGGCTTCCGAGGAAGCGTACTCGTAGCGGTGTTGGGCACCGTCATGGCAAGCTGCGCTGGCATTCCGGCGCAAAAAACCAGGGCAATAACCGGCTATGGCCCCAACCCCACTTTACCGAAACCAAGACCGACGCTGATCCCGACTGTTAACATCGCCGAGGCGAAAGGCTGGCAGAAAGAAGGTATGCCGACCCCGGCGAAGGGGCTGACGGTGAACGCCTTCGCTACAGGCCTCGACCATCCGCGCTGGCTACATGTGCTTCCGAACGGCGACGTGCTGGTTGCTGAAACCAATGCCCCTGCCAAGCATGATGAAGGCTTCAGTCTTAGAAAGGTCTTCATGGACCTGGCTATGAAGCGGGCTGGCGCCGCGACCAAAAGCGCCAACCGCATCACGCTCCTGCGCGACACCGATGGCGACGGCATTGCGGATGTGCGCACGACGTTCGCAGAAGGCCTCAATTCGCCCTTCGGCATGACGCTGTCCAAAGGCAAACTCTTTGTCGCGAATACCGACGCGCTCGTCGCTTTCCCCTACTCCAATGGCCAGACCCGAGTCAGCACGTCGCCGGAAAAGATCATCGACTTGCCGGCCGGGGACCTCAACCATCATTGGACCAAGGACGTGATCGCAACTCCGGATGGACGCAAGCTCTATGTCACCGTTGGTTCCAACAGCAACGTTGGAGAAAACGGCATAGCCGCGGAGAAGAACCGCGCCGCTGTCCTTGAAGTGGATCGGTCTACCCGCGGCACTCGGGTCTTCGCCTCGGGCCTGCGCAACCCGAACGGGCTCTCCTGGAATCCTGAGACTGGCCAGCTTTGGGTCGCCGTGAACGAGCGTGACGAGATCGGCGACGACCTTGTGCCGGATTATATGACCTCGGTTCGTGACGGCGCTTTCTACGGTTGGCCCTACAGCTACTACGGACAGAACGTCGACGAACGTGCCAAGCCGCAGCGCCCCGATCTCGTGGCGGCAGCGATCAAGCCCGATTACGCCCTGGGCTCTCATACCGCCTCGCTGGGACTGACCTTCTCCAAAGGCGCGCGGCTCGGTCCGGCCTACGGCAACGGCGCCTTCGTCGGCCAGCACGGCTCGTGGAATAGAAGCGTGCATAGCGGCTACAAGGTCATCTTCGTGCCGTTCCATGGTGGCAAACCGAGCGGTCCTCCGGAAGATGTGCTCACTGGCTTCATCGGGCGTAATGACGAGGCGATGGGCAGGCCGGTCGGCGTCGCTATCGATCAGACTGGCGCACTGCTCGTCGCCGACGACGTCGGTAATGTCATCTGGCGGGTCCGCCGGGCGAATGGCCGTTGAGCGCAGGTGGCCTTTCTGATTCCGATCTCACCAGCCTTCGGCTACAGCGCCACGCCCGATATAGCTGCATTCGGCGGAGGCGGATATCCTAAACACTTAGCTAGCAGCACGCCCGAAGATAGTCGTGTCAAACATGCTTGCGCCCGCCTGCCTCGCGGAACCAGCTGTCAGGATAGGGATACCACCAGCCCTGAATCTCCGGTCTGTGGTCGATGATGACCATCTTCGAGCGGCGGAATGCATCCAGACCCTGGCGGCCGAGCTCGCGGCCGAGGCCCGAAGCCTTCCAGCCCCCGAACGGCAACGCGTCATTGTCTATCAGCGGATTGTTGACCCAGATCATGCCGGCCTCGAGCCGCTCCGCGGCCTCATGCGCTTCAGCAAGATCGGTGGTGAAGACCGAGGCGCCGAGACCGAAGGGACTGTCGTTGGCAAGCTCTATCGCCTGGTTGAAATCCTTGACCCGGCAGATTGCGGCGACCGGCCCGAAACACTCTTCGCGCACGATTGCCATATCGGCGGTGATGCCGGTCAGGATGGTCGGCTCGTAGAACCAGCCTACATTATGTGCCGGCGGAATGCGTCCGCCGGTGATCGCTTTGGCACCGCTGCGGATCGCATCGTCGACCAGCCGGATGACCTTCGCACGCGCGGCCTCGCTGACCAGCGGTCCGATCTCGGTTTTGTCGAGGCCGTTGCCGATACGCAGCGCGCGCGTTTTCTCGGCAAACAGATCGACGAAGCGGTCGTGAACGGCATCAACCACGAAGAACCGTTCGGCCGAAGTGCAGACCTGGCCAGTGAGATGGAAGGCAGCCGTGACGCTGCCGGCAGCCGCCACGTCCAATGGGGCGTGTTGGCTGATGATCAGGGGATCGCTGCCGCCGGCCTCGATAACGCAAGGCTTCATGCGCTCTGCACATGCGACGGCGACAGCCTTGCCGGCGGCGACCGAACCGGTGAAAGCAACCGCATGCGTGCGGTCCGAGGCGATCAGCGCCTGCGCCGTTGCTGCTCCGCCTGGCATGCAGGAAACCAGGCCCTCCGGCAGGGAGCGGAACACGGTCATGTAATCCAGCGTCGACAATGTTGTCGCTTCGGCGGGCTTGATCACGCAGGCATTGCCGGCGGCAAGCGAGGCGGCGACGGTCCAGCACATCAACAGGATCGGAAAATTGTAAGGCATGATGTGCACCGACGTGCCGCAGGGCTCGTAGCGGGCATACTGGAACGAACCGGCCTGCGTCGTGCCGGCGATCTTGCCGGCGTCGTCACGCGCCATTTCGGCGTAATAGCGGAAGATCGGCGCGCAATTGGCGATCTCGCCGATCGCCTCCGGATAGGGTTTGCCCATCTCGCGCACCATCAGCTCGGCGCAGTGCAGGAAGTCGGCCGCCTCGATGGCGTTGGCGACAGCGTGCAGATGCCTGGCGCGGCTCTTGGCGTCGAGCTTTTTCCAGGCCGTTTGCGCCTTGGTCGCCGCGGTGAGCACGGCGTCGATCTCGCCGTCGCTGGCTGCGGTGATCGCGCCGACGGTTTCGAGCGTCGCCGGATCGATCACCGGTTTTGCCGCACCGGTCATTGGCCGATAATCCGGATTGACGAAGAAGATCGGCCGGTCAGGTGAAAAGTCCATTCTGTCCTCCCGTGTGCACGGAACCTTTTTGAGAATTCACCCTGCCGAGACAGGCGGCGTGGTTTTCGAGAACCGAAGCGGAGCGGAGGTTAAAGTCCATGAGCATCGGAAGCGGAGAAAACGGCGTCAGGTGTCCGGTAGGGTAGAATTATCGAGAAGGTTCAGCGGATCATGTAGACTTTCTTGATGGTCTCGTGGACGGTGCAGACGCCTTTCCAGTCCTGCGGAAAGAACGCTGCGGTGTCCGGTTCGATCTCGATCACCTCGCCGGATTCGTGGACATAGGTGCAGCGTCCCTCGAGGAAATGGCAGAACTCATCGCGGGCGACGTGGCAGTGCCATTTGCCCGGCGTGCAGACCCACAGTCCGCATTCGGAGCGGCCCTCCGGCCCCTTGTGCAGCAGCTTGCCGGAAGTGCGGGATTCGCCGTCGATCAGGGTGGGGATGACGCCCCAGTCGACCAGGTCGGTGAGGGCGAGCGGCGATTTCATGATCGGTGTCGGCATGTCGGGAGCTCCAGTGGCCGGCTTTAGGCCAGCATGTAAACGTTGCGGATGGTCTCGTGGACGGTGCATTCGCCGGTCCAACCGGCCGGGAACATGACAACCATGGCGGCGGATACCTCGATCACCTCGCCGTCGACCGATCTGTAGGTCGCACGGCCGGCAACGAAATGGCACAATTCGTCGCGCGGAATCGCCAGCCGCCAGCGACCGGGCGTGCAGACCCAGATGCCGGATTCCGGCTGGTTGTTCCGCCCTTTGTGCACCAGCCTGCCGGTGGAGTGCGAAGCGCCTTCCAGCGCGTCGGGCTGGGTGCCCCAGTCGACGAGGTCGGTGCGGGTCGAGGCTTGGTGGAGGTGTGGGGCAGAGATCACAGCAATTTCTCCAGCAAAGCAGCCGCTTTCTCCGGGCCGTTCTGCGACTGCATCTGGGCCGACGTCTTGGCCAGCTTGGCCCTGATTGCCGGGTCGGTCAGGCAGGTTTCGATCCTGGCGATGAGCTCGGCGTCGCTCCAGTCGTAGCGCGGCATGCCGAAGCCGTGGCCGGTCTCCTCGACCCGCGTCGCATTGTCGTGGCCGTCCCAGACGTAGGGCATGATGATCGCCGGCTTGCCGAAATACAGGCACTCGGTGAACGAATTGTTGCCGCCATGATGGATCACCGCATCGACCTGCGGGATGACCGATGGCTGCGGGAACCAGCTCTCGACGATGACGTTTTCGGGCACTTGCGCGTACTGCTCCTTGTAGCCGCCGACATTGACCAGCGCCCGGTAGCCCGTCTTGCCCAACATTGCGACGATGCGCTTCAGCAGATCGACATCGCCGGCGCCAAGGCTGCCGAAGGAAACATAGAGCAGCGGCCCGTCATTATTCTTCGCAAAAACCGGCACGGTGTAGGGCTTCTCCTGCCGCACGCAGCCTTCCAGATATTGGAATTTTGCCGGGTCAAGCGGATAGCGGCGCTTGAACTTCGCCGCCTCGGGATAGAGCAGCAGATTGAGGTACGGCGAGGCCTCGAAAAACTGGCCGATCGGATACGGCGCTTCGTTGTTCGCTTTCAAAAACGCATTGAAGTCGTCATGGATCGGCTTGATGACGGCGTTGAAACGGTCGCGGTAACGCCGATGGCAGGCGTGGTCGTTCTCGCCGCAGCCGGACAGATGTGGCGGGATGTCCTCGTCCTCGATCTCGTTTTCCGAGCAGGAGATGACGCGCACCCAGGGCTTGCCATACTGCTTGATCGCCGGGAACAGGATGACGTTGTCGACGCAGATGACGTCAGGCTTGATCGTCGCAAGCACGCCAGGCAGATCCTTCTCAGCCCATTTGGCGCTATCGACGATCGCCGTCCAGCAATCCTTCACGTAATTGTCGACCTGGTCGTAGGGCGATTTGCGGAAGTTCGGGATGTGGCCATTGATGAAGTCTTCCCAGAACTTGGCCATCTGTTCCGGCGGCATCGGCTCGGACAGGTTCACCGGATGAGCCTCGAAGCCGTAGCCCTTGTAGACGTCGACGAAACCGGGGTCCGACAGGAACACCGCTCTGTGGCCGCGCGCCTCGATCGCCTGGGCTATGCCGACGGAATTGAGCGCGGGGCCATAGGCGGCCTCCGGAAAGAACGCGATCGTCTTCTGCGCCATGAGAGGTTCTCCTTCGATCAATCCGCGAAAATTCTGACGTCAGCCGCATCCCAGCCGAGCTCGACTGTATCGCCCGACGAGACCGGGCGGCGGTCGGCGGCGTCGGCGGTGACGCGCACCAGGAACGGCTTTGGCGACAGGGCGGTGCGGACGTGCAGCTGCAGATCGAGTCCCTGATAGGCCAGCGCCTCGACCGCGCCGAAGATACGGTTGGCCGTTTCTGCCGACGGGAACAGCCGGATGCGTTCGGGCCGCACTGAAGCTACCGCCGCAGCGCCGGGCGAAATTGTTGCGGGAACATCGCCGGCGATCCGCATGCCGTTGCTTGCCAGCACGCCATCGCCGGCGGCTTTGCCCGGTACGAAATTCATGACGCCGATGAAGTCGGCGACGAAACGGTCCCCCGGATGCTCGTAGACCGCATGGGGTGTATCGCATTGCAGCAGCTTGCCGTCCCTGAGCACTGCCATACGGTCGGCCATGACGAGCGATTCCTCCTGATCATGGGTGACGATGACGAAGGTGATGCCGACCTCGTGCTGCAGCCGCTTCAGCTCGAGTTGCATGGCCCCGCGCAATTTCTTGTCGAGCGCACCGAGAGGCTCGTCGAGCAGAAGCAGCCGTGGTCGCTTGGCCAGCGCTCGGGCAAGCGCGACGCGCTGCTTCTGGCCGCCGGACAATTGCTCCGGCTTGCGGTCGGCGAAGGCAACGAGTTCGGTCGTCGCCAAAATGGCGTCGACACGGGAGCGGATTTCCTTTGCAGGCAAGCGTTCCATTTCGAGGCCGTAGGAAACATTGGCCCTGACGCTCATATGCGGAAACAGCGCATAGGACTGGAACATCAGATTGACTGGCCGCTTATTGGGCGGGGTCCTGGCGATGTCGCGGCCGTCGAGCAGGATGCGCCCGTCATTGGGCGTCTCAAAGCCGGCCAGCATGCGCAGCAGCGTTGTCTTGCCACAGCCCGAAGGTCCAAGCAAAGCGAAGAACTCGTTCTCGCGGATATCCAGCGAAACGCCGTCGACCGCCGTCACCCGGCCGAACTTCTTCGACACGTTGTCGATCGCCAGCAGCGTGCGGGGCTCGTTCATTGGCCGATCACCCCACGGTTGAGCCGCTGCGACAGGGTCAGCGCGGTGATTGAGACCGCCATGACGATAGTCGCCAAGGCATTGATCTCCGGCGTGATGCCGAAGCGAATCATCGAATAGATCTGCATCGGCAGCGTGGTCGAGGCGCGGCCGGCGCCGGCGGTGAAGAAGGCGATGATGAATTCGTCGACCGAAAGGGTGAAGGCGAGCAGCGCGCCGGCGACGACGGCAGGCAGGATCACCGGCAACATCACCCGCCGAAATGTCGTGAGCGCGGAAGCACCGAGATCGGCAGAGGCCTCGACGATCGACCAGTCGAAGCTTTTCAGCCGCGCGCGCACCACGGAGCAGACGAAGGCGAGATTGAAGACGACATGGGCGAGGATGATGGTGTGCAGGCCCAAGGTGAGATCAAGCATCGAGAAGAAGCTGAGCAGCGCGATCGCCAGCACGATGTCGGGAATGATCATCGGCGCAAAGATCAGCGCCTCGAGACCTTTGCCGTATTGCCGGCGTATTTCGACGCCGATCGCCAGCAGCGTGCCGAGCAGCGTGGCGATGGCGGTCGAGACAAGCGCCACGATCAATGTGTTGAGCGCGGCAGAAAGGATTGCGGCGTTTCCGATTAGCGAGACATACCATTTCAGCGAAAAGCCCGACCAGACGGTCGGCAGCCCGCCTTGGTTGAACGACAGCGCCACCAGCACGGCGATCGGGATGTAGAGGAAGGCCAGGACCAGTGAAAGCACGAGCCAGAGCGCGCGCCTCGTGGCGAGGGAGCGCTCACCCATCGGCGCCTCCTCTCGCTTCGGCGGCACGGCCCGAGGCGCGATCAGCAGCCAGGGCCTGCGCCGTCAGCACCAGCAGCATGATGGCGATCAGCACCATTGCCAGTGCCGCACCGAAGGGCCAGTCATTGGCGGTCAGGAACTGCTCGTAGACGACATTGCCGATCATCTGGAAGCGCCCACCGCCGAGCAGAGCAGGGGTCACGAAATTGCCGATCGACAGCACGAAGACGAAAACAGCGCCGGCGGCGATACCCGGCACGGTCAGTGGCAGGATGACCCGGCGAAATGTGGTCACGGCCGACGCGCCGAGATCGCGCGAGGCCTCTGCGAGCTCCGGATTGAGCCGCGACAGCGGCGTGTAGCAGGCCAGGATGACGAAGGGCAGATAGTTGTAGACCAGACCGGCGATGACGGCGCCTTCGGTATAAAGCATCGACGGCGGCTCGCCGGTGTAGCCGAACCAGCGCAGCAGTTGTGTGATCAGCCCTTCGCGGTTGAGCAGCACGATCCAGGCATAGGTACGGATCAGGTAGTTGGACCAGAAGGGCAAGACGGCAAAGAACAGAAACACCGGCTGCAGTTGCCGGGGTGCTGCCGCGGTCGCATAGGCGGCGGCATAGCCGATCACCACCGCGACCAGGGTTGCCGTGCCGGCAATGCGCGCCGAATTGAGGAAGATGCCGGCATAGAGCGGGTCGAACACCAGCCCGAAATTCTCCAGCGTGAAAGTGTAATCGATGCCGCCATAGATGCCGCGCCGGAAGAAGGCGAGCGCCAGCACCAGCGCGCATGGCACGACCATCAAGGCGGTGAGCCAGGCCAGCGCCGGCGTCATCAGCAAGAATGAGCGAAGTCTTGTTTGGGACAAGATTGCGGTACCGCATTCAACGGTCGGCGGCGAAAACCCCGCCGTCGACCGGGATCTCTGATTTTGATGTCGGTTATTGCGCGGCCTTGATTTCGCTGACGATCTTCGAGTAGTCGCGTTGGGCATCGCCGACATCGCGCAACTGCTCGAACTTGACCAACTCTGCCACCGGCATGCTCATATTGGGAAATTTGGCGAGAAAATCCGCCGGCAGGCTTTCCATAGCCGGCTTGTTCGGTACCTTGTAGTCGATGTTCTGGGCCGCCCAGGCGTGGTTCTTGGCGTCCAGCATGAAGTTGATGAACTGGAAGGCGGCGTCCTTGTTGGCCGATGCCTTCATCACGACCATCGTATCGACCCAGAGATCCGAGCCTTCTTTCGGTATGGTGTATTTAATTTGTGGATTCTCGGCGATCCCGTAATTGCACCAGCCATCCCAGGCCTGAACCATCAGCGCCTCGCCCGAGACCAGCTTTGAATAAAAGGTCGTGTCGTCATAGGCCAGCAAAGTCTTCTTGGCCGAGATCAGCAGGTCCTTGACTTCGCCGAGCTTTGCCGGATCGGTCTCGTTCACCGAATAGCCCTTGGCGAGTTGGCCGGCGGCAAGCAGCCAGCGGTCGGTCGCCAGCATCGTCGTCTTGCCCTTGAGCGCATCGGACGGGGCGAGAAGGTCGTTCCAGCTGACCGGCTCCGCCTTCACCAGATCCGAACGGTAGCAAAGGCCGGTGGTGCCCCAAGTGTAGGGCACGGAAAAATTGTTGCCGGCGTCGTGCGGCAGCTTCGCCGCCTCGGGATAGAGATTGGCGAGGTTAGGGATCTTGGCATGGTCGATCGCCTCGATCAGGCCGAGCTTGTTCAGCACTTCGGCGAAGGGCGAGGAGACGAAGACCACGTCATAGCCCTTGCCGCCGGACGCGACGAGCTTGCCCATGATCTCCTCGTTAGTGGCGTGAACCACGACTTCACCGGAGACACCGGTCGCCGCCTTGAAAGCTTTCATGGCATCCGGCGCCATGTAGCCGTCCCAGTTGGAGATAACGAGGTCGGAGGCAGTCGCCGGCGCTGACAGCGTCAGGCCAAGGCCAAGTGCGATCAAGGATTTCCTTAACGGACGGTGCCGCAGGGTGGTGGTGGTCATGACAGACTCCCATTCTGGTTGATCATCGAACTTAGTCGTCGGACCAGCGCTTGCAGCCGTAGCCGCTTTGATCCTGTTCCCCGGTCTTTTTATTGCCGATTGATCTCACAGTACTATTGCAGAAAAAAGTACGTCAATCCATAATTTGTCAAACTACGGTGAATCCCGGCCGATCGCATCCGCAAGGGCAATCGGCCAAACCTCCGCCGCCCGTCCTTCATGAGAATTGCCATGCAAGTTGCAGCCCGACGTCCCCGCACCAACCATCTCGACTTGGCACAGCGCATTCTCGATGTGGCCCGGAAACGCGGCTTTGAACCCGGCGCTCATCTCCCGGAGCAGCAGATCGCTTCGCTCTGCAATGTATCCCGAACTCCGGTGCGGGCCGCGCTGCGTCTGCTCACTGAAAAAGGCGTAGTTCAATGGGAGGCTGAGTCCGGCTATCGCTTGGCCGTAGACCTCACAAGCCAGGCGACCGTCGCCGCCGACCTGCCGAGCGCCGAGGAGGATGAACTTGCCGACATGATCCTGCGAGACCGCTCGGCGCGCCGGCTGGACCAGACGGTCACCGTCGGCGCGCTGATGCGACGGTATAATGCCGAGCGCAGGACGGTACTAAAATCGCTGAAGAAACTGGCCGAGGAAAATCTTCTGGACCGCGCGCCGGGGCAGTCCTGGCTTTTCAGGAGAGTGCCGGACGATCCTGGCGCACAAGGGGAGAGCTATGAATTCCGGCTGTTGCTGGAACCCGCCGCCCTTCTGGCGCCTGGATTCCGGCTGGATGGGACGCGCGCGGCAGCCTTGCGACAGGGCATGGAAATGCTGCTGGCTCTGCCCGACGCGGCATTCGATTCCAGAGAGTTCCAACGGCTGGACATCGATTTTCACGGGATGATTGCCGGTGGCTCCGCCAACCGCTTCGTCGCCGAGGCGTTGGCCGATCATCTCAGGCTGCGCCGGCTGCCGGGAACGTATGCCGGCGTCAATGTCTTCCGGCTGAAGCAATCATTGCGCGAGCATCTGACCATACTCGACCATCTGGAGAGCCAGCAGTACGAGGTTGCAGCCGATCTGCTTCGGGTCCATCTGCGGCTTTCACGCAGCCAGCGACCGCAGGCGGCCAGTCGCGGGGCGCCCGCGCTGTTCGGCATGATCAGCCGGCCGGAATAACGAGGATCATGCGCAAAGGCAGCCCGACCATCGCACTGTTTCCGGAAGCGAGCTTCGGCGCTGCGCTGAATTGCGTTGGCATAGCGCAGGCCCTGCGCGCTCGTGGCGCCCGTCCGGTGTTCATCTGCCATGCCGGCTTTTCTGGCGTGTTCGCCGACTATGGGTTTCAGGAATACCAGTTGCCGACTGACGATCCGTTGACCGACAGCGAACGCCAGAGCTACTGGCAGGCCTTCGTGCGCCGTCATCTGCCGCATTTCAGGCTGAGCCCCATCGATCAGCTCGAAACCTACGTTGCCCCGACCTGGCAAGCAATCGTAGACACTGCGGTCAACGCCGAGGCGCCGCTGCGCCAATTGCTGGCGCGGCTGAAGCCGGACGCCGTGGTGCTCGACAACGTCGTCATGTTCCCGGCATTGGCGACAGCCGGCTGCCCGTGGGTGCGCGTCGTCTCCTGCGCCGAAACCGAGCTTCCCGATGCCAATGTGCCACCCTATCTGTCCGGTCTCGCCGCCGACGACCCGAGCCGCGCGGCGTTCGAGGCGCGCTACCTGGCAGCGGTCGCTCCGGCCCATGACCGCTTCAATCGGCTTCGGACCGACGCCGGTCTTGCGCCCTTGCCGACGGGTCTTTTTCTGGAACCTTCGCCCGCCCTCAATCTGCTGCTGACCCCAACGATTGTGCGAAGGCAGCGCGCCGAGCCGCTCGACCCTGCCAGCTTCGTCTATCTCGAAGGCTGCGTCCGCTCGGAAGGGCCGTTCGACGTGCCGGTCTTTCCGCGCAATGGCGGACCGCTGGTTTATGTCAGTTTCGGTAGTCTTGGCGCCATGGATGTCGGCCTGATCCAGCGCATGCTCGCCGCTTTCGACAGGCTGCCGGCCCGCTTCATTGTCAATGCCGGAGGTCTGCGCGACAGCTATCGCGCCGTTCCGGACAATGTCTATCTCGATGCCTGGTTTCCACAGCCTTCGGTCGTGGCGAAATGCGACCTCTTCATTCATCATGGCGGCAACAACAGCTTTTGCGAAGCACTGCGTTTCGGTGTGCCGTCGCTGGTCATGCCCTATTGCTGGGACGGGCATGACAATGCGCAACGTGCCGAGGAAACCGGCGTCGGGCGCCACATCAGCCGCGATGGCTGGACGGAAGACGAATTGGCGCGAAGCATTCTTGGCCTGATGGCCGATGCCGCAATGCGCGCACGCCTCCGGGAGAATGCAGTGCGTATGGCGCTGACACCCGGAACGGACGTGGCTGCCGAAGCCATTCTCGCTCTCGCAAGGACCCGACCTGATGCTTGACACCACAACAACCGATGCCTCGACCATGAACGGCACCAACGACCCGAAAGACTGGTTGGCCGCTCACGCTGTCAGCGAGGTCGAGTGCCTGGTGCCCGACATGAACGGCGTGCTGCGCGGCAAGGCCCTGCCAGCGGCCAAGTTCCTCAAGGCGATCGAGGACCGAGCACTCTATCTGCCGAGCAGCGCGTTCCTGGTCAGCATCGACGGCCGCTATTCCGGTTCCGTCGACGAGGGGTTCGCCTACCAGGACCCCGACATGCGGATGGTGCCGGATGTCGCAACACTCTGTCTGGCGCCCGGTGGCGGGCCAGGCAAGGCCTATGTCTTCGCCGATGCGTTCCACATGGACGACCGGCCGTGGATGGCTTCGCCGCGGCACGTGTTGCGGGCCGTGCTCGATCTATATCGCCAGCGCGGCTGGCGGGCGGTGGTGGCGCCGGAGCTTGAATTTTATCTCACCGCGCCCAATCCCGATCCCGACAGGCCGGTGATGGCGCCGGTCGGGCGCAATGGCCGCTCCGAAAGCGTGCAGCATCCCTATGACATGGCGGCACTGGAGCAATTCGAGCCGGTGATCCGGCGCCTCTATGACTATGCTGACGCAGCCGGACTGCCGCTCGACACGCTCATCCATGAATCGGGCACGGCCCAACTGGAGATCAATTTCCTGCATGGCGACGCGCTGCCGCTGGCAGACAAGGTGTTGCTGTTCAAGCGAATGACGCGCCAGGCCGCGCAGGAAGGTGGCATGCAGGCGACCTTCATGGCCAAACCGATAGCCGCACAAGCCGGCAGCTCAATGCATCTCCATATGTCTGTCGTCGACGAGGCCGGCAACACGCTGTTTGCCGGGCGTGACGGCGCCGACACCGAGATGTTCGGGCATTTCATCGGCGGCCTGCAGAAATACATTCCCGAGGTGATGCCGCTGTTTGCGCCGAACGTGAATTCGTTCCGCCGCATCCGACCGAACCACAGTGCACCCGCCAACATCGAGTGGTCGCACGACAACCGCTCCTGCGGCCTGCGTGTGCCGACCGGCGGGCGCACCGCGCGGCGCGTGGAAAATCGGCTGCCCGGCGCCGATGCCAATCCCTATCTGGCGATAGCCGGCTCGCTGCTTTGCGGTTATCTCGGCGTCGAGAAGAAGATCGCTCGTTCGACGGAAGCGTCGGGCAATGCCTATCGCAGCAGGAGCACGCTGCCCAAAACCATGGAAGAGGCGCTCGACCGCTTCGCTGCGTGCGATCCGCTTCGGGCGGTGCTCGGGGAGGATTTCTTCCAGACCTATTTGCGCGTCAAGAACGTTGAGCTCGACCTGTTCCAGAGCGTCGTCACCTCTTGGGAACGCGACCATCTGCTGCTCAAGGTGTGATGATGGGCTTCAATTCTGGGGGCTTCAACTCCGGCCTGGATATCGGCAAATCCTACTATGTCGCGACGGCCAATCCGGCTCCGGACCATCCGGCGCTGCAGGGCGACGTCGACGCCGATCTGGTGGTGGTCGGCGGCGGTTGTACCGGCCTCTCCGCAGCCTTTCATGCAGCCGAACGCGGCCTGAAGGTGGTGCTGCTCGAAGGCGGCAAGATCGGCTGGGGGGCGTCGGGGCGCAATGGCGGCCAGATGATCCCCGGCCTGCGCAAGGGCGCCAAGGGGCTGGTCAAGCTATATGGGCCGGAACGGGGGAGGGCGCTGTTCGATCTCGCCTTCGAGGCGCGGGCCCTCGTGCTCGGTCTGATCGAGCGCCATGCCATCGATTGCGACCTCAGGCTCACCGGCCATCTGGCTGGTGCGGTCAACGGTTCCGACCTGCGCGACCTCGAAGAAGAGGCCGAGTGCCTTTCTACGGTGATGAACTTTCATGATGTCGAGATGCTGTCGGCAGCGCAGGCGCGCGGAATGGTGAACACACCTTATCACGGCGCGATGTACGAGAAGCTCGGTGGCCATATGCATCCGCTGAACTACACGCTCGGTCTTGCTCGCGCCGCGGCTGCGGCGGGCGTCACCATCCACGAGAATTCGGTGGCGCTGCGGCTGGAGCGGGAAGCTTCCCCCCGGGTTTCGACGGCCAAAGGCTCGGTCCGGGCCAGGCATGTCGTACTGGCCGGCGATGCGCTGCTCCACGGGCTTGAGCCGCGCGTCAACAGTCGCATTATGCCGGTCGGCAACTACATCATCGCCACCGAGCCGCTGGGCGACACGAGCGACGTCATCCCAAGCAATGTGGCCGTCTCCGACACGCGCTTCGTCGTCAATTACTACCGGCTGTCGGCGGATGGACGCCTGCTGTTCGGCGGCGGCGAGCGCTATACGCCGTCGCCGCCCGCCGACATTGCCGGCTTCGTGCGGCCGCACATGGAAAACACCTTTGCGCAATTGCGCGGCCGCCGCATCGATCACGCCTGGGGCGGGCTGGTCTCGGTGACGACATCGCGCCTGCCGCATGTCGGTCGCTATGGCGACGTCTATTTTGCGCATGGCTATTCGGGCAAGGGGGTGATCCTGTCGACGCTGTCGGGCAAGTTGCTCGCTGAGGCGATCATCGGTGATGCTTCGCGGCTCGATCTGTTTTCGACCCTAAGCCCGCTGCCGTTCCCCGGCGGCACGGCGCTGCGCGGCCCGCTCTATGTGCTCGGCATGCTTTGGTACGCAATGCGTGACCGCATCAAACATTGAGCGCAGGCATGCGCAATGAGGCCGAGCGCCGCCACCAAGCGATTAACAGCTGATTTCGCGGCAGCGTCCGACTTGATCGATGCTTGAACATGGTCCGCAGGCAATGGTCGCGAGTCGGTTCGTGCCCTGCTCCCGAAGCCTGAGCGCCGATAGACCTGCCTGCTATTTCCTCAGCTAATAGATCGATATGATTGCAGGATTAACTGTTTCATAGCCCAGGCGCGGCTCCGATTTGTCTTTCGAAATCGCGCTGGAGACAGTTCCGGTTGAACTGCAATCCAATTTTGTTTCCCTGTTTTTCTTGATCGTGCTGCCCGACAGGTCGGCGCCGGCCGACGTTACTTCTGTACTGACCACTCTCTTTTTCTCGTGGGCAACGGCGGCGGTGGATACGGCAATCACAATTGCCGCGCAAACAATCGTCAATCTCATTGTTTCCCCCTTAGAGCACCGCAAAAATGTGGTCGACTGCCTTGAGACGCCGGCGAAGGCGGTATTCGCGCCTGGCCGGCCCATGCAGCTTCCGACTGCACAAGATTGTAACTACATTAGCTGCAGCGCAAGTAACCATTTCGGACTAGGGAACGGTCCCCTTCGATCGAAAGCGCTGGGCTGCCGGCGAAAAAGCAGGCGTTCTAGCCGTTCTCGCCGCCGAGCGCCTTCCAATTTTGGGACAGACGTTGGCTGATGCCCTTAAACTCACGGCTACTCATCGGTTGGATCTATGCAGCGACAAGGCCAACCTTGGCAAAGCCTCTACATAGTCACCTTCGGGCAGCACCAGTCTTGGAATTCACGCCGTCAAGCAAGGCGAGCAGGCCTTTCAGAATTTCGATTGGCGGCGGCGGACAACCTGGAATGTGCAGATCGACAGGCAAGGCCTCGGACACTCCGCGCACCACCGCATAGCTGCCGGAGAAACAGCCGCCATTGCCTGCGCAATCTCCCAGTGCGACCACCCATTTTGGGTTGGGGGTTGCGTCGTAGGTCAGCTTCAATGCCTCGCGCATGTTTTTTGTGACCGGCCCGGTGACGAGCAGTACATCAGCATGGCGCGGCGATGCGACGAACCGGATCCCAAAACGCTCGATGTCATAGAAGGCGTTGTTCAGCGCGTGCATCTCAAGTTCGCAGCCATTGCAGGAACCGGCATCGACCGCCCGGATCGACAGGCTTCGCCCCAATCGTTTGTGGGCAGCCCCATCGAGCGCGCGTGCGAGTTCGTCGACTGCCGTGCTGCTTGCCAACGGCGGACGCTCGGTGAGAGGGGGGCGTATCAGGCTTTCAAAAAGAAGCTTGCGCATGACAGCGTGCCTTCAGAGATCATGGCCCGAATAAGAGCAGTTGAACGATTTGTTGCACAGCGGAAAGTCGGCAACGATGTTTCCTTCGATCGCCGCTTCAAGGAGCGGCCATTGAAACCATGACGGATCACGGAGGTGACAGCGCTCGACCAAGCCGCCCTTGCCAATGCGCAGCCAGGCCAGAATGTCGCCGCGGAAACCTTCGACGAGCGCCATGCCTTCATGCGATCGGTTTGTCTGCGCGAAATCGACACGGATCGGTCCGTCTGGCAGTTGTCGCAGGACTTGTTCGATCAGAGACAGGCTCTGTTCGACCTCGTGGATACGAATCCATACACGGGCGTTCACATCGCCTTCCTGGAGGAGAGGTACATCGAAGGCGAGTTCGCCATAGGGTGGATAAGCGAGATTGCGTCGGGCATCGAAGTCCCGACCGGAGGCCCGGCCAACGTAGCCTCCGGCGCGATATTGACGAGCGAGTTCCACCTTCAGCCGGCCAGTTGCGACAGTCCGATCCTGCAGCGACGCCGTGTTGTCGTAGAGCTCGACCAGCGCGGGAAACCGCTGCCTGATCTCTGCGGTCAGGGACCTGAGCGCTGTCGTGCCCTCATCGCTCAGGAAGCTTGCCACGCCTCCGGGCACGATGCAGTCGCGCATCAAACGGTGACCGAAGGCAGCATCGCTTGCCCGCAATACGCGCTCACGCAGCACCCCACACTGGGCATGCATGAGCGCGAAGGCGGCATCATTGCAGATAGCGCCGATGTCGCCCAGATGATTGGCCAGGCGCTCCAACTCGGCCATGAGCGCTCGCAGCCAGACCGCGCGTGGGGGAACCTGGACACCCAGCGCCGCCTCGACCGCGCGGGCAAAAGCGAGGGAGTATGCCACGGTACTGTCGCCAGAGGTTCTGCCCGCCAATTTGGCTGCACGGTCGATGTCGGACCCCGCCATCAGGCCTTCTATACCCTTGTGCGCGTATCCGAGGCGCTGCTCCAGCCGGACGACCGTTTCACCGCTCGCCGTGAACCGGAAATGGCCCGGCTCGATGATGCCGGCATGCACGGGCCCGACTGGGATCTGATGCAGGCTCTCCCCCTCGGCAAGCAGGAAACTGTACGGGAAGGCAGTCGCAGCAGACGTCCGGACGCGGGTACTCAACGGATAGCTGACACCCCAGTGGCCATGATCAAGCCACCGTCTCATATCAGGCGCGCCTTGTGGCAGGAGCCCGAACAGGTCAGCAGCCGCACGTTCGAGCCGCAATGCGGGCGGATGCAGCCGGCCGACCGATGGGTAGCGGCCACTGGGGCATTCCAGGCTGACGACGCCGATGTCCCCGGCGCTTTCATCGAGAAGTGCCATGTGGACGGCGCCTGGCTCACCCCATAGGCCGAGCAAGCTCCAGTGGCCCTCGGCCAGTTGCTCGACGGCAAAGCCCCATTTTTTCGGAGTCACCACGGCGCGCGACCACGGGAAATGATTTTCGACACGTTGGCCAGCAAGGATGAGGTCGATCAGCGCGGGCATGCTCTTTCTCTCCTCTGCTCACCCCAGGATACTTGCGACGTGCTGGAACCATGTGACCAGCGGTGGCGGCAGATAGATGCCGGCGGCAAACACCAACGCCAAGTGGGAATACATCGGAATGTAGGACGCCTCGGCGGGTGCAGTGCTGCCGCGCGGTTCGCCGAAAGCGACGCCGGTCAGTCGAAGCAGCAGGGCGCCGAAAGCGAGCAGAATCCCGAAAACCAAGGGCATCGCCAAAAGAGGGTGTCTTGCAAATGTCGAACTCACGACCAGGAATTCGCTCATGAAGATACCGAGCGGAGGGAGGCCGGCAATGGCAACGACGCCGATGACGAGCGCCCAGCCAAGGGCAGGATGTGTTTCCGTCAGTCCCCGGATTTCGGCGATGTTCTGTGTCCCCTTGACCTGGGCAATGTGGCCGACCGTGAAAAAGATCGCCGACTTGGTCAGGCTGTGCATGACCATGTGCAGCAGCCCGGCAAAATTGGCGAGCGGGCCTCCTATGCCGAAGGCGAACACGATGATGCCCATGTGCTCGATCGAGGAGTACGCGAACAGGCGTTTGATGTCGCGGCGGCGGTAGAGCATGAAGGCCGCGAAGACAAGCGACGTCAGTCCCATCGTGATCATCAATGGCCCAGGTGCGATCGCTTCCGGGCTTGCCGCGAGCAACAGCTTGAAGCGCAGCACGGCATAGAGTGCGACGTTTAACAGCAAGCCCGACAGCACTGCGGAAATCGGCGTTGGACCCTCAGCATGCGCGTCTGGCAGCCAGGCATGTAAGGGCGCAAGGCCGACCTTCGTCCCGTAGCCGAGCAGCAGAAAGATGAAGGCGACATTGAGCAGAGCCGGATCGAAGCGCGCGGCGTGAGCGATGAGCACCGTCCAGACCATCGCATTCGTCCCCTCGCCAACAACCGGCTGTGCAGCCATGTAGACGAGGATGGTGCCGAACAGTGCGAGCGCGATGCCGACGCTGCCCAGAATGAAATATTTCCAGGCTGCCTCCAGCGCTTCGTGCGTGCGGTAGATGCCGACCATGAGCACGGTGGTCAGCGTGGCAAGCTCCACCGCCACCCACATCAAGCCAATATTGTTGGACACGAACGCCAGGTTCATGCCGAACATCATGACCTGGTACATTGCGTGATAAAACCGCAAGTTCGGGACTGTCAGCCGCCCGGTCTCCAGTTCGTGGGCAATGTAGGAAGCGCTGAAGACGCTGGTGGTGAAGCCGACGAATGTGTTGAGCACGATGAAGACGATATTGAGATCGTCGACGAGCAGATACTGCCCAGGCTGCGGGCGGTCGGTGACAAGAAGCGACAGTGCGGCGAGCACGGTCAGCAAGCTCGCAGCGACATTGACGCCCGCCGATATCCGGTATTTCGGCAGCGCCGCCAGAAGTGCGGCCGCGAAGACCGGTATCAGCAAAATGGCGGCCACCGCATCGAGGGAAAACGCGGTCAACGGTGTTCTCCCCTGTAGTCGTCGAGCGCGCCGACATCCACCGAGTCGAACCTCTCGCGGATGCGGAACAGGAAGACTCCGATGACGATGAAGGCGATAAGGATCGAGAAGGCGACACTGATCTCGACGACCAGAGGCATGCCCTTGGCCCCCGTGGCGGCGAGGACCAGACCGTTCTCGAGCGACATGAATCCGACAACTTGGCTGACGGCGTTGCGGCGGGTGACCATCACCAGCAGCCCCAGCAAAATGATGGACAGCGCGAAAGCCAGGTCCTCGCGGGCGAGGGGATCAGCCTCGGGAGTGACGCGCAGCATCAGGACCATGGACAGGGTCACCAGGCCTATCCCCGCAAGCATCGTCGTACCGATGCCGACGGCGGTCTCGACGTCACGATGGATGCCGAGCCGCTGAATGATGCGATGAAGCCCGACAGGAATGACGATCGCCTTGAAGACGAGGGCGATTGCCGCCGTGACGTAGAGATGATGCGCGTCCTGAATGTATGCCTGCCAAGCTACGGACAGGGCCAGCACGATTGCATGAAGCGCAAAAACGTTGATCAGAGCAAAGAGGCGATCCTGATACAGCATCATGAAACTGACCAGCACCAGGCCGCCGGCGAGCAGGTGAGCGATGTCGAAGGTGAGGCCGTTCATCAGAGGCTCCGTGAGACGAACAGCAGGAGCGTGCCGAGCAGGGCCAGCATCAGCGCTGCCCCGAGGAAATCCGGGACGCGGAAGACGCGCATCTTGGCGATGGCAGTCTCAAACACGGCGAGGAGAACGCCACAGACGGCAAGCTTGCCGACATAGGCGACGACACCCGGAGCAAGGGATTCCAGTCCTGCACCGGCGCTCGCCAGTCCCCAAGGTAGGAAGACGCAGGAAATCAGCGACACATAGAGCAGAAGCTTGAGGAAGGCGGCAAACTCGATCATCGCCAGATGGCGACCGGAATATTCCAGCACCATCGCCTCATGAACCATGGTGAGTTCCAGATGGGTCGATGGGTTGTCCACGGGTATGCGGGCGTTTTCGGCGATCGCCACCATCACGAGGGCGATGAGCGACATCCCGAGCGACACCCGCAAGCCAACCTCCGGTGACCCCATGAAGGCGGCGACCGTTGAGAGTTGCGTAGCACCCGCGACGAGCGCCAGGCTGAACACGATGAGCAGCATGGCGGGTTCGGCCAGCGAAGCGATCATCACCTCGCGGCTCGAGCCGATGCCGCCGAAGCTCGTGCCGACGTCCATGCCTGCCAGCGCCAGGAAGAACCGGGCGCTTCCCAGCAGTGCGACAATGGCTATGAGATCGGCGGTCCAACTGAATGTGAGGCCGGCGGCGAATGTCGGGATGAGCGCCGCGCCGACCCAGGTGGTGGCAAAGATCAGATAGGGCGTCACGCGAAACAGCCAGGATGCGTTGTCCGCCAGAACGACTTCCTTGCGCATCAGCCGCAAGAGATCGCGGTAAGGTTGGATCAGGGAAGGACCCTGGCGGCGCAAGAGCCGTGCCTTCACCTTGCGCACGAATCCGGTCAGGAGCGGCGCCAGCAAAAGCACCAGCGCCATCTGCGCGCCTTGAACGGCCAACTCGAGAATCACGGCCATAGTGCGAGCACCAGGAGCAGGACAATGAGAAAGAGAAAGACGAGGGTCAGGTAGCGCCTGATCGTCAGGAACTGCAGATGGTTGAGGTGGTCGGTCGCAAAGTCGAGGGCCCGGCCGATAGGCAGGTACAGCGTCTCCCAGATCACATCATGCATTTCGACATTCAGACGAGCCGGACCGGTCTCGCCAGGTGCCGGCATTTCGACGGTTTCCCTTGCACGGAATACGAACGTGCCGAAGACGCGGCGGATAGGCTGCGCGAAGCTGACGGCCGTGTACTGCGAGCTCGGGACCACATCCGGGAAGCCACAACCCCAGGCGGGACCCCGACGGAGTGCATGTGATGCAAAGCGATGGATCACATATGCCGCAGCGGATGCGGAAAAGGCGATGAACAGGAACACCAACAGGCCGTTGTAGGAACTGCGGCTCGCTGCAATCGGCACGATAGACAGCCAGGGCTGGGCCACCTGCACAGGCATCCGACTGCCGATCAGTGGCAGTGTCACCGATGAGAGGCCGTCTATCACAAGACCGGGCAGAATGCCGGCCAGGAGACAAAGGGCAGCGAGAATGAACATTGCCGCCAGCGAGTAGCGGTCGACCTCATGCGGCAGTTCCACCGCGGCCGAGCGTGGCCGGCCGAGGAATGTAATCCCGAACGCCTTTACGAAACAGGCCGCGGCCAGTGCCGCCGACAGCGCCAGCAGACCGCCAACGGCGGGCACCATGACCTTCAGTCCCCATTGTGGCAGATCGGGGCTCTGCAATATGGCCTGAAAGGCCAGCCATTCGGAGACGAAGCCGTTGAAGGGTGGAAGTGCCGAGATCGCGACGCAACCGACGAGAAAGGCAAAACTTGTAAAGGGCATGCGGTGGATGAGACCGCCCAGCTTCTCCATATCCCGCTCTCCGGTTGCCGTCAGCACGGCGCCTGCGCCGAAAAACAGCAGGCTCTTGAAAAAGGAGTGGTTGAGGACGTGGAACAGCGCGGCGGTGAGGGCCAGCGCTGCAGCCGATGGCATGGCGTTCGCCTTGAAAGCGAGCGCGAGACCAAGGCTTACGAAGATGACGCCGATGTTTTCAATGGTGCTATAGGCAAGCAGTCGCTTCAGGTCCTTTTCCATCAGCGCGTAGAGGATGCCGAGAACCGCCGTCAGGCCGCCAAGGAAAAGCACGCTAACACCCGACCACCATGCCGGCTCACCGAGCAGATCGAAAATAACGCGTATGAAGCCATAGACTGCGACCTTGGTCATCACGCCGCTCATGAGAGCCGAGACGTGGCTTGGCGCGGCCGGATGGGCGAGTGGCAGCCAGACGTGCAGCGGGACGAGTCCGGCCTTGGAGCCGGCGCCCAGCAGCGTGAGAACCAGGACGAAAGCAGCGGCGAACGGGGTGGGATCGGCGGCTCGCATCGCGTCGAATGTGTAGGTTCCATCGGATCCGGCGAGCAGGCCGAACGCAAGCAGCAGCGCCAGTGTGCCGAAGCTCGCCATCACGAGATAGATGTAGCCCGCCCGCGCATTGTCCTGCTTGCGATGGTGCGCCATGACGAGCGCCCAGGAGGCGAGCGACATGAATTCCCAGGAAAGCAGGAAAGTGAAGGCGTCGTCGGCCACCACGACAAGGTTCATTCCGGCTAGGAAAGCCGGGAAGAACGGCAGCACCCGATGCGGCGCAGACTCATGCCTGCCGTAGCCGAGGCCATAAAGACTGGCCATGGAGCCGCCGAAGTTGACGACGATGAGGAAGAAAGTCGACAGCGCGTCCAAACGGAAATGAGCGCCAATCCATGGCAATCCAAGAGGTAACACCACAGTCGACGGGGTGACGGGATTGTCGGCGACGCGGCTCGCGAGAACCATGAGCACGGCCGCCGATATACCTAGCGTCAAGCCGTAGATCAGGCGTGTTCCCGAGTCGGATCTGCGGCTTTCCGCAATCGCAAGCACCGCAGTCCCCAGGAGCGCAGCGACGCCCCACAGGAGGACCGCGGCCCCCGAAATCACGCCACGCTCCTCACGGGGAGTTTGGCATCCGTATCGACTCCGCCAAGGATTTTGGCGGGGTCAAAATCCGCTTTCAGTCGCACGCCGCGCCCGCCGATTTGGCTGGAGGCGCCTTCAGCGATCAATTCCACGCCGGCGAGGTCAAGTGCCCCGATCAGCTTCATGAGAGAATCGACGTTACCCCGAATAATCGACTCGCTGGCTTCCATGCGTTGAATTGTCGGCACGGAAAGACCGGACAATTCGGCAAGCCTGCGCTGGTCGATGCCAAGGAGCGCCCTCGCGGCACGCAACTGTGGAGCAGTTATCACGGTCGCATCCCCCTTTTTGATCAGCTTTGAGATATTATCTCTACGTCTTGCAGCATATATTAAAATGCGGCGCATTCAATTAGTGATGCGTGACGCATCTGTCTTGAGGCTGTAGAAAACCGGGCGATACGCCCTGCCTCGAACCAAAGCCATGCGGCCATTCCCGTCACGGCCAGTCTTGTCGCCAGCCATCTCGGATTTGCGCGTGATGGGGCTGGCAATGGGCCCTTATCTCGGCCGGCCACTCGATTGGAGCCGCCGCGGGCGCGTCGGCTATCTCTTCGACCTCACTCTACGCTATGAGTGGGTATGGCTGAGTTCGCTTGCTCTTGTCGTTGGGCCGGTCTCATCGTGTTCGTGCTTCAGGATCGGCCAAAACAGATAGCTGCCGAAATCCAGGAACAGCGCCTTCGCGAATGTGCTGCCAAATCTGGCATGCGGCAAAGCTCTGCAGCGCTACTGCCAAAGCCGCCTCATGCGAACGGAGACGTCCTCCAGGACTGGCATGGAGGCCAGCACGAGGAGAATGGCCGCCAGAAACAACGTCGCCGCGAAGCCGACATGCTTGAAACCCACAGCGCCGACGACGCCGCCGAGAAAGAACAATGCTGGTCGTCACGCTCTCGCTTTATGCCATCCAGAACGCGCTGCTCAGCCGCAGCGGCGCCGGTCTGCGCTAGGAGGCCCGGATGTCCTCCCCGCGATCAACCACCACCAGCCGGCTTGGCCGCTTCGGCCTCGGGCTGACGGCCATGATGGTGCTGGCTTTCCTCATGGCGCCGCTGATCATCATCGTGCTGTTCTCGTTCAAGAGCAGCGGCGATTTCACCTTTCCCATCACCGGCTGGTCGCTGAAATGGTACCGCGAGTTCTTCTCGATGCAGACCTGGATGGATGCCCTGCGCAACAGCCTGGTTCTGGCTGTCTCGACGACACTTTTGGCGACGCCGCTAGGCACCATGGCCGCGCTCGGCCTCGCGGCGCCTAATCTGCCAGGTCGGCGCACGATCTCCGCCTTGCTGCTGGTGCCGATGATCGCGCCGGTGGTCATCGTCGGCGTCGGCATGTATTTCGTCTTCTCGATGGCCGGCCTGACCGCGACCCTTCCCGGCCTCATCCTCGGCCATACCTCGCTCGCCGTTCCCTTCGTCGTGGTGACCGTCTCGGCCGTTCTCACCGGTCTCGACAGGCGGCTGCTCTGGGCGGCCGCCAGCATGGGGGCGCCACCCTTCCTCACCTTCCGCAAAGTCACGCTTCCGGTCATTCTGCCGGGCATCGCGTCGGGCGCGCTGTTTGCCTTCGCCACCTCGCTCGACGAAGTCGTGGTGACGATGTTCCTCGCCGGTCCCGGACAACGCACCTTGCCGCGCGAGATGTTCACCATCGCGCGCGACACACTGACGCCGACCATCGCGGCTGCTGCCACAGTGCTGATCGCCGCCTCGATCGTTTTGCTGATTGCGTCCACAGCGCTCGGCCGCTCGAATCGATAGCGCCGGCCGTCCCGACAAGGAACCCCTCGGCTTCTGGCCACGGGTTTGTCGATCAAACGCATGTTGCCCAAAACTGCACAGCGGCTCGGGACAGCGGCTCGGATTGAAACAGGAGCGCAAAAGCGCGTCAGCGGATCGTGGTCTATCGCGTAATAAAGCCTTTCAGGAACGCGGCCAGCGATGGAAGTCGAGTTAATCCTGATCGTCCAGCAAAGCGATGGCATCGAACGGTTGTTCGCGCGGCACCCGGATTTCGGCGCCGATACTTTGAAGGCTGGCAAGGAGTGCCGACACCCTTTCGGGCTCTTCCGGGTTCTGTTTCAGCGCGCCGCCGGCAAGTCGGGTCAGCGGGCTATGGAGGAATTGCCGCTAGCGGGCAAAGGTGATGCGGATCGCTCCATAGGGTCCGAAATCGGCAGCGATAGTGTCACTGTGGCGACACTCCACGGGCCGGATGAACGAGCCCGACAGCACGACCTGTCCGGCGGATATCTGCATGCCGTACTGATGCAGCCGGTTGGCCAGCCAGGCGATGCCCTTCGCCGGATGATCGAGCACCCCGGCGCCGAGCCCGGTCTCTTCGACCTCGCCATTGCGCGACAGGATGGCGCCGATCCAGCGCAGGTCGGCCTCGCGCGGTCCGGCACGACGGCCGCCGACGACGACGCCGGCATTGGCGGCATTGTCGGAGATGGTGTCGAAGAACGTCCGTATCCTGCCGCTCTCCTTGTTGACGCGCTCGATACGGGTGTCGAGGATCTCCAGCGCCGGCGTGATGTAGTCGGTGGCGTCGAGCACGTCGTCGATCGACACGTCCGGACCGGCCAGCGACGCCTTCATGACGAAGGCGATCTCGGCCTCGATGCGCGGCTGGATGAAGCGGCCGGCTGGAACAGTGCCGCCGTCATCGAAGAACATGTCGTCGAACAGCACACCGGAATCCGGAATGTCGATGGCGAGCGCCGACTGCATCGCCTTGGAGGTCAGGCCGATCTTCCAGCCTTTGATCGTCAGGCCCGAGGCCACTTTTCGTTTCACCAGCGCCGCCTGGACGAGATAGGCGTCATCCATCGTCGCCCCGGGGAAATCAAGGCTGAGCAGCCTGATCTGGCGACGGTCGCGCTCGGCCTCGAACAGCCTCGCGGCCGCGTCTTCGACCTGTTCCGGCGTCATCATCGGCCGGTCCCTTCGTCGACGACGCCGTTGCTGAGCAAGCCAATGCCGTCGGCCTCGACCTCGATCACGTCGCCCGGCTTCAGCCAGATTGGCGGGTCGAACCGGGCGCCAGCGCCGGTCGGCGTGCCGGTGACGATGACGTCGCCCGGCGCCAGCGTGGTGAAGGTCGAGATGTAGTTGATGATCTTGCGGAAGGAAAAGATCATGCGGCCGGTGCGGTCCTGCTGGCGAACCTCGCCATTGACGCGCGTGGTCAGCGCGATGTCAGCGATCTGTGCCTCGTCGGTGAACGGCACAAGCCAGGGGCCGATAGAGCCGGTCCGGTCGAAGTTCTTGCCCTGCGTGACGTTGAACTTGGCATGCCGCACCCAGTCGCGGATGGTCCCTTCGTTGCAGAGCGAAAGTGCTGCGATATGGCCCAGCGCATCCGCCTCGGCGATCCTGCGGCCGCGCTTGCCGATGACGATGACGATCTCGCCCTCATAATCGAGCTGCGGCGATTCCGACGGCCGCACCAGGGGCGTGCCATGGCCGACGAAGGAGCGCGGGAAGCGGATGAACAGCGACGGGTTCGAGGGTGCGGCCTGTCCGTCCTTGTACTCCTCGTTGCGGTCCGGATAGTTGACGCCGACGCAGATGATCTTTTCGGGCGAGGGGACGGGTATCTCGTAGGCGATGGCATCGAGCGGGAAATCGGCGGCGAAAGCGTCCGCCTCTTCCGCCAGCCGTCGCAGTGCGCCGGCCTCTATCACCTCGCGCAAACTCGGCCACTGTGCGTGTCGCGCCGACAGGTCGACGCCGCCCTTGTCGGTGATTGCGCCGTAGCGCGTTTTGCCGCCAACGGTGAAGGTGGCGAGACGTGCCGCGCTCATTTGTTTCCCCTGCAGTTAGCCGACGTCACGGCGCGACGATCGGCGAGGCCGCCAGATCGGACTTGCGCGGCTCGACGCCGGCAAAGGTGCTGCCTTCCTCGAACCAGCTCTTCGGCGCCGGTGCGCCCCACAGCGTCTGGCGCTGCGGGTCCTTGAGGTCCCATTTGATCGGCTCTAGGTCGGGATCTACCGTCTGGTAGTCCGAGCAATAGATCTCGATGCGGTGATTGTCGGGATCACGGATATAGAGGAAGAAGGCGTTGGAGATGCCGTGCCGGCCGGGGCCGCGCTCGATGTTCGGCAGCCAGCCGGTGGTGGCCATCAGGTCGAGCAGATCGATGATGTTGAGCGGTGTCGGCACCCAGAAGGCGACGTGGTGCAGGCGTGGGCCAATGCCGTTGGTGAAGGCGATGTCGTGGACACCGCCCTTGCGGTGCGTCCATGCCGCCCAAAGTCTTCCGGTCGCGGCATCCTCCGTGTACTCGGTCACGCGGAAGCCGAGCTCGTTGTAGAACGCCACCGATTCATCGACATTGGGCGAGAAGCAGTTGAAGTGGTCGATGCGCAGCGGCTTGACGCCTTTGTACAGCGCATACTTCTGATGGATCGGCGGCAGCCGCTCCATTCTGGAATAGAATTCGAGCGGAATGCCGTGCGGGTCGTGGGTGCGGAAGGTACGCGACTGGTAGGGCCGCTCGACCCATTTCACAGGCAGACCCCTGGCTTTGAAGAAGTGCTCGGCCTTGTCGAGATCGTCGTCGGAAAACAGCTTGAAGCCGAGGTCGCGGGCTTCCGGCGCGGCACCTTTCCTGAGCACGATGCAATGGTGGCCGCGCTCTTCCATGGCGCGCAGATAGATGGCGTCCTTGGTCTCGTCGGTCACCTGCAGGCCGAGCGTGTCGACATAGAACGCGCGCGACTTACCGAGGTCCGTAACAGCCAGCTCGACGTGGCTGAGCCGCACGATGTTGAATGCCGGGTAGAGATTGGGTGTGGGCAAGGGCATCGTTGGGGTCTCCGGTCAGCCGCCGAGCTTCTGGATGGAATGCGGCGCCGTGGCGAACGCGATGTTCTTGGTTTCCATGTAGAAATCGAACGACCAGTCGCCGCCGTCGCGGCCGATGCCTGAGTTCTTGGCGCCGCCGAACGGCGTCGGCAGGTGGCGCACATTCTCCGAATTGACCCAGATCATGCCGGCGTCGAGCGCGTCGGTGAAGCGGAAGGCGCGGGTGACGTCCGAGGTCCAGAGATAGCCGGTCAGGCCGTATTGCGTGTCGTTGGCCAGCGCCAGCGCCTCGGCCTCGTCCTTGAACGAGATGGCGGTCAGCACGGGTCCGAATATCTCTTCCTGGGCGATGCGCATCTTGTTGGTGGCGCCGACGAACAGCGTCGGGCTGACATAGCAGCCGCCGCCCGGACCGGCGAACTTGCCGCCGCCGGCGGCGACGACAGCGCCTTCCGACTTGCCGATCTCGATATAGGACAGCACCTTTTCCTCATGCACCGGATGGATCAGTGGGCCAACCACGGTTTCGGGGTCGAGCGGATGGCCTATCCTGATGCGCTTGGCCTTCTCCGCCACCAGCGCGGTGAACTTGTCGTAGATGCTTTCCTCGACCAGCAGGCGTGAGGACGAGGTGCAGCGCTCGCCGTTCAGCGAATAGATCATGAAGACGGCAGCGTCGGCGGCCCGCTCCAGGTCGGCATCGGCAAAGACGATGACCGGGTTCTTGCCGCCGAGCTCGAAATGCACGCGCTTCAGCGTGTCGGCACCCTGCTTCATGATCATCGAGCCGGTGCGGCTTTCGCCGACGAAGCCGATCGCCTTGATGTCGGGGTGTTCGGTCAGCGCTCTGCCGGCGTCCTCGCCAAAGCCGTTGACGAGGTTCCACACGCCCTTCGGCAGGCCGGCCTCCTCGGCGATCTCGACCAAAAGCCGCGCGGTCAGCGGCGAGAACTCGGCTGGCTTGTGGACGATCGTACAGCCGGCGGCGAGCGCCGGCGCGATCTTCCAGGTCGACAGCATGAAAGGTGTGTTCCACGGCGTGATCACGCCGACCGGGCCGACCGGCACGCGCGTCGTCATGTTGACCTGGTTCGGTGCGCGGATCGTGTGGCCGTCGCGGGCCTCCGGCGCGCGGTCGGCGTAGAAGCGGAAGTTCTCCGCGCCGCGCAGCGCTGCCTTGGCCATGAACTTCAATGACTGGCCGGTGTCCATGCATTCGACGAAAGCGATTTCCTCGGCCCGCGCGACGATGGCGTCGGCTATTTTGTGCAACTGCTTCTTGCGGGCGTCGCCTGATATCGCCGCCCAGTCGCGGAAGGCAGCCTTCGCCGCCTTGGCGGCGCGGTCGATGTCGGCGGCCTTGCCGCGTGCCACCTTGGCGATCGGCTTCAGGTCGATTGGCGACAGCGTCTCGTATGTCGAGCCGTCGGCGGCCGGCACGGCTTCGCCGCCGATCTGGTTGAGCACGCCAGCGCTTCTGAAGCGCTCGAGATAGGCCTCGGCCTTTCTCAGATTGTCGTCCAATGCCGCCATGATATGGGTTCCTGTCACTTGCCGCGCAGGCGCGGGTGGATGGCATTCTTCTTCCAGCTTAGTTCGGCATCGATCTCGCGGATCTCCAGCGACAGCGCGAAATGCGGCGTCGTGAACAGAGATGCGAGATGATCCGAAACAGTAGTGAAGATCGCCTCGCCGGTGCGTTTCTTTTCGTCGGCACTGCGGCCCTTGCCGATGCGGAAGTTCATGTCGATGAACCCGTTCTCCGAGAGGCGATCGGCGATAGCGTATGCCTCGGCGCGGAAAGCGCGTACCCTCACCGCGCCATGTTCGAACAGGCCGGTTTCGAGGATGGTGCGAGCGACCAGCGTGCAAAGCGCGCTGATGTCGACCTTGGCGTCGAGATTCGCCGAATATTCGATCGCCATATGTGGCAAGGTTTCCTCCACCTTGTAATTAACATGTGAATTACATCTTGACGGCGGAATGTCAAGTGTCGTTCTCTATGCAGGTACAGCTCCCGATGGTGGGATTGCCGCCCCCGGCAAAATCGCGGATATAGCTGCGATCCGAGCCTCATTGTGTGGTGCGAGTCGTACCGGAATTGGAATTTTTTGGAGACCTGACCTTGCTACCGCCCAGCACCCGCCGCTCCCTGCCCATGGCTCTGCTTCGCGCCCGCGAAGTGATCATGGCGCATTTCCGGCCGATGCTTGCCCGCCACGACATCACAGAGCAGCAATGGCGTGTGCTGCGTGTGCTTGCCGAAGCCGGGCCGCTCGAGGCAACCGAACTTGCCCATCGCGCCTCGATCCTTCCGCCCAGCCTGACCCGCATCATCAAGGCGATGGAGGAACGGCAGTTCATCACCCGCAACAAGGTCAAGGATGACGGTCGCCGGGCGCTGCTCGCAATCAGCCCGGCCGGGCTGGCGCTGATCGAGGATTTGTCGCCCGAGCGCATCGCCATCTACGATGCGATCGAGCAGCGCTACGGCGCCGAACAGCATGAGCACCTGCTCGACCTGCTCGAAAGCCTGATCCAGTCGGAATCTTCCGAAAACCAGACTTGACAGCCTCTACCCGCCAAAACTGCCGAGTGCGCTCGGCTGCATGTAGTTGCGGCCGACATAGAGCAGCGCCGCCTCGTCGCTGCCGTGGCGGATGTCGACGACGCGGCCGAACATCACATTGTGCGTGCCAACCTTGTTCACGTCGCCGATCTCGCAATCGAAGCTGACGATGGCGTCGAGCAGCGCCGGCATGCCGGACGGCATGGTCTGCCATCTTGCCGCATTGTAGCGCTCGCCCATGTCGCGGATCGTACCGGCGAACTTTGCCGCCAGATGGGTGTGTAACTGCGTCAGCACGTTGACGCAGAAACGCTGGTTGGCGAGGAACAGGCCGGTCTGCGCCGAGCGCTCGTTCATGCACACAAGCAGCGTCGGCGGATCGTCGGAAACGCTGCACATGGCGGTCGCAGTGAAGCCGCCGCGGCCGGCCGGACCATCAGTCGTGACGATGTTGACCGGCGCACAGACCCGCGCCATCGCCTCACGGAACTCCAGCCTTGCAACTTGTGGCTCCATGGCCGGGACCTCAGCTTGCGCCAGCCGGCAGCGGCGGCAGCCAGGTGTCGCCGGTCCAGCCCTTTTCGTCGTAGTCGGCCATGCAGGTGTCGACCAGTTCCTCCATCGCCCTCAGGCGCCCGCCGCGCTCAGCGCCCTTCAGCACCTGCAGCCGCACCTCTTCCGGCGCACCGGCATAGTTGAGCTCATAGAGCGCGTGGCGGCCGCCGAACTCGGTGCCGGTCGCATCCCACAGCAGCTTCATGATCTTGATGCGTTCGACATGGCCCATGTCATTGGAGCCGCGCACGTACTGGGCAAGGTACTTGTCGATCTCCGGATTGTCGAAATCCTTTGCCGAGGACGGCAGGTAGATCAGCCCCGAAGCGATGACTCGGCGCACCGTATCGATAACGCGCGGATAGGCCTCCGACATGAAAGTGCGATAGGCGAGCGCCGCTTCGAGATTGGGCAGCACGGCGCCGTTCGCCCATGGGATCGGGTTGTGCGCCATGGCGTTGGAAAAGCTCCAGAATATGTGGCGCAGCGCAATTACTTCGCCGAGCGCCGCCTGGTTGCCGCGGAAGGCATCCCCGCCCGTCGCGCGCAGCGCCTTCGCCAGCAGGCCTGCGAGGAAGTCGAGCTTGACGGCGAAGCGCGTGCAGCCCTGAAAACAATAGCCGTGCATGAAGCCCGACGCCGGGTGGAAGGAGAGGATCTTCTGCGCATCGCGCAGCACCAGCACGTCCTCCCAGGGGATGAAGACATTGTCCAGCACCAGGATCGCATCGTTCTCGTCGAAACGAGACGACAGCGGATAGTCGAAGGGATGGCCGACCGTGTTGGCCGTCTGCTCGTAAGAGACGCGGCAGAACATCTTTATCCCCGGCGCGTTCATAGGCACGATGAACATCACCGACAATGACGGGTCCTCGGTGACCGTCGCCGAGCTCTGCGCCAGGAAATTGTAATGGGTGAGCGCTGACGACGTCGCCACCACCTTGGCGCCGGACACCCAGATGCCGGCGTCGTTCTCCTTCGTGATGTGCACGAACACGTCCTTCACCTGCTCGGCCGGCTTGTGGCGGTCGATCGGCGGGTTGACGATGGCATGGTTCATGAACAGGGCCGCTTCCTGGGCGCGTTTGTGCCAGGCGAGTGCATTGTCCCTGAACGGGCCGTACCACTCGGCATTGGCGCCGAGCGTGTTCATAAGTGCTGCCTTGTAATCGGGCGTGCGCCCCATCCAGCCGTAGGACATGCGCGACCAGTCGGCGATGGCGGTCTGCTGTGCGGCGAGATCCGCGGCGGAATGGGCGACGCGGAAATACTTGTGCGTGTAGCCGCCAGAACCGGTGTCGGTCGGCGAGGTCAGCGCCGCCTGCCGCGCCGGATCGTGCAAGGCATCGTAGAGGCGGGCCAGCGAGCGCGCCGAGTTGCGCATCGCCGGATGGGTGGTGACGTCGGCAATCCGCTCGCCATTGATATAGACCTCGCGCCCGTCGCGCAGGCTCTGCAAATATTCGGCACCGGTAAACGGCCGTTTCGTGTCGGCCCGGAAATCTTCCGATCGCATCATGATCCTCCGTTAACGCGTCAACTGTAGCGATCGTCGTGACAAAGGTTTATGGACGAAAGTATAGAACCACTTGGATTTTTTCGCCGTGATGAGCCAGACTGCCATTCCCGAATTCTTCGTCTACGGCGAACCGGCGCGCGCGCTCGACGTCGGATTCCTGCATGTCGAGACTGTTCTTGCACGTGCGTCCGTGCATCGCGGCCAGGTTCTCGCGCACAGGCACCCGCAAATGGCGCAGATCACCTTCTGGACCGGCGGCAGCGGCATTTATCGGATCGAAGACGAGACCTGGAGTTTCTCGGCGCCGACGGTGAGCTTCATGCCGAGCGGCGTGGTCCACGGATTCAGCATCGAGACGGGCGCCGACGCCATCGTTGTCTCGGTCGCCGATGCTGCCCTTGCGGCGATCGCTGAGCAGTCCGCGCTGCCGCTCGACCAGCCGGTCTTCGTCACCGGACGCGGTGAAACGGCCCTCTGGGAAAGGTTGGGTGATACGGTTACGATGATCCAAGCGGAATATGCCGACAGGTTGCCCGGTATGGAGAAAATCCTGCCGCCGCTGATCGCCGTGGCATTGTCGGGCATCGCCCGCCTCGATGCGCAGTCGCATGCTGTCGCGGTGCCGGCGACGGTGGCGCTGGGCGGCCGGCTGCGGCGTCTGATCGACCGACACTTTCGCGACGACTGGCCGGTCGAGCGCTATGCCGCCGCGCTCGGCACCACGCGCCATCTGCTCGACAAGGCAGCGCGGCAGGTGCTCGGCGCGGGCGTACGCCAGGCGGTTGGTGAGCGGCGGCTGGTCGAGGCCAAGCGCCTGCTGCTGTTCACCGTGCGCCCGGTCGAGGACATCGCCTATGAGACCGGGTTCAACGACCCGGCTTATTTCTCGCGCTTCTTCCGCGCCGCCGTCGGCCTCTCGCCGGCGGCGTGGCGACGCCTGCGGCTCGGTCAGGACTGAGCGTCACCGTCGCTCAGGCGGCTGCCGTCAGTCCGGCGTCGAGAGCCTCGGCGATCTTTGCCACATCAGCGGACGAGATCACCAGCGGCGGCGACAGGATGATGGTGTTGCCGGAGACGCGCAGCATGACGCCGGCCTTGTAGGCGGCCTCTGCGGCGGCATTCATCGTCTTCTTGTCGGCCGGCTTCTTGGCGGCACGGTCGGAAACCAGTTCGAGCGCCGCCATCAGCCCTTGGTAGCGCACATCGCCAACCAAAGCGTGCTTCGCCTTCAGCGCCTCCAGCGCCTTGCCGAGCTCGACACCGCGCGCCGCCGCATTCTCGTTGACGGCAAGCCGCTTGGTCTCGGCGAGTGTGGCCAGCCCCGCCGCGCAGCCGACCGGATGGCCGGAATAGGTGTAGCCGTGCCCGATCGAGCCGAAGCTGGTCTTGTCGGCCTCGAAGACGTCGGCAACCTTGGCGCTGATCAGCGTGGCGCCGAGCGGGAAGTAGCCTGAGGTGATCGCCTTGGCGATAGTCATGAAATCCGGCTTCACTCCGGAGAGCCGCGAGCCCGACCAGGCGCCGGTGCGACCGAAGCCGGTCACCACCTCGTCGGCGATGAGCAGGATGTCGTGACGGTCGCAGATCGCCCGCACCATCGGCATGAAGCTCTCATGCGGAACGATCACACCGCCGGCGCCGAGCACTGGCTCCATGATGAAGGCGGCGATCGTGTCGGCGCCCTGGAAGGCGATCTCGTCTTCGATCGCCCGCGCGCAGAGTTTCGCCAGCTTCGCCGGATCGGTCTCGTCGAACGGATTGCGGTAGGTCCATGGCGCCGGTGTGTGGAAGACGCCGGGCAAAAGCGGCTCGTAGTTGCGCCGGAAATTGGCATTGCCGTTGACCGAGGCGCCGCCGAAATGCGTTCCGTGATAGCCCTTCTTCAGCGCCAGGAACTTCGTCCGGTCGCCCTGGCCCCTGATCTTCCAGTATTGCCGCGACAGCCGCAGTGCCGTCTCGACCGAGTCCGAGCCGCCGGAGGTGAAGAAGGTCCGTACCATGCCCTCGGGAGCGAACCAGTCGCACAGCTCATAGGCAAGCTCGATCGACGGTCCGGTCGAGGTGCCGCGAAAGCCGGAATAATAGGGCAGGGCGTCGAGTTGTGCTGCGATCGCCTTCTTGATCGGATCGCAGCTGTAGCCGAGGTTGACGTTCCACAGGCCCCCGACTGCATCGAGGACGGTGCGGCCTTCGGCATCGGTGACCGAGAGGCCTTCGCCCTTCATGATGATCTTTGGCGGCGTCGCGCGCATCTCGGCCGGATGCGCCATCGGATGCCAGATCGGCTTGGCGTTGTTCTCGGTGAGGAAGTTGATGTCGCGCATCGGTGGGAACTCCGTTTCTTGAATTCTTAGGCCGCAACGCCGAAATGGCCGAGCGCCTCTGCATAGCCTTGCCCCGGTTGGGCGACGTCGAAATGCACGGCCAGCATGCCGGCGGCGACCGCGCCGTCGACGTTACGCTTCTGGTCGTCGACGAAGACGCAAGCCGCGGGCGGCAAGTGCAGTGCTTTGCTCACCATCGCATAAGCGCGCGGATCGGGCTTCAGGATATGCGTGTAGGTGGCGTCGATGATGGTCTCGAACAGCGACAGCAGCGGCAGGCGCTCGCGAAAGCTGTTGCCGTAGAACAAGTCGAGCTCGTTCGAGAGGATGGCGAGCCGGATGCCAGCTTCATGCGCCACACGGATCGCTCGTTCCGCCTCTGGCCGCACCACCGCTTGCGGGTCGGCGCCGCGCGCCCGCTGCACGAAAGTCGACATGTCGTCCCAGTCCTCGCCGACGAGACGGCCGACTTCACGCGTGCGCGTCTTCCAGTAGTCGCGCTCGCTGATCTCGTCGGCTTGCATGGAACGCCACAGCGGGTCGGATTCCGAATCGAACGGCCCGCGCCAGCCGAGCGTGCCGGGCGTCAAGTCCAACGCGCGTTCGGTCAGCGCGTGCGTCTCGAACAGCGTGCGGGTGACGACGCCGCCGAAGTCAAGCACCAGCGCCTTTGGCAATGGCCCGCTCATGCAGCTTGTGTTCCTTCCGGCGCGCCCAGCGGCACAATGCCTTCGGCGACCCAGCGGTCGAAGATCTCCAGCGCCTTGGCGCTGAAGGCGGCGTCGTTGATGTGCCCTGATATCTCGTGCAACTCGGCATTGCCGGGCACGCTCGAGCGCATCTCCTCGACAAAGGCCGACAGCGCCTCCGGTTCGTGCAGCGGCTCGCCCTCCTGGTCCCATTGCTGGATGCCGCCTGCCGGCAGGATGAAGGCGGTCGGCCCGGTTGCGGCGGCGAGCTTCTCGCCGATGGCGCGCGCGATCTCCTTGCGGGTTTCGCCGTCTGATGTCACCGAGGCGAGCAGGCGGTTGTGCGCATGGTACGGCCGTTCGAAGAAACGGGCAGGCACTGCTTGCCAGGTCGGAAAATCCACCATGTCGACGGCGCCAGGTGCCACGATCTGAGGGATGCCTTGCCGACCGGCATTTTCCAGCCGGTCGGAGCCCGAATTCACCACCGAGCCGGTCAGCTGGTTGGCGAGTTCCTGCAGGCTGAAATCCATCACCGCGACGAAGCCGCGCTGCGCGGCGATCGCCTCCAGCGCCCGGCCGCCCATGCCGGTGGTGTGGAAGACGATGACTTCATAGCCGCGCTTCTCCAGCTCCGGCTTCAGCGTCACCATATAGTGCAGGCAGCTTTTTCCCAGCGAACTCATGCCTATCCTGGGCCGCGTCGCGTCCGGCTTAACGACGGCGCGCGCGGCACCCACCACCGCTCCGCAGGCCTGCGACAGCACCGCCTTGCAGGCACTGTTGAGGCCATAGAGACCGCCCGCCCACAGGATCATCATCAGGTCTGTGGCGATCCGTTCTGGTGGCAGCAGATGTGAATAGGCAATGGTCGAGATGACGAATTTCGGCACGCCGAGCGGCAGCGCCAGCGCGACGTCAAGCGCAAGGTCGGTGCCCATCGAGCCACCGAGCGCGATGAAACCGTGGATTTCGCCCTTGTCGCAGAGTGCGCGGGCAAGCCGCGAGGCGCCGAGCGCCATCAGCGTCATCGCCGAATTCTCGTCGCCGCTGGCGATGATCGCCTCGATGGTCGTGTCGGCAGCTTGAGCCACCGCATGCTTGTCATGCGCCGGCTGGTAGGGCGGATCGCCGAGCACGCTCACATCCATCATCACGGCGACACCGCCGACCGCCTCGATGCGCTCGCGCATGAAGAGCAATTCGTCGGCCTTGGTGTCACCGGTGCCTATAACCAGGATTCGGCGTGTCTCCTCCACAGTCAATCTCCTTGCAGGGGTATTTGTTGTCATGCTCGCTTGCGGCCCGGCTGGCCCTGCCGTCCGAAAAGCCGCTCGCTGATAACGCGCGCAGCCGCCGCCACACTGGCGCCATAGCGCTCGATCTCGCCCTTCTGGACCCGCACCTTGGGCGCCGCGACGGCGATGATGCCAATGGCAAAACCGTCGGCGCCGAGGATCGGCGCCGCGACGCTGAGCACGCCCTCCTCGAAGCCTTGCGAGCCGGTCGAGTGCCCGCGCGCGCGGGCGGCGGCGACATGCTCGGCAAGTGTTTTCGCGTGGCCTATTGTGTGGGGCGTGAAGGCCGGCAACGGTCCGGCCAGAACAGCGTCTCGGATACGCTCTTCCGTGAACGCCAGGAACGCAATGCCAGAAGCCGTCGCATGCATCGGCAGCACCTCGCCGAGTTGCACGCTGACGCGATTGGCCCTGGTCGATTCGACGACATGGACTGTGATCAGGCCGCGCTTCGAATATTCCGACAGGTGCACTGTCTCATCGGTTTCCGCCGCCAGCGCCTCGACCACCGGCACCGCCATGCGCAGGAAGGGGAACTGGGCTTCGCGCATCAGCGCCAGCCGCGCGACACCGGCGCCCAGCCGGTAAAGACGCGTGGCTTCATCCTGCTCGACCAGCCCATGCGCGATCAGGGAGACCAGCAGCCGGCGCGTTGTTGCCTTGTCATAGCCGGCGCGCCGGGCGAGGTCAGCCAACGCCGTCTCGGGCTCGCCGCGACCGAGCATTTCCAGCAGCGTGATGGCCTTGCTCACCGTACCCATGCGTATCTGATCCTCCATCTGATACTTAACGTGCGAATTAACTTGACAGGAAGCCGGTTCCTTTGCAAGTCTATATTCGAAATGTCGTTGCAAATAATGAAACGACAAGGCGGCCCGAAACAGGGCCTCGACATTTCAGGGACACTTGGCTTCCGCAGCGCGGAATTGGAGGGAAAGATGACGACAATTGAAGCCGGCGAAGCGAACCGGCTGAGGAAGAACAGCCTTGGCGTTGGCGCCATCACCTTCATGGTGATCTCGGCAGCGGCGCCTCTGACGGCCGTGGCTGGCGGCACGCCGCTCGGCATGCTGATGGGCAATGGCGCGGGCTTTGCCGGCACCTATCTGATCGTGACGCTGCTGCTGCTGTTGTTCGCGGTCGGCTATGTCGCCATGTCGCGCCATGTCGGCAATGCAGGCGCCTTCTATGCGTATGCGGCGCGCGGGCTCGGCGGTCTCGCCGGCGGCGCCACGGCGCTGATCGCAATCCTGTCCTACAATGCCATGCAGATCGGCGTCATGGGCCTTCTCGGTGCCGCGACCGCCGGGCTGTTCGCCGGCTGGGGCATCAACTTGCCCTGGTGGGCGTGGAGTTTCGTCGCCATCGCCATCGTCGCCGTGCTCGGCTACAGGCAGGTCGACCTGTCGGCCAAGATCCTGACCGTTCTGGTGCTTGCCGAATACGTCGTGGTGCTGATCCTCGACATGGCGATCGTCAAGACCGGAGGCGATAGTGGACTGTCAGCGGCGCCGTTCAGTTGGAGCCAGATCACCAGCGGCGCGCCGGCGATCGCCATCCTGTTCTGCTTTGCCGCGTTCATCGGCTTCGAGGCAACGACGATCTATGCCGAGGAGGCGCGCGACCCCAAGGTCACCATTCCGCGGGCGACATATTTCTCCGTCATCCTGATCGGCGTCTTCTACATGGTCACCGCATGGCTGATGGCGGTCGGTGCCGGCGTTGACAAGCTGCTGCCGGCGCTGCAGGGGCTTCAGGATCCGACCACGTTCTTGTTCGGCCTGTCCGACCGCTACGCCGGAACGATGCTCTCGCACGCCATGAGCATCCTGTTCGTGTCGAGCCTGTTTGCCGGCGTACTGGCGTTCCACAATGCGGTCGCCCGCTACATCTATGTTTCCGGCCGCGAGAAGCTCCTGCCGCGGACCATCGGCGTGACCCATTCGACGCACCAGAGCCCGCATGTCGCCTCGGTCATCCAGAGCGTGCTTGCCGCTGTCGTCGTCGGGCTCTTCGCCGTGCTTGGCCTTGACCCGGTGCTGGCGCTGTTTTCGTGGCTGACCAACGTTGCCACTCTCGGCGTCATCGTGATGATGGCGGTGGCCTCGCTCGCCGTCGTGATGTTCTTCCGTGCCAACCCGTCCAGTCAGGAGAACGCGGTGAAGACCACAATCCTGCCGGGGCTGACCTTCATCGCCTTCGTCATCATCATCTACCTGATCGTCATCAATTTCGGCGGCCTGTCCGGTGCTGGCGGGTTCCTCGGCGTGTTCCTGCCGGCGCTGGTGCTGATCGCGGCCGTGGTTGGCCTTGTGCTGGCGAGCGCGTTGAAGAGCCGGGATCCGGTGGCCTTCGCCGAGCTTGGACAGCCTTTGAAGGACTGAGATAAAGAGGGGCGGCGCATGACGCCGCCCCCTTCTTCACCCTAGGGGAGTAGCGGCGTTGAGCTTTGCCGAGAGCATCACCGTTGAGGCGCTGGAAGCCGATCCGTATCCGATCTATGCTGAACTGAGGCGCAACGCGCCGGTCGCTTTCGTGCCGGCGGTCAACCTCTGGTTCGTCACCCGCTGGAAGGATGTCGAAACGGTCGCGAAGTCGCCCGACATCTTCTCCGCGGTTGTCGGGACATCCCCGGTCGAACGCTCCTTCGGCAAGCCGACCATCCTGACCACCGACGGAGACGTCCACAAGGATCTGCGCCAGGGCGTCGACCCGAAATACCGGCCGCGCACCGTCGCTTCCTATGCCGGGGATCTCGTGCGCTCGATCGCCGGACCCTATCTCGACCGGATCGCCGAGCAGGGTGCGGCGGAACTGATGGCCGAGTATTTCGAGCCGGTGTCGACGCTCAGCCTGGCGCGCTCGCTCGGGCTGGCCGACATCGACATGCCGACCTTGCGGCGCTGGTTCTATGGCCTTGCCCAGGGCGCCATCAATTTCGAGAACGATCCGAAGCGCCAGGAAATCGCCGATGCGATCAGCGCCGAGGTTGGCGCCGCCATCCTGCCGACGCTGGAGAGGCTTGTCCACGCGCCTGACGACTCCGCCCTGTCGCACATACTGCATGACGGCATGCCGCAGGGTGCGACCCGCGCCATCGACTTCGTGATGCCGAGCATCAAGGTCATCCTGCTCGGTGGCATGCAGGAGCCCGGCCATGGCGCCGGCTCCATACTTGCCGGCCTGCTTTCGCATCCCGAGCAGATGCGGCAGGTGCTGGACGATCTGGAAACCTTGGTGCCGAAGGCGGTCGACGAGGGTCTGCGATGGGTCGCGCCGATCGGCACGCAGACGCGCCAGACGACGCGCGCGGTCGAGCTCGGCGGCGTGACCATCCCGGCGGGCGCGCCAGTCGCCGCGCTCGTCTCCTCGGCCAGCCGCGACGAAATCCGGTTCTCCGATCCCGACCGTTTCGACATCCTTCGTGATGAAGGCAACCACGCTGCCTTCGGCTTTGGCCATCACTTCTGTTCGGGTCGGTTTTTTGCGCGCGAGCAGATGTGCCTCGCGGTAAGGCTTCTGCTGGAACGGTTTCCGGATCTGCGGCTGGTGCCAGGCAAGGAACCGGTGTTCCGGGGCTGGGAATTTCGCGCGCCAACCACCCTGCATGTCGCCTTCGGAGCCGGTACCCAATGATCAACCAGAACACCATCGATATGCTGCGCAAGGCCGAGGTCGGCGTGCGAAACCTCTTCATCGATGGTGCGCAGACCGCAGGTGCAAGTGGCGCCACGCTGCCCGTGATCTCGCCGATCGATGGCCGCCCGTTCGCCAGCATCGCCGACGGCAACGCCGTCGATGTCGATCGCGCCGTGGCGTCTACGCGCAAGGCGTTTGAGAAGGGCTCGTGGTCGCGCGCCGCCCCCGCCTTCCGCAAGAAGATTCTGACGAAGTTAGCCGAGCTGGTCGAAAAGCATGTCGATGAACTGGCGGTGCTTGGCGTCCGCGACAACGGCACCGAGATCGGCATGGCCTACAAGGCCGAGCCGTTATCGGCCGCGGGCACCATCCGCTACTACGCGGAGGCTATCGACAAGGTCTATGGCGAGATCGCGCCGACGGCCGAGAATGTGCTCGGGCTGATCCACAAGGAGCCGCTCGGCGTTGTCGGCGTCATCGTACCCTGGAATTTCCCATTGATGATCGGCGCCTGGAAGATCGCGCCGGCGCTGGCTGCCGGCAATTCCATCGTCGTCAAGCCGCCCGAGGTCGCTTCGCTGACGCTTCTGCGGCTGGCTGAGCTCGCTGCCGAAGCCGGGCTTCCCGCCGGTGTGTTTAACGTCGTTACCGGCCGTGGCGCGGTTGCCGGCGAGGCGCTCGGCCTGCACATGGATGTCGACGCCATAGCCTTCACCGGCTCGGGGCCGGTCGGCCGGCATCTGCTTGAGTATGCGGCGCGTTCCAATCTGAAGCGCGTCTTCCTCGAACTCGGCGGCAAGTCGCCCAACATCGTCTTTGCCGACGCCCCGGACCTGAAACAGGCCGCAATCGTCTCGGCCAACGGCATTTTTCGCAATTCCGGCCAGGTCTGCGTTGCCGGCTCGCGCCTGCTCGTCCAGGCGTCGGTCTACGACCGCTTCATGGACGAGCTCCTCGCAGCGACCACGCGGCTGAAGGTCGGCGATCCGCTCAATCTGACGAGCGACGTCGGTGCGGTATCAAGCGCCGAGCAGCTGGACAAGAATCTCGGCTTCGTCGAACGGGCGACAGCTGAAGGCGCCCATCTGGTCACCGGCGGCGGACGGATCCTGGCCGAAACCGGCGGCAGCTACATGGCGCCGACGATCTTCGAGAACGTGACGCAAGAGATGCAACTCGCCCGCGAGGAGGTGTTTGGGCCGGTGCTCGGCGTGATGCGCTTCGAGACCGAGGAAGAGGCGGTGCGGCTTGCCAATTCGACGGTCTATGGCCTTGCCTCGGCGGTGTGGACCGCCAACCTCTCCACGGCGCATCGTATGGTGCGCAACATCAATGCCGGCGTCGTCCACGTCAACACCTATGGCGGCGCCGACATCACCGTGCCGCTCGGCGGCGTCAAGCAGTCCGGCTTCGGTCGCGACAAGTCGATGCATGCGCTGGACAAATACACCGATCTCAAAACAGCCTGGATTTCTCTCGGCTGACCGTTTCTCGCTAAGCGCTGCCGAGGATGAAATCGGCACAGCGGTCGGCGATCATGATCACCGGCGCGTTGGTGTTGCCACTGATGAGCCTGGGCATGACCGAGGCATCGCAAATCCGCAGGCGCGGCACGCCGCGGACGCGCAACCGCGGATCGACCACGGCACTGTCGTCATTGCCCATCCGGCAGGTTCCTGATGGGTGGTAGACCGTCTTGGCGTGTTCGAGGATGTGGCCGACGATCGCCTGGTCAGGAAGATCCGCGGCCGCGCCCGGCGAAAGCTCCTCCGCCACCATGGCCTGCAGCGCCGGCTGGCGCAGGATGGTGCGGGCGATCTTCATGCCGGCCAGCAGCAAGGCGAGATCGTCCGGATCGGACAGGAAGCCGGTGGTGAAGCGGATCGGATCGGCAGCATCGCGCGAGCGCAGCCTGACCGTGCCGCGCGACTTCGGCCTGAGCACACAAGGATTGATCTCCATGCCGTGCCGCTCGATCGAGCCGTGTTCGGCGCTCTCGATCATCACCGGCAGGACGTGGAACTGGATATCGGGACGGCCATCGCCATCGGCGTCGAAGAAGCCGCCGCTCTCGACCACATTCGAGGTGAGCAGGCCGGTGCGGAACATGAGGTACTGCAGGCCGTGGCGCAGCGCCCGCAGGCCACGGTCCTCACCAAGCAGCGAGATCGGCTGGCGCGTCAGCGCATAGACGGGAGCCGCGACGTGATCCTGCAGGTCGCGGCCGACCGCGGGCATGTCGCGGATGACGGGAATGCCCAGCGCGGTCAGATGTTCGGCTGGCCCCAGTCCCGACAGCATCATCAGCTTCGGCGTCGCCAGCGCGCCTGATGTGAGGATCACTTCGGCTTCCGCCGTCGCTGTATGGGTCTGTCCGTCCGATGTGGTGTAGGCGAGGCCGCTTGCCGCACCGTTTTCCAATGTCACGCCGGTGACAAGCGCATCGGTGACGACGGTGAGGTTGGCATTGCCTGCCAACGGCTTCAGGAACACCTTTGCCGCCGATTGTCTTTCGCCATTCGCGGTCGTCGTCTGGTAAAAGCCGACGCCTTCCTGCCTGTCCCCGTTGAAGTCGTCATTGAAGGGATAGCCGGCCTGTTGCGCGGCCCTGACATAGGCCAGAGACAGCGGATGGCGATGGCGGGGATCGGAGACGGGCAGCGGTCCGGTGGTGCCGTGGCGATCGCCGGCCAGCCGCTCGTTGCGCTCCAGCCGCCTGAACACCGGCAGCACCTCGTCCCAGCCCCAGCCGGGACAGCCAAGGTCGCGCCAGTCATCATAGTCCTGCGGCTGGCCCCTGACATAGAGCATGGCATTGATCGACGACCCGCCGCCCAGCGTGCGGCCCTGCGGCACCGGTAGCCGGCGGCCGCCGACGCTGGGTTCGGGATCGGATTCGTAGATCCAGCTGCGCGCCGTGCCGATCACCTTGGCGAAGGTGGCGGGCATGTCGATGAAGCGCGAATTGTCGGCCGGCCCGGCTTCGACGATCAACACGCGCTGGCCGGTATTGACCAAGCGGTTGGCCAGCGTGCAGCCGGCCGAGCCGGCGCCGGCGATGATGTAGTCGTACGCAGCGTTCATGGCGTCAGGCGTAGCGCATGATGACGGTCTTGGTCTCGAGATAGCCGTCGATCGCCGCGCGGCCGTGTTCGCGGCCGATGCCGGACTGCTTGAAGCCGCCGAAGGGTGCCGCAGGGTCCAGCGTGTTATGCGAATTGACCCACACCGTGCCGGCCTTGAGGCCGTGGACGGCGGTCATCGCCTTGCCCATGTCGCGGGTCCAGATCGAGGCCGACAGGCCATAGCGCGTGTCGTTGGCGATATGGATCGCCTCGTCGAGATCGGCGACCGGCATCGCCGCTACCACCGGACCGAACACCTCCTCACGCGCGATCTCCATATCGGGCCTGATATTGTGCAGGATGGTCGGCACGACATAATGGCCCCTGGCCGGTACCGACCGCGCGCCGCTGACGCGTTCGCCGCCGGCCGCCAGGCTGCGCTCGACAAAGCCCTCGACGCTCCTTCGATGCTTGGCCGAGACCAGTGGGTTGATCTGGGCTTCGGCATCGCGGCCGGCGCCCAGTGTCATGCCATCGGCGATCTCGGCCAGCCGCGCCAGCGTGCGGTCATAGATAGACTTTTCGATCAGCAGCCGCGAGGCCGAGGTGCAGACCTGGCCCTGGTTGAAAAACATGCCGAGCCCGGCGACCAGGGGCTCAATGCCCTCTTCCATGTCGGCAAGCAGGATCATCGGCGATTTCGACCCGAGCTCCAGCGTGAAGCGGGCGACATGGTCGACGGCCGCGTGGCCGACGCGTTTTCCCACTTCCGTCGAACCGGTGAAGGTCAATTTGTCGATGCCGGGATGACGGATCAGCGCCTCGCCGGTGACGCTGCCGCTGCCGGTCACGATGTTGATGACGCCGGGCGGGAAGCCTGACGCCTTGATCAGTTCTGCGAGCCTGAGCAGGCCGAGCGGCGTCTCCTGCGGCGGCTTCAACACCACGGTGCAGCCGCAGGCGAGCGCCGGCGCGATCTTCCACATGCCGATCAGCAACGGGAAATTCCACGGCACGATGGCGCCGACGACGCCGACCGGTTCCATTATGGTCATCGCTTGATGCCTGGCGCCAGGCGGCACCGGAATGGACACCTGGAAGGTCGAGCCCTCGATCTTGGTCGCCCACCCGGCATAATAGCGCAGCCAGTCGACGCTGCCGCCGGCGCTAAGCATGCGGGCGACACCTAGCGACTTGCCGTTCTCGATGCTTTCGATCTCGGCCAAGAGATCGGCATCGGCCTCGATGGCGTCGGCGAGCTTCAGCATCAGGTTCTGGCGGTCGACCGGCCGCATTGAGGCCCACGGGCCTTCAAGGGCTGCACGCGCAGCACGCACCGCCTGGTCGACCAGTTCGGGACCGCTCTCGGGCACATGCGCGACGATCTCGCCGGAGGCGGAATCATCGACAGCGAGGCCATTTCCCGCCAAGCCGTCAACAAAGCGTCCATTGATGAAGGGCCGGTGCGGACGCGCCAGGAAAGCGGCGGCAGCAGTGCTGATCGGCGGCACGGTTCTCTCGTTCACGCCATCCTCCTCGATTGCTGGTGAACACGTTGCATCAGGGTTATGGAGCGTGTCGGCTGGCTTCAAGCGGCTGATGGTGCCAGTGCACGCTCAGTCAAAACAAAGTTCCCGCTTGGACAAGACGCCCCGCAGTCGACTGGCCTAGACCAAAGTCGCATCGAGCAGCGTGTTTTGCGCAGGCTTCCCGGTTGTCAAAGAGGTGTCGACGATTGAGTGCGTTGCTGGGCAATCCGATGGTCACCACTGCTGCGCTGCCACTCGCGCTCGGCACGGTGATGGCGCTGTTGGCAAGGGTCGCACTGCCGGGATCAGTGCTTTCTCTGCTGTGGGCCGCTTTGATTTTGTTCTTCTATTGGGACACGCTCGGGCCGCCTGTGGTGCCGCCGGTCGCCGCCAGCCAGAAGCTGATCTATCTCGCCTCTGGCGGCATCGTCGTGGGCCTGTTGCCCGAACGCCTGTTGAGCGCTGCCGTTGCGGGCAAGCTTGTCGCCGCCGCGCTTGCGGTAGCCTTGCTGTGGCTTGGCTGGCGCCGCCTGGCCGGCGGTTCACTCGACCTGCAGATGGTCGCCGCCCTCATCGCCGGCCTGTTGGCGATCGTCGGCGCCGCGATGCTGCTGTCGGCGCGGTCCTCGCCATCGTCGTCCGCCGAAGCGCCGTTCCTGGTGCCGGCGGCGATGCTCGCTTTTTGCCTGGCCGGCGCCATCATCTCGGTGCTTGGCGCCTCGATCGTCACCGGGCAATTGCTGGGATCGCTTGCCGCGCTCGCCGGCGGCTGGTGTCTTGTCCAGTACATCACAGTGCTGCGCGGAGGCTCCGCCGTTGCCTGGAGCAAGGGCACTGAACTGCTGCTTATCTACGCCGCAGCCACCGTGCAGATCCAGGTCGCGCTGCTGGCGCCGAAGGCTAATCCGGTCGCGCTGGTGCTTTCATCCTTGCCGCTGATCGTGGCCATGCTGATGCCCGGTCCGCTGCGGGGCCTTGTTCCCGGCGTCCGGCCGTTGCGGCCGCCGATTGCCGGTCTGCTGATCGCCACACCGGCGATATTGGCCATCCTGACGGCGATCCTATGGGCGCCGCATGGAGCCGCCCTCGGCTTTTCCTGAGCCAAAGAACGACAACCAACAATGGGGAGAGTTACGTGACGATGAGAAAACTGACGGCCGCGTTGGCCTTTGCCTCGGTGTGCGCATTCGCATCGGCAGCACATGCCGACACTTACGAGATCGACGGCCAGCACGCCTGGATCACCTTCACCATTAAGCACGGCATCTACGGCATCGTGCATGGCCAGTTCGATGCGGTGAAGGGCGCCATCGTGATGGACAAGGCCGATCCATCGAAAAGCAGCGTCAAGGCCGAGATCGATGTCGGCTCGGTGCACACCGCCTATGACCAGCGCGACAGCGATTTGAAAGGCCCCGACTTCTTCAACGCCGCCGAATTCCCGGCGATCTCCTTCGAAAGCACCAAGGTAGAGAAGGTCAGCGACAAGACCGGCAAGGTCACCGGCAATCTCACCATCAGCGGTGTGTCCAAAGAGATCACCCTCGACGTGACGCTGATCAACGAGGCGCCGGCGCCGTGGGATGCGACGCTGACCAAGGCGGCGTTCAGCGCCACAGGCAAGGTCAGTACGGCCGACTTCCCGATGGCCAAGGCCGCGGCCGGCTTCGGCCTTGGACCGGATGTCGACGTCGTCATGGATTTGGAAGCGGTGAAAAAGTAATCCGGCGAGCGAGTGCCGCGCGCAAGGTCGCGCGGCACTTCATCGGACAGGGCGCAAAGTGCGCACTCAGTCAAAACAAAGTTCTCGCTCGGACAAGACGCAGATTGGCCGGTGCCGCATTATTCCCAGCGAAGATCGGCACATAGCCGGCGCGCTTACCAATCGGGATGGAACAATGCGATTTTCGGGAAAGACGGCTTTCATTACCGGCGGCGGCACCGGGATCGGCGCGGCGGTGGCCAGGCGCATGGCGGCCGACGGCGCCAAGGTGGTCCTGATGGGCCGGCGGCGCGAGCCGCTGGAAGCTGTGACCAAGGATATTGGCGGTCTGGTGGTGCAGGGCGATGCCGCTGATCCGAAGGCGGTGCGTGCGGCGCTTGCCGAAGTGCATGAAAAAATCGGACCTGTCGACATCCTCGTCGCCAATGCCGGCGGCCATGGTGTCGGCCCGACGATTTCGATGAGCGACGAAACCTGGAGCCTGGCGACGCGCACCAATCTCGACACCGCTTTCGTCTGCGCCCGCGAATGCCTGCCGGACCTGATCGCGCGGAAGGGCAACATCGTCGTCGTTGCCTCGATCGCCGGCCTGTTTGCCGGCCCGGACGCCGCCGGCTACGTCACCATGAAGCATGCCTGTATCGGCTTCGGCAAATCGCTGGCGCGCGACTATGGCCGCAAGGGCGTGCGCACCAACATCATCTGCCCGGGTTGGGTCTCGACCGACATGGCCGACGAACAGATGGCGGTGATCGTCGAGAAGCACGGACTTGGCTCGATCGACGATGCCTACCGGCTGGTGACCAGGGACGTGCCGCTCGGCCGGCCGGCGACACCGGAAGAGGTTTCCAACGTCGTCTGCTTCGTCGCTTCGAGCGAGGCGGCCATGATGAACGGTTCGATCCTGACCGTCGATGGCGGCGCCACCGTCGTCGACCTGCCGACATTAGCTTTTGTCGATTGATTGGGAGAGTGCGATGAACGACCAGAACAGGCCGGCGGACTGGAAGCATTTCGACGATTTCGCCGCCGGCATCGCCACCAACCGGCTGGCGACGACATCAGCGTTGCGCGGCCAGACCTTCAAGATCACGCTCGACACGGGGCGCACAATCGACCTTGCCTTCACGTCGCCCGACACGGTGGCGTGGAGCGAGGGCAGCGAGGCCGGCGCGGACTGGTACGAGGCGCTCGAAGTCGCCGCCAACGTGTTCTTCATCAACATGACTTTCGCCGCCCGGCCGACCGAGGATGAGGCCTACATCGTCAACACCAGCACGCGCCGCGTGCTGTCGGTGCGCGAACGGGTGCGTGAAGCAGGCGAAGCGCCCGGCGAGCCGCGCGTCGCGCAGACCTGGTCGGCCGGCGTGCTCGGCGACCTCAGCGTGGCGCCGACCGGCATCAAGCCGGCGCCGACCCGGGACCTGATCGGGCTCACCGCGCACTACACATACAGCCCCAACCACGTCTACGAGCACATCTATCTGAGCTCCGAGCGCTATGCCTGGCAGAACCTCGTCGGCATCCAGCGTGGCCATGGCGACGTCGACCTGGCGACCACCTGGAAGTTTGCCGACAACCAATATGTGTTCGGCTTCCGCGAGTTCATCATCCCGGTCGCCTCGCTGTTCTTCTACAATTGGGACGTCATGCGCTCGACCGGGAAATTCCTCGGCGTGACCAGCCTGGGCAAGGTCGAGAACAAGCCGGCCGGCGCTCACATCGAGAAGAAATCCAGAACCGTCTACGACGAAGGCAAGGCGCCGGTCTGACCGCGCGGGAGAACGCGATGAACAAGAACTACGAAGCGATCAAGGCCCATTACGCCGGTTCCGATGCCAAGGACCTATCTGCGATGATGGCGCCAATCACCAGCCGCACCGCCTGGACCGAAATGGCGGGCTTCCCCTATGCCGGCACCTATGTCGGCCCCGACGCCATCATAGCGGGGGTCTTCAAGCGCATCGGCGAGGAGTGGGACGGCTACACGCTGAAGCTCGAAAGACTGGTCGACGGCGGCGCCACCATCGTCGGCATCGGCACCTATTCGGGCACCTACAGGAAGACCGGCAAGCAAATGTCGGCGCGCGTCGTCCATGTCTGGGAGATGGACGACGGTAAAGCCGTGAGTTTCGAGCAGTTCACCGATACCAGGCTGGTCGCGGCAGCGACGGTCTGAGGCATGCGGGCGGGCGCCGATGCGTCCGGCCGATGAAACAACCTGGGAGGATGCAATGGGAAACAATCTGAAGGCAATGCTGGCGGGCCTGGTGCTGTCGACCGCACTTGCGGCCGGCGGCACAGGGGTCGCGAATGCCGCCGGCGACGAGATCGTCATCGGCGCTCCGATCTCCTTGACCGGGCCGCTGGCCGGCGACGGCAAGGAGCAGAAATGGGCCTATGAGCAAGCGGTGGCCGACATCAACAAGGCCGGCGGCATCATGCTCAAGTCGGCCGGCAAGAAGCTGCCGGTGCGCCTCGTCGTCGCCGACGACGAAAGCTCGGAAGGCAAGGTCGCCTCGGCGCTGGAAAACCTCATCAAGGTGCAGAAGGTCGACGCGCTGCTATCGACCCATTCCGGGCCGATGAACATCGCCGGTGCCATCGTCGCCGAGAAATACAAGAAGTTCTACATGATCACGACGGCGTTCCCGTTCGAGTGGCAGCCGTTGAAGCTCAAATACTCGGCCCTCTTCTTCTTCCACCCGGGGCCGGGCGCCGAGGTGCCATTCGAGATCTGGAACAAGCTGCCGGCCAATGAGAAGCCGAAGAACCCGGCACTTGTCACCGAGGATTCGCCCGACGGCAAGGGCTTTGGCGGCGCCTTCGAGGCGGCGGCCAAGAAATATGGCTACACTTTCGCGGTCGACGATCCCTGGGCGATCGGGGCCACCGACTATTCGGCGCTGATCACCAAGCTCAAGGCCGCCAATGTCGACGCCATGCTGGTGTTCGGCTCGCCGGCCGACACGGTGACGCTGCTGCGCCAGATGAAGGAGCTCGGCTTCTCCGTGCCTTATCTGCATGGCTGGAAGGGCACCTGGACGGGCGAGTTCCACGAAGCGCTCGGAGCGGATTCGGACTACATCATGACCGACGGTTTCTGGTCGTCGAGCTATCCCTATCGCGGCGCCAAGGAACTCGGCGATCGCTACGAGGCCGAATTCAAGAAGGACTCCGTCACAGTCGGCGCCTTCTACGCTAATGCGCAGGTGCTGGCGCAGGCGATCGAAAAGGCGGGAACCACCGATGCCGCCGCGCTGCATGACGCGGTCTTCAACCAGGAATTCAAGGACACCGTCGTCGGCGATCTCAAATTCGACCAGACCGGCTTTGCGCTGATCCCCAGCGTTGCCACGCAATGGTGGCAAGGCAAGCACCAGCTGATCTTCCCGAATGGCAACTGGACCTACAAGCCGGCGCCGGCCTGGGACAAGCGCTGAGCGGCGAGGGCACGGGCTCCGACGTTGCCGCCTGCCCTTCTCCCCGTCCTACTCGGGGAGAAGGCCGGCAGCGCGATGAGGGCGGCGCTGACCTCGATAGATTGCGCGGATAGCTTCCCCTCGAGAAACGGAAACACACGATGCAGCCTGACGAAACCTTGCTTCGCCTCGAGGCGATCCAGAAGCGGTTCGGCGGGCTTGTCGTGCTCAACAACATCGACATCGCCGTCGGAGCCAATGAGCTGATCGGGCTGATCGGTCCCAACGGCGCCGGCAAGTCGACACTGTTCAACGTAATTACCGCGCTCTACACCCCAACCCAGGGCCGTATCCGCTTCCGTGGCGAGGACATCACCGGCACGGCCCCGCATCGCATCTGCCGGCTCGGCATTGCCCGCACCTTCCAGCTGGTGCGCACGTTCCTGACCATGACGGCCTTCGAGAACATCATGGTAGGTGCCGTCTATGGCTCGGGCGGCCGCGTCAAGCATGCGACGGCAGCCGCCGAGGAGGCACTTGAACTGGTCGGGTTGACCGCCAAGCGCGATGTCCGCACCGCGCATATGACGTTGTCCGACCGGCGGCTGCTGGAGATCGCGCGAGCCGTTGCCTCCAGCCCGGGGCTGCTGTTGCTGGACGAACCGATGGCGGGGCTGAACCCGACCGAGATCCAGCGCACGGTCGATGTCATCCGCCGCGTGCGCACAGACAAGGGGGTCTCGATCCTGTGGGTAGAGCACAAGGTCGATGCCATCATGAAGGTATGCAGCCGGGTGATCGTGCTGGACCATGGCGAGAAGATCGCCGACGGCACGCCGCGCGAGATCGTCGCCAACCGCAAAGTGATAGAGGCCTATCTTGGCGAACCGGCTGCTTGACGTCACCAATCTGGAAGTCGCCTATGGCGACGTCGGAGCGCTGTGGGGCGTGTCGATCCACGTCGACGCCGGCAGCATCGTCGCCATTGTCGGCGCCAACGGCGCGGGCAAGACGACGCTGCTGAAGACCATCTCCGGTCTGCTGAAGCCGAAGCGCGGCGAGATCTTCCTCTCCGGCGCGCCGCTGGCCGGCAAGGCGCCGGAGGAGATCGCGGCGATGGGCATCGCGCATGTACCGGAAGGGCGCGGCCTGTTCCGGCAGATGACCGTGCTGGAAAACCTCGAGCTCGGCGCCTTCCAACCCAAGGTGCGGAAGCGCTTCAAGCAGTCGCTGGAGAAAGCCTACACGCTGTTTCCGCGGCTAAAGGAGCGGGCAGGGCAGAAGGCCGGTTCGCTCTCCGGCGGCGAGCAGCAGATGCTGGCGATCGCGCGCGCCACCATGTCGGACCCGTCGCTGCTCATCCTCGATGAGCCGTCGCTGGGGCTCAGCCCGATCGTGGTGCAGCAGATGTTCGCGCTGATCGAGACCTTGCACAAGCAGGGCGTCACCATCCTCCTGGTCGAGCAGAACATCCATCAGGCACTGAAGGTCGCCGACTATGCCTTCGTGCTGAAAACCGGCGAGCTTGCCATGCAAGGCACTGGTGCCGAGCTCATCGCCGATCCCGAAATCCAGAAGGCCTATATGGGCGTCTTGGAGGTGCAATGATGCAGAACATTCCGCCTCCCGAAATCCTGCTGCAGCTGTCGCTCAACGGCGCGCTGGGCGGCGCCATGTACGGCGTTGCGGCGGTGGGCCTCAGCCTCATCTTCGGCACCATGCGGCTGATCTTTCTGGCGCAGGGCGCGATGATCATCCTGTCCGCCTATTTCGTACGGGCGCTGTTCTACGGCGTCGGCATCGACCCTTTCGCGTCGCTGCTGATCGTCGTGCCCGTCGGGCTCGTCGTCGGCTGGCTGGTCTACCAAGGCCTGTTTCGCCGCGCGGCGGCAGCGGAGGACCGCAACATCTCACTCTTGATCGCGGTCGGTCTGATGTTCCTGATCCAGAACCTGATGACGGTTATCTGGGGCGGCAACACCGCGGCCATCGTCACCTCCTACACGGCGAGCGGCATCGAGATTTTGGGCGTGCGCACCTCCTTCACCCGCTCGATGGGCTTCGTGATTGCGCTCGCCGGTACCGGCCTGGTGGTGCTATTCCTGCGCAAGACATTGGTTGGTAAGGCGGTGCGCGCGGCCTCCGAGGACATGGAGGCGGCGACGCTGATGGGCATCAGCCCGCACCGCGTCAACGCCGTCGCCTTCGCGATCGGCATCGGACTCGCCGGAGCGGCCGGCGTCGCGGTGGCGACGACTTTCCCGTTCAACCCGTTCGCCGGCTTCATCTTCAGCCTCAAGGCGCTGGTGGCGCTGGCGCTGGGCGGGATCGGCAATGTCGCGGGCGCACTTGCCGGCGGCATCATCCTCGGCCTGATCGAAGCCTATGTGCAGTATTTCATCTCGGGCGGCTGGACCAACGCCATCGCCTACGGCGTGTTCCTGGCGGTGCTGATGTTCAAGCCGGAAGGCCTGTTCAGCCGGCCCTACAAGAAGGCTTGAGCGTCATGATGAAGAAAGCCTTGCCGGAACAATTCTGGATTGGGATCGCAATTGCCCTGGTCGCTGCCCTCGCGCTGGCGCCGCTCCTGCCCGGCGCGATCGATTCTTATGCCTTCTCGTTCCTGTTCTTCGTTTTCATCTACGCCACTATGGCGCAAGGCTGGAACCTCGTTGCCGGCTTCGGCGGCCAGATCAGCCTCGGCAACCATGCCTTCTTCGGGCTCGGCGCCTACACCACCGCCATTCTGTGGAGCGGCAATTATCTCTGGGGCACGTTCTATGACGCCTATCCGCGGATCTACTATTTCGACCCGGTGACGATGATGCTGGGTGGGCTGGTCGCGGCCGTCGCCGCCATCATCATCGGCCTGCCGCTGCTGTCAAAGCTGCGCGGCGACTATTTCGCGCTCGGCACGCTCGGCTTCGGCGAGATCATCAAGGTGATGTTCATCAATGGCGGTGATTTCACCGGCGGCGCCTTCGGCGTCGTGGCGCCCGCCGGCACCTTCGATACGCTCTTGCCGCACTATCTGGTCGGGCTCGGCCTGATGTGGGCACGGCGCTTGCCATCCGCTTGCTGATGCGCTCGCGCTACGGCCTGGCGCTGATCGCCGTGCGCGACGACGAGATGGCGGCTTCGGCCAACGGCATCGACACGCTGAGGGTCAAGGTCGCCGCCTTTGCTGGCAGCGCCTTCATCGCCGGCGTCGCCGGCAGCCTCTACACCTACTACATCTTCCATGTCGGCCCTGACTCCGTCTTCGACCTCGACTGGATGCTTTTGCCGCTGATGATGACGGTGGTCGGCGGCACCGGCACCCTGCTCGGCCCGATCCTCGGCGCCTTCGTCATGTACGCGGTGTTCGACCTGGCGCGCATCGTGGTGCCGGATTACCACCCGGTGATTTCGGGGCTGACCATCATCTTGGCGATGCTGTTCTTGCCGAAGGGGCTGATGCGGAGTTTGCGGGCAGGGCGGACGGCTTGAGGTCTGGGTACAGCCCTGTTGAAGCGTCAGCGCTGCAAGTCGGGAGTGAGAGCCCTCGAAAAATTATGGAAGGTGAGGATACAATGTGCCTCATATGGGCGCAAAACAATTTGCTGTATCTGATAAAGGTACGGCTAACAGCACCTTCCTAATGCACCACCATACGCACTCGCTCCCGCAAATCTCTCGGCGCCACGTCATACTTGCTTCTGAACGCCCGCGAAAAATGTGCGCTCGAATTGAACCCGCAGGCAAACGCGATTTCCGAGATGGAGGCTGAGGCGCGGGCGGGCGACAGCAGCTCCTGCTTGCTGCGCTCCAGCCGCCTATCCCACACGAACCGCTCCAGTGTGGTGCCTTCGCCTTCGAAGGCGCGGTGCAGATAGCGGCGGGAGCAGCCCATGTGGCGGGCTATGTCCTCGGCCGACAGGTTTGAGCGCGCCAGGTTGGCGTCGATATAGGCGACGATGCGTTCGCGCAGCGCTTCCAGCGGCGAGCGGCGGAAGTCCGGCGCCGTCGGCTTTGCCTGGATCAGTCCGTTGACGAGTTGTATCAAGCTTTCTCCGACACGGCGGCAGCCGGCCTCGTCGAGCTTGTGAGCGGTGCCGATCGCCATCTGCATCAGACCGGAAACGATATGGGTGAGGCTGTCGTCGTTGCCGGGCAACGGCACCGGCGCCGAGAGCCGCGCCAGCGTCCCGTCGCCGAAGGTCGAGCGCGGCACCTGCAGGATGAGCTGGTCAACATCCGACAGGTTTTGCAGCGAATAGCTGCGCATTGGATCATAGATGATCGCAGCGCGTGGGCCGAGATCGACCGCGACCTCCTGCTGCTCGAAGCGGCTGTGACCGCTGAGCTGCATCAGGATCTTGATCGCGTCGGGATCGAAGCTGCGCCAGAAGGTACGGTCGCTGACGACCAGATGCGACTTGGCCTTGATCTCGGAGAGCCGGCAGGAGCCGAGATGCACGGAAACGAGCTTCGGCAGCGACGGCGCCTCGCCGCGTGAGAAACGCTGGGTGATCGGGCCGAACAGCATCCGCGACGCAGATAGGAAAGCCTCGCCGTCGGCGACGCTCACGTGGTGGGCGATCATAGTCTCCTCCACATTCTCGTTGTTCCCGTCTTGTCGCGGGATTGTGACGCAGCGGCAGCGCCACGTCATCCTTAACATGATAAGCATCTTTGCCGCAACGACGGAGGTGCTTCACGCCGCGCCGGCCGAAGTCGGCCGGCATCCTGGTGTCCGCGTTACTGAAGGGCCCCATGCCGCTGCCGGAAAGGCCCGATCTTGCGGTCGAGCCGTTTCAAAGGCCGGTACCCGGTCGCCGTCGGGGTGATAGCCGTGCACGCCAGCGCGGTAGCCGGTCCATTCGGCGGCCAAGCGCTGGAAGACGTCTTTCATAGGCGTTCCGCCTCGGTCTATTCGACTTCGGACGCGCGAGCACGGCGAGCAGATCGCCGCCGTTCTCCTCGGAGGACCTTCATAGGTCCTCCGGATCAGATCGAATTGGCGCTCATCTCAGCCCCACTTCATCTCGCCCTTCGCGACCTTCGAGCCGATGTCGAGGGCGACGCCCATGCCGAGGCCTGGGAAGCGGGCCTCCATCGCGCTCTTCAGCGCCGCGGCGTCCGCGGCCTTGGCGAGTTCCTGCTCGAAGGCCAGAAGATAGGTCTTGGTGTATTCGACAGCGGAGATGTCGACCGGCGACTCAGGCGTCATGTGCCCCGGCACGACGACGGTCGGCTTGCGCGCTGCGATCTTGTCGAGATTGGCAATCCAGGCCGCGCGTGATTCCCTGGTCGGGGTGTCGGCGGTCCAAACATGAACGCCGGCGAAGACCAGGACGCCGCCAAACACCGCGTTCAGCGAGGGCGCCCAGAGATAGCGGCGATTAGCGAGGCCCTCGGCGGCGACGAACTCCACCGTCTCACCATCCACAGTCAGTGACGGACCGTCAAACGCATCGGGCAGGACGATGTCGGCCAGCGTCTGCGGACCGTTCTCCTTCAGTTGGGGTCCCCATACATCGAGCTTCTTCTTGACCGACGCCTTGATCGCGGCAACCGTGTCCGAGGCGGCGACGACCTTGGCCTCGGGGAATGCCTCACGCACCGGCTTCAGGCCGAAATAGTAGTCCGGGTCCGACTGGCTGACATAGATCGTGGTCAGTTTCTTGCCGCTGGCCTTGATCTCTTCGGCCAGCGCGCGGCCGTCCGGATAGGTGAAGCCGCCGTCGATCAGCAGCGCCTCGGTGGCGCCGGAAAGCAGGACGGGGGCGCGGAAAAAACCGTTTGGGCCGGCCGGGAAATGCTTCCAGGCAAGTCCGGTTCCAGCCGCACGGCCGATATCGGCAGGGGCGAAGACGGCAGCGGCGCTGATGGCAAATGTGGTTTTCATGACTTGTCTCCTCGTAAGCATGTGGGTGTCCTCTCGGATTGGATGGCGCTGAAGCCGGGCTGCGCGCGAAATTGAGATTAGGTCGGCCGGGTCCAGCCGCCGGATAAATTCAGGAAGCTCAGATCGGGCCGAGTGATCGTGGTGTGGACGATACCGTTCTCGCAGTCCCCGACATAGGCCCACGGTCGTCCCTGCAGCCTCGGTCCAGACCATGAACACCCCCGGCCGAACTCCCAGCGCCCGGTTGCGGGCGGCCTCCGCCTTGGCGAACTTGGCCGCCTCCGGAGGCAAGCGCATGAAGGTGCCTCGGCATCGAACTGCAGCTGGAAGGCGAGGTCGTCGAAGTGAGCCTCGTAGACGTGGCCCATTGCGGGAAAGGCCTCGATCGTCACTCTGCTTTTCCTCCTGCGCGGACCCGGTTGCCCGACGCACAGAAGGATGGACCGTTTCGATTGGACGATAAATATCGATGAATTTGATTCAATGTGAGGTATAAGCGCACAATCGGAGCAGGCGAGCATGGAAGCGATCAACCTCAACAGACTGGCGTACTTCGCGGCCGTGGTGGACATGGGCTCGTTCACTCGCGCGGCCGATCGGCTAGGCGTCAACAAGACAGTCGTCAGCCAACAGGTTGCGCGGCTTGAAGCGGAATTGAAGACAAGCCTGCTGCTGCGCACGACGCGCAGGGTCGAGCCGACCGAGGCAGGCCGGCAGCTTCACGCGCGATGCGTGATGATCCTGAGCGAGGCAGAAGAGGCCTTCGCCGAACTTGCCCAGACCAATGCTCAGCCGTTGGGCGTACTGCGGATCACCGCGTCCAACGATTACGGCGCGATCACCGTCGCGCCACTGGCAGCCGAGTTCTGTCGAATCTATCCGGCATGCCGGGTCGATCTCATCCTCTCGGACGCCAGGATGGATCTGGTCGCCAACCAGATCGACCTTTCGATTCGCGTAGGTTGGCTCACCGACTCCAGCCTGCAGGCGCGCCGGATCAGCTCATTCCGGCAATTTCTGGTCGCCGCGCCCGACATAGCCGGAGACTTGTCCCCGAGCCAGCCCGAGGAACTGTCCGGCCTCCCCTTTGTCGCGAATGTCGCGCTGAAGGAGCCGCTGGTGTGGCGGTTTACCCGGGGGGATCATGAACTGCGGACAGTCCGCATGAAGCCCGGCATGACGATCAACAGCACCCCGGCCGTGCTGGAGGCAACCCTAGCGGGCGCCGGTATGTCGATCCTTCCCGATTTTCTTGTCGGCGATCATGTGGCGGCTGGCCGGCTGGTGCCGATTCTACCTGCCTGGACGCTGCCTACCGGCGGCATCCACGCCGTGTATCCGGCCGGCCGGTTCCGCCCGCCCAAGGTTGCACGGTTCGTCGAGATGCTTTCTCAGAACGGCGGGCAGCGGCCTCGAAACCTCTTCCGCAACGGCTGATGTCTGCTCGCGGGCGTCGTCTCGCCACCGTGTACAGCGAAGTCGCCCCGAGTTCCTCTTTCGAGAAAGTCCGTCCAACGCCCTGAGCGTGTTCCGACCAGCCGGTCGAACCGATCGGAAACTGATCTTTGGGCAGCAGAAATCTGACCGCCGGCTATATCAGCCGCTCGCGGCATTGCCCGAGCGTCTTCGCTCTGCGGATATCCGGGCGGAGGGCAGCCGCTCGTTCCGCCCGATTTTGCGAGATTATGGCGCAAGGGCATGCCCGATGCATCCGTCGCGGAGATGCAAGGCTAAGGTTCGCCGGTGAGACGCGCCGTGATCAACCGTGCTGCCTTGATTGCTGCCCTGCCCTGTGTGGCTGCGGTCGCGTCGTCGACGCGTGAGACGGGCGAAGCCACCGCCAAGGTGCCGATCGGCTGGCCGTCAGCGCCGAGGATCGCCGCGGCGATGCTGTGCACGCCTTCCTCATAGCCCTGTGCGCTGCGAGAGTAACCGCGCGTGGCGGCAAGCCGTATCGCCTCCACAACCTTGTCCGGCCGCGTCACCGTATGCCGGGTGAACACCTGCAGCGGCTTTTTGAAATAGGCGCCGACCACATCCGGGCTTGAAGCGGCCAGGAAGGCGACGCCGGACGCTGTGCCGTGCAGCGGCAGCACCTGGCCAACATCGACATTGACGCGGTTGGCCTTGGTGGAAAGCTCAACATGGACGGTCAGCAGCGCCCCGGCGCTGAATTCCGACAGATGCACGGTCTCGCCGGTTTCGAGCGAAAGCTCTCGCGCCACAGGCGCCGCGACGCGGACGAAGGGGAAATGTGCGTCGCGAATGCGGGCCAGCCGCGACAGGCCGGCGCCCAGCCGGTAGCGGCGACTCTTCGGCTCCTGCTCGATCAGCCGGTGGTTGGAAAGCGCTAGCAGCAGGCGCCTTGCGGTGGCTTTGTCGAGACCGGCCTTGCGGGCGAGGTCGGAGAGGCCGATCTCCGGTTCGCCGAGCGTGAACAGCTCCAGCAACGAAACCGCCTTGCCGACTGTGCTCATTATCGATTCTCCGAGATACTTCGCATGTGAATTAACTTGACAGCAGCCGACCCGCCTTGCAGTCTATAACATACAAAATGCTGGTTCAAATAGTGAACCAGATTGGAACGCGCGCGCGCCCCAAAATAATCGCGCGGCAGGGAGAGTTAAGCGCTGTGATGGCTGCCAGCAGAAGCGATTCGCATTCAACGACCATTGGTGAGCTGCTCGACCGCGAGCAGGCGCGCTTCAGTGACACGCATCCGCGCTCAGCGGCGGCCTGGGAAGAGGGCAAGCAGCGTTTCCTCTATGGCGGACCCTCGCACTGGATGCGGCGCTGGGCCGGCGGCTTCCCGGTTTATGCCGCGTCGGCCAGCGGCGCCCATATAAGAGACATCGACGGTCACGACTATGTCGACTTCGCCCTTGGCGACACTGGCGGCATGTGCGGCCACGCGCTGGAGGCGGTGACTTGCGCCGCACTGCGCCAGTTGCAGAACGGCACAACGATGATGCTGCCCACGGAGGACAGCCTGTGGGTTGGCACTGAGCTGCATCGTCGCTTCGGACTGCCCTACTGGACGCTGACCACCTCGGCCACCGACGCCAATCGCGGCGCCATCCGCATCGCCCGCATGATCACCGGCCGCGACAAGGTGCTGGTTTTTTCCGGCTGCTATCACGGCAGCGTCGAGGAAGCGCATGTCGAGATCCGCGACGGCCGTGTCGGCCTGCGCAACATGATCCATCCCAACGGTGTCGACCATTCGGCCGTATCGAGGGTGGTCGAGTTCAACGATGTCGCTGCGCTCGAAACGGCACTCTCGGCTGGCGACGTCGCCTGCGTGCTGACCGAGCCGCTGATGACCAATTTCGGCATGATCCCGGTCGCCGACGGCTTTCATGACGCCCTGCGCGAGATCACCCGCCGCACCGGCACGGTCTTGATCATTGACGAGACGCATACGATCTCCAGCGGACCCGGCGGTTATTCGTCCGAGCATGGGCTGGAGCCGGACATTCTGGTCGCCGGGAAGGCCATCGCCGGCGGCATTCCGGCCGGCATCTTCGGCGTCTCGCAGGCGATCGCCGAGCGGTTGTGGGCCATCGTGCCGATGGTCAATCCGCGCGTGCGCCAGTCGGCGCATCTCGGCATCGGCGGCACGCTGGCCGGCAACGCACTCACCGTAGCCACGATGCGCGCTGTGCTGGAAGAGGTGCTCACGCCCGCCAACTTCGAAATCATGATCGGCAGAGCCTCGCGGCTGGCGGAGATGGCACGTGGCATCATAAACGCCAATAAGCTGCCGTGGCATGTGACGCAGATCGGCGCCCGCGCCGAGATCATGTTCATGCCCGATCCGCCGCGGAACGGCGCCGACGTCATCGCCGGCCGGCGCGGCGATCTCGAGACGCTGCTGCACGCCTTCTACATGAACGAGGGCATATTGGTGACGCCCTTCCACACCATGTTCCTGATGTGTCCGGCGACGACCGAGGCCGATGTCGACCGCCACGCCGAGGTCTTCACCCGTTTCATTGATCTCGTGCGTGGCGCCGGAGTCGTCTGAGCGATGGCGAAACCATTCGATCTCAGCGGCAAGGTGGCGCTGGTGACCGGCGGCGGACGCGGCATCGGTGCTGCGATCGTCACCCGCTTCGCCGAGGCCGGTGCTAGTGTCGTCATCGCCAATCGAACGTTCGATATGGCAAAAGCGCTGGCCGCCGAATTGTCCGCCCGCAAGCTTGATGTGCGTGCGGTTCCGCTTGCTGGGCTCGACCGCGCCAGGCTGCACGCACTGGTCGGCGACATTGTACGTCAGGCGAGCCGGCTCGACATCGTCGTCCACAATGCCGGCGGCTGTCCCTGGGCCTCGATTGAGGATCTTGACGAGGACAAGCTCGATGAAGCGCTGGCGCTTAACCTCAAGCCTTGCTTCTGGCTGGCGCAGGCAGCAGTTCCGGTGATGCGCAAGAACGGCTTCGGCCGCATCCTTGTCACCTCTTCAGTGTCGGCGCGCTTGGCGATGGCCGGCGGCGCGCATTACTCGGCCGCCAAGGCCGGCGTCAACGCCTTCATTCGGGGTGCCGCCTTCGAATTCGCGCGCGACGGCATTACCGTCAACGGTGTCGAGCCGGGCTTCATAGCCAAGCCGGGTAGGGGCACGATGAGCGCGCCGGAAGTCGCCGGGCGCCTCGGCCAACACATACCCATTGGCCATCTCGGCGAGGCGGACGACATTGCCTATGCCATGCTCTACCTCGCCTCGGAGCAGGCCAAATACACCACCGGCCAGACGATCGTCGTCGACGGCGGCTCAACGCTGCCGGAAACCGGCTTCGCCGTCGAGCGCCATTGGGGGCTGACATGAGCCGATGCCTCGAAGGCCGCAAGGCGCTGATCACCGGTGCTGCCACCGGAATGGGCCGCGCCACTGCCGAATTGTTCGGCCGGCACGGCGCCGAAGTCATCGCCTTCGGCCTCGGCGGTGAGGGACTGGACGGCGCCGTCAAGGCGAGCGGCGGTGCCGCCGTGCTCGGCGACATCACCAGCGCAGACGATGTCGCACGTGCTATCGACGCCTGCGGCGGGTGTCTTGATATCGTCGTTAACGCTGCCGGAGTGATGATCCTCGACGAGCCGGAGAGCCTGAGCGATGAGACCTGGGCGCGCAGCTTTGCGGTCAATGTGACGGGCGCCATGATGGTCTGCCGCGCCGCACTGCCGCTCATGAAAAAGCGCGGCGGCGCGATCGTCAACATCGCCTCCGTCGGCGCCTTCAACGCCAGCGGCCAAAATGCCGCCTATTCGGCCAGCAAGGCGGCACTCGTCTCCTACACCCGCTCGCTCGCCTTTGCACATGGCCCCGACGGCATCCGCGCCAACGCGTTGGCGCCTGGCTGGGTGCGCACGCCGATGAGCGTCTACGAAATGGAAGTGGCGGCAGCGGCCAACGGCTCGACGCCCGACGAGGAGTTCACCGCGCTCACCGGCCGTATTGCGCTCAGGCGTGTCGCCGAACCGTCTGAGATCGCCAACTGCTGTCTGTTCCTGGCTTCCGATGCCGCCTCCTTCGTCACCGGTGCTGTGCTCGTCGCCGACGGCGGCGGCCGTGCACCAACGCAAAACAGGGCAGTGTGATGCGACCTGACCAGTGAGGCTTGTCACAGGCGAATGGCCAGGATACCGGCGCTCTGATAAGCGGCGCCACTTGTCTCACGCTGCTGCCTCTACCGACATTCAGATAGGGAAGACCGCGTTGATTTGCCCCGCCGCGCTTTTGGCTGCAATTCAGGCAGCCACGATGGCGCCAACGGTCGAACAGGCCAGGACTTGCTTTACACCCGCGTTCATAAACACCCAGAACGCGCGGCGATGGCAGGAATGGTCGATATGGTCGCGCGGATTGCCGTGCGAATACATGCACAACGCGCGTTTCGCTTTGCCTTCCGCGGTAATCGAGGCATCTGAACAGAAAGCATATCCGACAATATTGCCGCGGACTGCCTTCCGGACGCCCACATAGGTGAACAAGTACGCTCCCGTGGTGAACCCGACCCAAAGCGCTTCTCCCACTGGCGAAGAGACTGCACCATCAAGGTCCGGTGTCAAACACCCAGTTTCGAACCGGCTCTCAGACCGCCTGCTGCTGGAGCCGCATGTTCTCGCGGTACAGGCTGATGTGGTCCTTGAAAATACCGCCGACACAATCCTGGAAGGTCGGCAGCGTCGCGATGTCGATGGCGACGCCCTTGGCAAACCAGGCGATGATCTCGTCGGATTCCGTCATATACTGTCCCGGCGTTAGCTCGACAGTTGGAAAGCCGACCTTGGGCAGGTGCGCGGCGAGCTTCTCTGTGATCTGGCACTTCTCTTTGCTGCCCTGTTCGACCAGCCGGATGTCGACCTGGTCGAGCAGTCTCGCCTCAAGCAGGAACACGCGAACCTTCATGCAGAACGGGCAGCCATGGAGCAGGTAGACGATGGGCTTGAACACGGTATTGGTCATGGCAAATGCCTTTTGCCGGATGCACTGCGGGTTGGCCGTGGGGCGGCTATGCGCGCTCGAATATGCCGCCGCATGACCCCGTTCGGCCGCCGGCGTTGCAAGCGCACCGGCAGGCCGATATTCAGACATGCGGAATGATCAAGCCAAAACAGCGATTTCCGCTGCGAAGTCGCGATAGGAGCGCAGCGGGCGACCCAGCATGCCGGTCAATCGATCAACATCCCCTGCCTCAGGGACCATGCCAACCACAAGGAAGCGCTCGGCCATGAGACGCATGTCGAACGCCATCCAGCTCGGTGCGTAATTTCGGAGGTTTTGCTCGAACCCAGCGGTATCGTCGCCGCCATAGTGGATCGTCCGGCCAAGAACATTCGACCAGATGGCGGCGACATCGGCACCGGTCAGCGTGTCGGGACCAACGACATTGATCCGCTTGAGAGGAAGCGGCTCGCTTGCCTGCTCACGGCGAACCAGCTCGATGGCTGCGATCTCACCGAGATCGCGCGCGTCGACCATCGCGATGCCTTTGTCACCGATCGGCATCGGATAGACACCGTGACCGAGCACCACGTTCTTCACCGAATAGTCGTTGTTGATGAAGTATGCAGGCCGCAGGATGGTGGCGTTGAAGCCCAGCTGCTCCAGCATGCGTTCGACACTGAACTTACCGGCGAAATGCGGCACGTTCACGTAGATGTCGCTGTGAAGCACGGACAGATAGACGATCCGCTTGATCCCGGCCTCATGGGCCAGATTGAGGGCGATCAGCGCCTGGGTAAACTCGTCGGGCACCACGGCGTTGAGCAAGAACAGGGTGGACACGCCCGAGAAGGCCGTGCGCAGCGCATCGACGTCAAGCAGATCGCCTTCGGCGAGGGCAACGGCGGCTGGTAAATTGGCCTTCGAGGGATCGCGGACGAGCGCGCGCACATTAGCGCCGCGCTTGATGAGCTGATCGACGACATTGCGGCCGACGGTTCCGGTTGCACCGGTGACGAGGATAGTCATGTGGTCACTCCTGCTTTTATCAGATCGTTAGCGCTATTTAGGAGTCCACAAACGCACCGGAAGCTGCCATTTGTAGACACCCTGTCTCACTGGTGGAACACATGGACCTGCTCGCCCTAGCCGACTTCAATCTGGTTGCACGTCATGGTGGATTCGGGCGAGCCGCGCGCGCCACAGGGCGCCCCAAGGCGACGCTCTCGCGGCGCGCCGCAGAACTGGAGAATAGCTTGGGCCTACGCTTGTTCGAGCGCGGGGCGCGTGCCCTGAAGCTCACGCAGGAGGGAAAGGACCTGCATGAGCGAACCAGTCGCTTGCTGACGGAAGTGGAGGAGACGGCCGCAGCGATTGCGTCGGGAGACCGGGAACCGCGTGGAAATTTGCGGATCAGTGCACCGTTGCTCTTCTCTCAACTTGCGATGGGTAAGCTGGCGGCAGGCTTCTCGCTCAAATATCCCGACGTTATCCTTGAAGTCACGACCGAAGACCGTGCAGTCGACATGGTCGAAGAAGGGTATGACCTGGCCATTCGCGTCAATCCGCGTTCCGATGAAAGCCTGGTGGGACGGGTCTTCATGCGTGATCGGCTTGTGATCGTGGCGAGCCCGCAAGTGGCGAGACCGCGAGACGGAGACGCCGCTCCCGCTGTCGTGCGGAGCTCGGACAGAGGACTCTCGTTGTGGAATATCAAACCGGACACGGGGCCGACGACGATCGCGTTCACCCCGGTGCTCAGCCTGTCGTCGCTCATCATGGTTCGCGATGCGGTCGTCATGGGCGTGGGTGCGGCACGGTTGCCGGTATCGCTCGTGAGTCATGATCTGGCCGCCGGCACGTTGGTGCATTGGGGGGACGTGGATGGTCCGGATACGGCCCTGTGGACGCTCTACCCGTCGCGGCGCCTGTTGAATGCCCGCGTCTCCGCCTTTCTCGACCATCTGAGAGGAGCGTTCCCAAAAGGAACTCCCGACGAATTGGCAGCGTTCATTCGGATTTGAAGCCGCCACGGTTACCTTCTGTCGGCCAACGCCATCACCCACGTCGCGGGCCAGCTTGATCCAATAACGCAAGCGACGACCGCCAGAAGGTGGCTGCTGCAGTCCGATGAACTACAGCAGCCGACGCATCAGCCCGCAAGCCGCGGATAGTCCGTGTAGCCGGCCGCGCCACCGCCATAGAAGGTGGATGGATCGGGCTCGTTGACGGGCGCGCCCAATCGTAGACGCTCGACGAAGTCGGGATTGGCCAAAGCCCAACGGCCGATCGAGGTCATGTCTGCCTGGCCCGAGACGATGTCCTGGTCCAGGGCTTCGCGTGTGCGGCCAAGCCGCAGCACCATCAGGGTCGTGGGCCACGCACGGCGGATGTCGGCGAGGAACTCGTCGCCCCCGCCATACATCAGATGGAGATAGGCCAGTTTCAGTGGTGCCAGCGCGGCGACCAGTTCGCGATAGAGCGCAGGACTCTCCGGACCTTCATCAAGCCCGCCCAAAGGCAGGCCTGGCGAAAGGCGGATAGCGGTGCGATCGGCGCCGATCTCATCGGCGACAGCCTGCGCCACTTCGACAGCGAACCGAATGCGGTTAGCGATCGGCCCGCCATAGGCGTCGGTCCGGTGATTGGCGTTCGGCGCAAAGAACTGATGGACGATATAGCCGTTGGCGCCGTGAATCTCGACGCCGTCGGCGCCGGCATCGATAGCCAGCCGCGCGGCCCGCCGGAAGTCCTGCACCGTGGCGGCGACTTCCTCGGTCGTCAGCGCGCGCGGCTCGGGGATGGGCTGCATGCCGCTCGCAGTGAACATCTGCTCACCGGGCGCGACGGCCGATGGGGCGACGGGCTGACGGTGATGCGGCGTGTTGTCCGGGTGCGACATGCGGCCGACATGCATGAGCTGCAGGAAGATCTTCGCGCCTTTTGCGTGAACCGCATCGGTGACCTTGCGCCAGCCAGCGACATGTTCGGGTGCGTGGATCCCCGGCGTCGCGAAATAGCCCTGGCCATCGGCCGAGGGTTGCACACCCTCGGTTATCAGCAGGCCAAGGGAGGCGCGCTGGGCGTAGTATTCAGCGGCGTGCTCGCCCGGTACGCCGTTGAACTCGGCACGGCTGCGAGTCATCGGGGCCAAGGCCAGGCGGTGGGGCAGGTCCATTTGGCCCACGCGGACCGGACTCCAGATAGTCGTCATGATAAACTCCTTGAAAGTTGAAAAATTGGTGATCAGCGGGTGAAATCAGCGACGATCTTGCCGGGTGCGTGGCCGGTGCGATTGCGCTCGATTGCGGAAGCCAAATCATCGAAGCCCACCACGTCGGCGATCGTCGATCGCAGGGCGCCGACGGCGACCTGCTGGGCGATCGCGATCAGGCGCGCGGTATCAGGTTTGTTCGACAAAAAGACGCCGCGGCGGCCTGGCGGCGTACGTGATGCGAGGTCCGTGGCGGCGATGCTTACGAGAAGGCCATCGGGCGACAGGACTGCCCAGGAGCGGTTCACGACCTCACCGCCGACGAGGTCGACGACGAAATCGATGTCGCGCGCAAGCAGCTCGAAGTTCTGCTGCCGATAGTCGATCACCTCGTCCGCGCCGAGCGCCCGGACATGTGGCAGGCTATTGGTCGAGGCCGTGGCAAAGACCGTCGCTCCGGCCGCCTTGGCGAACTGGACGGCAAAGCCGCCCACGCCGCCGGCTGCGCCATGGATCAGCACCCGCCGTTCGGAGAGGTCGAAATCCGCCGCCTGAATGACATGCCAGGCTGTCATCGCCGCGACCGGAATGGCCGCCGCCTCAACGTCCGACAGGGCTGACGGAGTCAGGACGAGCTTCTCGGCGTTGATGACCAGATGGTCGGCGTAGGCTCCGACGCCACCGAGGGCGGCCATAACCCGATCCCCGGGCTTCACGCCTGTGACGCCGGGGCCGGTCCGAAGCACGACGCCGGCCATTTCGATGCCAAGCGTCGCGGGCAGGGTCAGCTTGAAGCGCTCGCGGAGGTAGCCTTCACGGATTTTCCAGTCGATACCGTTTACCGCGGCGGCCTTGACCGACACCAAGACCTCGCCCGGACCCGGCTCGGGCGCGGATACGCTATCGACTGTCAGGGATTCGGGGCCGCCATAGGCTTGAAGACGTAAGGCTCGGCCGGGGGCAAGCGGTTCGGATGTGGAGGCCCCGCGCTTGAGATCAGCGGATTGGATCATGTAGGTTCTCCTTCTTGGCAGAAGGTATGCGTCCGAAATCCGCGCCATAAGTCATCGAAATAAGACAGTCTGTCTCGCTGGAGAGACACCTAATGGGCTTCCGGCGTCTCCAATTTCGTATTTGTGGCCTTATCCGTACGGTGCTTTTCGGCCGGGCGAAAAAGCGGTCGGCCGACGGCGACCTTGTAGCGGCGCGTGATCGGGCTCGTCGATCATCAGCGCCAGGATCAGATGGGCCATGAGCCAGCTTCGGACGAGCCGCTCATCGCGTGCAGGAAGCTTATGGGTGCCCATGCCGCTCTTGAGCCGCTTGAAGGCGAGTTCTGCCAGTGTCTCGATCGAATACTAACCATAGCCTTCGGCCGGGTCCGCAGAGTGCACAGCCGCCGATCTCCATTGGCCGTCGGGCGCCCGTCCTCAGCCGGCGTGATATTCGAGCATGATGTCGATCAGCGCTCTGACTTTGCGTGGCGGGAAGTCGCCGGGAGGACGCACCACATAAAGCCCTGCCGCGACCACCGTGTGGTCGGCAAGCAGGGGGATGAGCGCACCGGAGGCGATGTGGGGCTCGATCAGGAAATCCGGCAGGGCCGCCACGCCGAGTCCGGCCAGCGCCGCCGAAAGCAGCGCTTCGCCGTTATCCGCCTTGAAACGACCGTGAGGATGGACCGCGATCGTTTTGCCTCCCTCGACGAACCGCCATGCTTCGGTCCCCTGCAACAGGCACTCGTGATCCGCGAGTTGGCCAAGCGTTTGCGGTGCCCCATGCCCGGCGACATAGGCGGGGCTGGCGACAAGCATGCCGGATATGGGCCGAATGCGTCTGGCGATCAGGCTCGAGTCAGGCAGAAATCCCGCCCTGATTCCCGCGTCGAAGCCCTCGGAAATCAGATCCACGAAACGATCGCTGTAGGCTGCATGAACATGCAGCAAGGGATGGCGTCGAGCGAGTTCGGCAAGAACCGGGGCGACAAGCCTCGGCCCGCCAGACAGGGGCGCGGCGATACGCAGCAGCCCGCGCACCGCGCCATCGGGTGCTATTGCATCCTGTGCCGCCTCGAACTCGCCGAGGATGCGAGTGGCGTGGTCGCGGAACGTCGCGCCGGCCTCCGTCAAGGCGGCGCCGCGAGTCGTGCGAGAGAGCAACTGGCTTCCGAGCGTTTCCTCCAGCCGAGCCAGTCGGCGGCTGACGACGGATTTTGCGACGCCCAGCCGCCGCGCGGCAGGCGATATGCCTCGCCCCTCCGCGATCTCCACGAAAGTCCTGACGTCCTCAATCTCCATAGCGTTCCGCTTTCAGCAACAATCAATCGCAAAACCGGAGGCTATCTTAAGCCGACAAGGAACGCCATCCTTTGTGGGTCAGTTCATCCGGCATAGCCGCGCCGGACCAACCCCATGGAGAAATAGATGAGCGTGCAAGACGTGTGGAAATACGAAGAATCTGCGCTGGTGCTGATCGACTACCAGCCGGAAATGTTCAGCCAGATCCGATCCGAAACGCCGGCCAACCTGGTCGAGCTCAACGTGCGGCTACTGATCAGGGCTGCACGGGCTTTCGACATGCCCATTATTCTCTCGACGGTCGGTGCAAACATGGGTGTCAACGGCCCCACGGTTCCGGCGATCCTCGCCGAACTGCCCGGCATCGAGGTGATCGATCGCTCGACAATGAACTCGTGGGAAGATCCGGCCTTTCGCGCCGCGGTCGAGAAGACCGGCCGCAAACGGCTGATCATCGGCGCCCTCTGGACCGAGATCTGCCTTGCCTTCCCGGTCATCGATGCGCTCAAGGACGGCCATGACGTGGCTTTCCCGGTCGACGCCGTCGGCGGTCGGTCGCAGCTTGCCCACAGCACGGCGATCCAGCGGCTCACTCATGCCGGGGCGGTCCCCAGTACGGCCTTGGCTGTCGTTACCGAACTCTTCCGCGACTGGGCGGGGCCGGTGGCCGACAAGGCCCGCACGCTGGTGTACTGGTATTACGAGGAGCTTGCGAAGCTGCAGGGTCCGGCCGCAAAGGCCGCCTGAAGCGCCAGGCCGAGCACGGTTGGAGCGGCGGGGAAGCCTCTGACAGGGCCGATTTTTCCCGCCTGTTCTACCGGCAGCACCGGCGAGCCCCGCATAGTCGGCTCTCCCGCCGCCAATTTCCCTATTTTCGAAAAGGACGATCAAAATGAAAACTCAAACCGGCGCCGTTCGCGGCCCCATCAATCGTTGGAGCCTGGCGCTGTGGATCGCACAGGCGCTCCTGGCTCTCCTCTATCTGGCAGCCGGTGGCGCGAAACTGACACAGCCCATCGACGCGCTCGCCGCGAGCATGAGCTTCGTCACCCATGTACCGGAAGCCGTCACACGGCTGATCGGCACTCTCGAAGTGCTGGGCGCTGTCGGTCTCATCCTGCCGGCCGCGACGCGGATCAAGCCCTGGCTGACGCCGCTGGCGGCTGTCGGGCTTTCACTCATACAGGTGGGGGCGATCATCACGCATGCGCTGCTCGGCGAGACGGCCAAGATGCTGCCCATCAACCTGACGCTGCTCGCCTTGTCCTTGTTCATTGCCTGGGCCCGGCTGCGGAAAGCCAAGATCCCGGCTCGCTGAGCATGGCGAGTCACGAAGAGGGTAGGCCGGCCCGCCACTCGCGGATCACGACCCGTTGACGCAGACATCTACCGACATCGAGCCCCTGGAGCTTCAAAATGCAATTCGGAATCTTCTCTGTCAGCGACGTAACGCGCAACCCGATCACAGGCGTCACGCCGAGCGAGGCGCAGCGGATCGATGCGATCGTCAAGATCGCGAAGCGGGCGGACGAGGTCGGGCTCGATGTCTTCGCCATCGGCGAGCACCACAACCCACCCTTTTTCTCGTCCTCGCCGACGACTCTGCTCGCCCATATCGCCGCGCAGACGCAGCGCATCATCCTCAGCACCGCCGTGACGCTCATCACGACCAATGACCCGGTGAAGATCGCGGAAGACTACGCGATGCTGCAGCATCTCTCGAAGGGGCGGACGGACCTGATGCTCGGCCGCGGGAATACAGTGCCGGTCTATCCCTGGTTTGGGAAGGATATGCGTGACGGCGTCGCACTGGCGCTCGAGAACTACAATCTGCTCCACAAGCTGTGGCGCGAGGACGTTGTCGATTGGCAAGGCAAATTCCGGACCCCGCTGCAAGGCTTCACGTCGATCCCGCGTCCGCTCGACGACGTTCCTCCCTTTGTCTGGCACGGCTCGATCCGCACTCCGGAGATCGCCGAGCAGGCGGCTTTTTACGGGAACGGCTATTTCGCCAACAACATCCTTGCGCCCAACCTGCACTTCCTGCCGCTGGTGAACTTCTACCGCGAGCGGTTCGAGCATTACGGACATGGCACCAAGGAGCAGGCCGTCGTCGGGCTTGGTGGCTATGCCTTCATCGCGAAGCGCTCGCAGGACGCATACGACCGATTCCGGCCCTATTTCGAAGGCAGCCCCATCTACGGAAAGACCTATCGGCTGGAAGAATATTCGCGCGATACGCCGCTCAGTGTTGGTAGCCCGCAGGAGGTCATCGACAGGACGCTGAGCTTCCGGGAAGCCTTCGGCGACTACCAGCGGCAGCTGTGGGTTCTCGACGCCATGGGGCTGCCGCTGGAGATGGCTCTCGAGCAGGTCGAGCTGCTGGGCACTGAGGTGGTGCCCGTGCTCCGCAAGGAGATGGCGGCGCGACGCTCGCCGGGCGCCGCCCTAGCCCCGACGCACCGGAGCCTGGTGGAGGTCAAGTATGGAGACCAGCCGCCGCGCCAGCCGCGCCCAAATGCCAATCGCGGAGACAACCTGACGGACGTCCAGCCGTATCGCGATACTGACGAAAACGTTACAGCGCGCGCCCCGCTGGTCGCGGGGCAGGCTGCGCGGTCCGGCAATGTCGCGAAGCGATAGGCCCCGGTGGTGTCTTCAGGGAAAGGATTAGAGAGATGACGAAGACCATCGAGAACAGGGGGAAGCCCATGCGGCTCGTCGTCGTGAACGCAGGCGTAAACGATCCCTCGACAACGCGGATGCTGGCCGACCGCATCGCACAGAAGAGTATCGAACGCATCACAGATACGGGAAAGACCGCCGTCCTTAGCGTCATCGACCTGGCTCCGCTTGCAGTCGATATTGCGCGTGCCGTGGTGGCCGGATTTCCCGAGGCCAAGGTGCAGTCCGTAATCGAAACGCTTGCCGGCGCGGATGCCGTCGTTGCCGCCACGCCAGTCTACAAGGCCGGTGTCAGCGGGCTGTTCAAGTCGTTCATCGATATCCTCGACAACGACTTGCTCATTGCCAAACCGGTGATCCTCGCCGCGACGGCCGGCACCGCCCGCCATGCGATGGTCGCGGACGCGCAGATGCGCCCGCTTTTCGCGTTTCTGCGCACTTTTCCCGTGCCAACATCGATCTTTGCTGCCCCGGAAGATTGGGGGTCGCCGGAGCTCGGCGGTCGCATCGATCGAGCTGCTACCGAGCTCACCCAGTTCCTGTTGAGTGGCACCAGCCGATCCATCGCGGACGCGGCATGGAAAGGCTATCAACACCAGTTCGCAGGCAATGCGGCGCGCGCGGAGCGCAGCGCTGCCGATGTCAATTTCGACACCGATCTGATGAAGCTGGCCGCAGGAGGGACGGCTGTAGAGCGGATGATCGTCAGAGGCTGAGGGAGCTGAATTTCCTTGCCCAATCCTTTGGCCTGGCAATCCACCACCATATGGAAATGCTGTTCATGCAGCCGTGCTCTATTGGTTCCTCTCGATTGGGCTAGAGCTCATCCAGCATCGGCTTGAAGTGAAACTCGGCCGTGGTTACCGGGCCGCCTAACGTCTCGATCACAGATGCTCAACGGACCTTGAACCATGACTGACGGCGGGATGGGCCGTCTCCTCGATCGGGGAACACTGAGAGTCTCGACGACGGCTTTGGCATTGCCCGAGGTGCAGCAGATGTCGGACTCAGCCGTCACGGCGGCGGAAATGTTGACGTAGGTGACAATTGGAATGCCGGATACCGCTGTCGCAGCAGGCGGATGTTGGCACCACCAGATAGCAGGCTCGGCCCCTGAAATCATTGAAGCTTTTTGGACAGGGCGCTACCAAAGTTTCAGTTTTTGTTGTTATTTCAACAGCTTATCCGTAGGGTGGTAGCGGGAGAGGGACTTGAACCCCCGACCCCAGGATTATGATTCCCGTGCTCTAACCAACTGAGCTACCCCGCCAGGGCGGCGAAGGCCCGAAATCCAGCTTAAATCGGCAGGCATATCGGCGCGTTCGCCAAGGTCGCGCGGATATAAGGTTGCGAGGCCAAGCCTGTCAAGCATCGAAGTGGCTGCCGCGCCGGCATATTGCTGGCGCCGAAAGCTTTGCCGGGCAGACATTTGAGCGCACAGGCCGGGGTTGAGTTCAGCGAGGCACGTCGCTATGTCTCGGCCACGAAAGTCATGGTCATGAATTGATGAAACCGCGCATTGCAGTCCTCGGTTGCGGATACTGGGGCAGCAACCATATCCGCACCCTAAAGGCGCTCGGCGCGCTGCATGCGGTTTCGGACGTCAACCCCGCGCGCGCGGAGGGTTTTGCCAGCGAGCAGGATTGCCTGGCGATAGAGCCGGAGGCGCTGTTTGCCCGCGACGATGTCGACGCCATCGTCATGGCGCTGCCGCCGCAGTTCCATGCCGACATGGCGGTGCGCGCCGTGCTCGGCGGCAAGGACGTGCTGGTGGAGAAGCCGATCGCGCTGACGGTGGCCGATGCCGAACGCTCGGTGCAGGCGGCCGCCGATAATGGCCGTGTCTTCATGGTCGGCCACGTGCTGCGCTTTCATCCCGCCTTCGAGACGCTGAAGGCGCTGATCGACAATGGCGAACTCGGCGAAGTCCGCTACATCCATTCGCATCGGCTCGGCCTCGGCAAGTTCCACACCGAAAACGACGCGCTATGGGATCTGGCGCCGCACGATCTGTCGATGATCCTGGCCATCACCGGCACCGAACCGGTCGAAGTGCGCGGCGAAGGCGCTGCTCTTCTCGACAATCTCAGCGACTTTGCGCATCTGCACATGCGCTTTCCCAACGGCCTGCGCGGCCATCTGTTCGCCTCGCGGCTCAACCCTTACCGCGAACGGCGGCTGACCGTTGTCGGCACCAAGGCGATGGCGGTGTTCGACGATGTCGAGCCGTGGGAGCGCAAGCTTGCCGTCTATCGCCACGCGGTGTGGCAGGACAGCGGCCAATGGGCGTTCACCGCCAACGAGCCGTCCTATGTCGCGGTCGGTGAGGGCATGCCGCTGACGCGCGAGTTGGAGCATTTCATCCACTGCATCGAGACGCGGGCCGAACCGCGCACCAGCGGCGAGGAGGCCATCCGCGTGCTGCGCATCCTGACCGCCGGCACCGTCGCCCATACAAGGCCCTAAGAGAAAACGCCGTCTATTCGGCGGGAACCCGCGCCGGCTGGACGGCAAGCCGCGTCAGCATCGCCTCGGCCTCGGCGCCGCGCTCGGAGCGCTCGATGAAGCCGCCGCCGAACACGCGCGCCTCGTTGCCATCGTCGGAATAGAGCACGCAAGCCTGACCGGGCGCGATGCCGGATTCGCCGTCGACCAGTTCCACCGAAGTGACACCGACGCGGTGATGCAGCACGGCCGGGCGCGGCGGCCGCGTCGAGCGCACCTTGGCGAAAAGCTCAAGCCCGGCCGCCGGGATAGCGGTCAGCGGGCCATCGCCCAGCCAGTTCATGTTGCGCAAGAAGATCTTGTGGGTCTCCAGCGCCTCGCGCGGGCCGACGACGACGCGGGCCCGGTCGGCGTCGAGATGAACGACGTAGAGCGGCTCGCCCGAGGCGATGCCGATGCCGCGGCGCTGACCGACGGTGTAGCGCAAAATGCCCTCGTGGCGGCCAAGCACGCGCCCGTCTATATGGACGATGTCGCCCGGATTGGCGGCAGCCGGCTTCAGCTTGGCGATGATGTCGGAATACTTGCCCTGCGGCACGAAGCAGATGTCCTGGCTGTCCTGCTTGGCCGCAACCGTCAGTCCCATCTCCTCGGCGATGGCGCGAACCTCAGGCTTCGACAGGCCGCCGAGCGGAAAACGCAGATAGTCGATCTGCGCCTGGGTGGTGGCGAACAGGAAGTAGCTCTGGTCGCGGTCGGCGTCGACCGGCCGGTAAAGCGCGCGGTGGGCGCCATTGGCGCCGGAACGGATGTAGTGGCCGGTCGCCAGCGCGTCGGCGCCGAGTTCCTTGGCGGTCGCAAGAAGGTCGGCGAATTTCACCGTCTGATTGCAGGAAACGCAAGGGATCGGCGTTTCGCCGGCGACATAGCTCTCGGCGAACGGGTCGATCACCGCCTTGCGGAAGCGCTCCTCGTAATCGAGGACGTAATGCGGGATGCCGAGCGTCTCGGAGACGCGGCGGGCATCGTCGATGTCCTGGCCGGCGCAGCATGAGCCGGCCCGGTGCGTTGCCGCGCCGTGGTCATAAAGCTGCAGCGTGACACCGACGACGTCGTAGCCCTCGCGCTTCAGGAGGCCGGCAACGACCGACGAATCGACACCGCCCGACATGGCGACGACGACGCGGGTGTTTTCGGGGCGTCCGGGAAGATCGAGGCTGTTCATGGTTCTTTCGTTCTGCGCGGCGCTTCAATGCCAATGGCCGGAATATAGGTCAAGCGTCTCGGCTGCGCCAGCTTTGCCGGGCCGGCTCATTTTTCCTGCCGGGTTCAATGCGCTTGCCGGCAGATGTTTCAAATGCCGATGAAAAGGCTAACGCCGCGTTCATGATCCTTACCTAACCATTAGGGTCTGCTTAGGCAAATTTTAAAGCTGTGGCGGTAATGTGGTGGGGATTGGGTCTTTGAGTTTTTTGTAGAGAGTACGATGACCGATCTAATTAGACCGCGAGTCAAATATGTTATCGGGCCGGACGGCAGCCCACTTACCATCGCCGATCTGCCGCCGACGAACACACGTCGCTGGGTTATCCGGCGCAAGGCGGAAGTGGTGGCGGCGGTGCGTGGCGGGCTTTTGAGCCTCGAAGAGGCATGCCAGCGCTACAAGCTCACCACCGAGGAATTCCTGTCCTGGCAAGCGTCGATCGACGAATACGGCCTTGCCGGCCTGCGCACCACGCGCATCCAGCAATACCGGCATTAGGCCGATAAGGGCGCTGATCAGCGCCCTTACGTCTGCGAGGGTCGACGATCTGCAATTTCAGACCGTCAGCACCACCTTGCCGATCGGCCTGGTTGCGAGAAAGGCATGGGCGGCACCGGCCTGTTCGAGGGGAAACGCCTTTGCCACGTGGACGGCCAGCTTTTTCGCGTCGATCAATTTGCCGAGCTCCACCAGAGCGGCACGGTCGGGCACTACGGACATGCGCTCGACGTGGATGCCTCGCGTCCTGGCCTTTGCCTTGGTGGCATCGCTGACATCGAGCAGCGACACCAGAACGCCGCCGGCAGTGAGCACTTTCAGTGATTGCTCCGCATGCACGCCGCCGAACGGGTCCAGAACCAGATCGATGTCGCGGGCCTTCGCGGCGAAATCGTCCCTTGTGTAGTCGATCACCTCGTCGGCGCCGAGCGAGCGGACGAAATCGAGCTTTTCCGGGCTGGCGGTCGCGACGACGTAAGCGCCGTGCGCCTTGGCGATCTGCACCGCCAGGTGGCCGACGCCGCCGGCTCCGGCGTGGATCAGCACGCGCTTGGCAGAATCGAGCCGGCCATGGCGGACAAGGCCTTGCCAGGCCGTCAGGCCGGCCAGCGGCAGCGCGGCGGCTTGCGCGTGATCTATGCCTTCAGGTTTCGGCGCAAGCTCATCAGCCGGGACAGCGGCGAGTTCGGCGTAGGCTGCCGCCTGTTTGGGAAAGCGCGGCATGCCGAACACGGCATCGCCGACCTTGAGGCCGGAGACGCCGGAGCCCAGCGCCTCGACAGTCCCCGAAACGTCCCAGCCAAGGACAAAAGGCGGCTCGCCAAGCAGCGGATAGTGGCCGCCGCGCACTGCGCCATCGACCGGATTGATGCCGGCCGCTTCGATGCGGACGAGCACTTCGCCGGCTTCGGGTGATGGCGCGGGGCGATCGGCAATGACGAGGACATCGGGTCCGCCGAAGGAATTCTGGATAATGGCACGCATGGAAGGCTCTCCTGCTGGTTTTGATGTGCCACTATCATTTGGATAGTTATTTTCTCTTGTCTAGTATGTACCTTTTTGATATATATGCACCCCATGGATAGTGAAGATGTTTCCCCTTTTGGCTATGACGCCTTTCGGCGGTCGTGCCCGTCACACGCCGTGCTCGAGACGCTCGCCAGCAAATGGGTCTACCTGGTGATCTGTGCGCTGCGCCGGGGCCGGCTCCGCAACGGCGAATTGGCGCGCAAGCTCGAAGGCATCACGCCGAAAATGCTGACGCAGACGCTGCGTATCCTGGAACGCGACGGGCTTGTGCGGCGCGAGGTTTTCCCGGTCATTCCGCCGCGGGTCGAATATGAGTTGACCGAACTTGGCCAGAACCTGGCAGGGCTGCTCAATCAGATCAGAGCCTGGTCGGAGCAGCATGTGCCCGACATCAAAAATGCGCGCGCACGGGCGGCGGAACAGCAAGAAGATCTGGATGCCTGAGGCGGGCACAGTTCGGTGCGCAGCAATAGCGCGCAAGCGCGACGCGCGTTAAAGTCTTGTTTTCACCCGATCATGGCGCTGCGGCCGCCGGCTTCTGTGTCGCGCGCCTTGGTGTCGCGCGATTCCAGCATCTCGGCCTTGGAAAGCTCCGCTTCGGCTTCGCTCAGCAATGATTCGGCGACATTTCGCTGCTGGGCGAGGTCGCTTTGCGAATTTCTAAGGTTGTCGCGGCGCAGACGTGCCGCCTTGGCGAAGGTCGGATAAGCAAAGTGATTGATGTCGGTGATGCCGGCCTTCTTCTCTTCGGCAGCAATCTGAAGTTCCAGCTCGACGGCCATGCGCTCGAATTCGGCGATCATCATGTCGAGCTGCAGCAGCTGCCGCCGCTTCTCGCTCACCTGAAATTGCTTCAGCCGAACGAGGTTTTCACGTGACTTCATGATTCGGTACTCCCGGAAACGCACACCTGCACATATCGTCCAATTCACCCGGCAAGGCCCAGGCTTGACCCGTTTCCACCGGCTTTCCCCGAACTATGGGAAACAAACTCCTAAAGTTTTTTGCCGGCGGTAACCATTCGTTTACGGGCATTGTTAATCATACGGCTCAGGACTTAAGGGCGGGTAAAAATTCTGCTTCTCGTCGGGAAACCCGGCCAACGAGTCCGAAGAGTCACTTAGTCTGGCTTATTAATGTGCTGCGTTAACGGTTTGGGTCTGTGATTCGTTATTGGATTCAACAAGGTGTAGAAAGGGGTTAAAAAATCTGATACCGTCATGGACGGGGAATTAGGTTTTATTAACCATTCGATGGCAGCCTCTGCTCAGGCAATCACTGCTCCGGTCCTGGACGGGTCGTGAAATGGTCCGGCAGCAGAAAAGGGGAATGAAATGCGCGTTCTGCTGATAGAAGACGACAGTGCAACCGCACAAAGCATCGAGCTGATGCTGAAATCGGAAAGTTTCAATGTCTATACGACTGACCTTGGTGAAGAGGGCGTCGATCTAGGCAAGCTTTACGATTACGACATCATTCTCCTCGACCTCAATCTCCCCGACATGTCGGGCTATGAAGTTTTGAGAACACTTCGCCTGTCCAAGGTGAAGACGCCGATCCTCATCCTCTCCGGCATGGCCGGCATCGAGGACAAGGTGCGCGGCCTCGGCTTCGGCGCCGACGATTACATGACCAAGCCCTTTCACAAGGACGAACTGGTCGCCCGCATCCATGCCATCGTGCGGCGTTCCAAGGGCCACGCCCAGTCGGTCATCACCACCGGCGACCTAGTGGTCAATCTCGATGCCAAGACCGTTGAGGTCGGTGGCCAGCGCGTGCATCTGACCGGCAAGGAATATCAGATGCTGGAACTGCTCTCGCTGCGCAAGGGCACCACGCTGACCAAGGAAATGTTCCTTAACCATCTCTATGGCGGCATGGATGAGCCAGAACTGAAGATCATCGACGTCTTCATCTGCAAGCTGCGCAAGAAGCTTGACGCCGCGTCTGGCGGGCAGAATTACATCGAGACCGTCTGGGGCCGCGGCTATGTGCTGCGTGAGCCCGAAGATATCCGCGTCAGCGCCTGAACTAGGGGCGTGATCCCAAGGTGGGCGCCGATTTTTTCGGAAAAGAACCCGGCAAAACAACAAGATAGAGCCGATCCGATTTTCGTCGGAATGGAACAGCTCTGATCAGGCGGCAATCTTCAAGGCGCGGAAGCACTCGAGCAGTTGCGGCCGGTTGAACGGCTTCAGCAGGTAGCCCTGGGCGCCGGCTCGTTTTGCCCGCATGATCGCCCCGACATCGACCTCGACCAGCGAAATCAAAACCTGCGGCAATACCGGGCTTTCCATGGCGCGCAGGCGGCGGATGAGGTCCTGCGCCTGCATGTCCGGCAAGGCGCCGTCGACGACGATGATATCAGGCATGTCGGCCGCGCACATCTCGATCGCCTCGTGGCCGCTGGCGGCTTCGATCACCATCATGCCGGAACCGCCCAGGATACGCCTTGCGACCTTCCTGATGACGCTCGAATTGTCGACGAACATGCAGCGTTTCATTCCGGGACCCTCTTTGCCATGCGGCGAACCGGCAGCGTCGTGGCATCTGCCGGGGAACATAGGCCGATCTGGTAAAGAAGCCGAAAAGCCGTTAGGTAAAATTTTCCTGAAGGTGTTTTAAGTGAAATCTTCTTTCGCAATGCTTCACGCAATCAATCCGCAAGCCCGCCCACAGATGTTAGGACAACGCCGCAAATATGACTTGAGAAAAATACTTTCCCCGCTCTTTAGGAGAACTTCAGGCTGCGGAAAGGACGATCTCGTCGGCGGTCGCATGGATCGAAATCGTCATGTTGGCTTCGCGGGCTAGGAGCAGCGTGTAATAGGGCTGCACCGAATGCGCGTCGATCGGCTCTTCCGGCCTGTGGCCGGAATGCAATTCCAGGAATTTGGGCGGCACGCGCAGCATCGGGCCGCTCGCCGCGAGCGCAAAGCGCGGCTCGGTCTCGAGGTTCTCCAGCGTGACCACCAGCCTGCCGCCGCGCGGAATGGCGGCGTTAGCGACGAGGATGAGATTGAGCAGCAGCTTGACCTTGTTCTTGGGCAACAGTGCGCGGGTTCCGTTCCAGATCAGTTCCGGCTTCTCGTTCTTCAGGAAGGCGATGGCCACGGCCTCGGCGTCCCCGGTGTCGATCAGCATGCCGGCGGAACCGGCGGCACCGAAGGCGATGCGGGCGAATTGCAGGCGGGCGGAGGCGTTTTTGGCGCTTTGGCGGATCAGCTTCATGGCGTCTTCGTCGGCGCCGCCTTCGTCGAGCAGCTCAAGCCCGTTGTTTATGGCACCGACCGGCGAAATGATGTCGTGGCAGACCCGGCTGCACAGCAGCGCTGCCAGATCGGGTGCGGAAAGGGTGAAAAGCTCGGCCATCGGCAAAAATCCCTGCAAATTTCACAACACAATGACCGGGCGATCATGATCACGCCTGTCCACACGAATCACGCTCTCTCCCAAGCATTCTGAATACACAGCGCTTGTGCGTGCAGCAACAAATCCGAAATCATGATTGTCGAAAATGGCGTGTTCACGCAGCAGGGTGCTGCGCGGGCGATGTGAAAACAGCCTTCGAACCGCCATCTTCATGTGGGAGTTTAATGGTTGAAAAAGGATTACGGCATAGTTTGCCCCTAACAGTCATCCTTAACGGCCGCCAAAGAGCCGTACGGGTGCGAGGCGTCGGCGAAAGTGCTCCCTGACGGAGATTGGAAGCATGGTTTCCCGATTCTACGACCGGACTTTTTTCCGTGTCATCTCAATGACGATCGCGCTCATCGGCCTTGTCGCCTTTTCGGCATCGGCCGCGCGGGCGCAGGAATACACCGCGCAGGAGATCGTCGATTCCGGTCATAAATTCTTCGGCGCGACGTCGGGCGGGCTCGCCACCGTCGTCGAGAAGATTTTCGCCACCTATGGCCTGCCGAACGGCTATCTGCTCGGCGAAGAGGGGTCCGGGGCGCTGATCGGTGGCCTGACCTATGGCGAAGGCACGCTCTACACCAAGAATGCCGGCGACCACAAAGTGTTCTGGCAAGGCCCTTCGCTCGGCTGGGATTTCGGCGGCGAGGGCTCGCGCGTCATGATGCTGGTCTACAATCTCGACGATGTGAGCAGCCTCTATAATCGTTTTGGCGGCGTCGCCGGCTCCGCCTATGTCGTCGCCGGCGTCGGCTTCAACGTGCTGAAGAACAACAATGTGCTGCTCGTGCCGATCCGTACCGGCGTCGGCGCCCGTCTCGGCGTCAATCTCGGCTACCTCAAGCTCACCCAGCGCGCGACCTGGAATCCGTTCTGACACCTGCATGATGGCGCCACTGCGATTGGAGCTGTGATCCCACGGTCTGAGCTTTGCCGCGGCATACTCTTGCCGTGGCGCCGGATTTCCGTCATGCGAAGATGGCAAAGTCGACCTTTGGCGGTTGCCATGCACAACGGATAGTCATCTTGGTCCAGTCGATCCTGTTCTTTGTTCTCGGCTTTCTCTGCGCCGGCTTCCTGGCGCTGATGATTGCTCCGGCCGTGTGGCGGCGGGCGGTGGCGCTGACGCGCAAGCGCGTCGAGGGCTCGATGCCGTTGACGCTGGCCGAGATCCAGGCGGACAAGGATCGCATTCGCGCCGAGTTCGCGGTTTCGGTGCGCCGGCTTGAAATGACCGTCAAGTCATTGCGCGAGAAAGCCGCCGAACAGCTGGTCGAGATCGGCCGCGACCGCGAAGCCCTGAAGGAATTGGCGGCCGAGCGACAGGACAAGAACCGGGTCGTCGCCGATCTTACAGCCAGCGGCGAGGAGCTTCGCAAGCGCGATGAGCAACTGCAGCAGCTGTCGGAACGGCTTGCGGAGACCGAGCGCGCCCTCGAAAAGCGCGGGCTCGAACTGCGGAAACTGGAGCACATGTATGACGACGCCAGTTTTTCATCCAGCAGCAGGCAGATCGAGCTGGTGGCGCGCGAATCCGAGCTGCAGAAGTTGGCAAGCGACATTTCGCTGCTGCGCGGCCAGCGCAAGGAGGCGGACAGGCGCAGCCAGGAATTGGCAGCCGAAAGCAAGGTTTTGCGGGACGCGCTGAAGGCCGAGAAGAAAAGAACCGGCGACCTGGAAAAGAAGGTCGAACGCCTGCTCGCCTCGCTGGCCGATCGCGAGGACAGGCTCGAGCGCCGCGAGAAGGAACTGGTGCGCCTTCGCGAAAAGCCGAAAGGCGCTGAAAGGGCGCCTGCGGTGGGTCTTGCCGGCGTGCCAGGCACCCAGGTCAATGTGGCCGCCAACGGCGACATCGAACAGACAACCGCCAAGCTCGACGCCGACCGCGAGCGGCTGGAGGCCAGGCTGACGTCGCTGGCACGCGAGAACAGGCGGCTGAAGACAGATCTTGCTGCCGTCGAAACGTCGAAATCGCGGACCGGAGACGATACCGGCAGCGCCAGCGCGGCATTGCGCGAAGAGATGAACGATCTGGCGGCGCAAGTCGTGGCCTTGACGGCAAAGCTCGACGGGCCGGATTCGCCGATCGCCCGGGCGCTTGCAGCGCCTGAGGATACGCGGCCGGGGAGCGGCGGACGCAGCCTTGCCGATCGGGTGCGGGCGCTGCAGAAGGCCGCTTCGACCGACTAAGATTCCACAAGCGCGAGCGGGACGCCCCGGCTCTAAATTAGGCTCCGGAAAAATGATGCAGCGCGATGGCTGATGCGGCGGCGACGTTCAGGCTGTCGAAGCCCTGCGCCATACCGATCCGCAGAGTCTGCAGGCGGGCAAGCAGGCTTTCCGGCAGGCCTTCGCCCTCGGTGCCGAGATAGAGCGCCAGCCGCTCGTTTCTCTTGGCATCGCGAATGTCGATCTGCCCGCGCGGCGACAAGGCGAATTGGCTGAAGCCTTGCCGGTCGAGCATTGCGGTGCAGCCGGCGGTATCGGCAAAGCAGGCGAAGGGGACTTTCAAGGCCGCGCCCACCGAGACGCGGATTGCCTTGCGGTACAACGGATCGCAGCAGGTCGGATCGAGAAGCGCGGCATCCGCGCCAAAGGCGGCGGCATTGCGGAAGATCGATCCCATATTGTCATGATTGGCGATGCCGACCAGCACCACGATCAGCGCGCGGGCGGGCAGTGCGCCGAGCAAAGCTTCAGCGGAGACGGCCGCGCCCTTGCGGCCGATCGCCAATATGCCGCGATGCATGTGGAATCCGGCAATCCTGTCCATGACTTCGCCGGATGCGACATAGATCGGAAGCCCGGCAGGCGCCTTGCGCAGGACGTCATCGAGGCCGGCCAGCCGGTTCTCGAGCACCAGCACCGATTCTGCCTCGAAGCGACGGGCGGCAAGCAGCGTGTCGAGCACCACCTTGCCTTCGGCGACGAAACGGCCCTGCCGGCCGGCAAGATCGCGTTCCCGGATGTCGAGATAGGCGGCGACGCGAGGATCCTGCGGGTCGTCTATGCGGATCGGATTCATGGCTTCCTCGGCGGATCTTGGCGTCGGCCGCGAATCGGGATTCGGCTTCGGAAGGCATGATGCCGGATCCGAAGCTCTGACCGTATCTCAGCGTCCAAATGGATGCACGCCGTTCTAACGGTCAAATCCAATCACAAGGCGCCGGGCCGAGACGCCTTGCCTGGCCTCCTGGCGGCATGGAGATATTGATTCCCGCGGCACGGCACTTCGGCCAAGCCGCTTCAATGCAGAATTTCGATGGGGCGAAGGAACCCCACGGGGCCATGCCGCGTCATAGAGGCGGGCTCCTGCTGCGGTCCTGGGACGACATCGATGATCAGGCTCCTCCTCGTCTTTGCCGCCACACTTGCCCTCGCATGCGGCGTGGCCCGCGCGGCCAAGCTCGATCCAGCCACCGTCAATCAGTCCCAATTCACTATCGGCGAACCGAAGGGTGTCGATCCGATGCTGCTGAAGGCGCAGATCCTTCTGGATCGCGCCCGCTTCTCGCCGGGCCTCATCGACGGTCGCCTTTCCCGGAACTTCGCCAAAGCCGTCGCCGCGTTTCAGGCGGCAAACGGACTTCCGCCCGATGGCAAGCTCAGTCCACAAACCTGGAGCAAACTCATCGCAACCTCCGCCAAGCCGGTGCTGGTGACCTATGAGGTGATGCGCAAGGATGTGCGCGGACCGTTCACCAGGCGTATTCCGGCTCGCTTGGAGAGGATGGCCCGCTTGCGGCGGCTCGGCTACCGCAATGCGGTGGAGAGGTTGGCCGAGCGCTTCCACGTCAGCGACCAATTGCTGCGAATGCTCAATCCGGGCACCAGCCTCAGGAAACCAGGCAGGACCTTGGTGGTGCCTGATGTCGGCAGAGGCGACCCTCCCGCCGGCGTCGCCACCGTCGAGGTCGACAAGGGCGCTCGCCTGGTGCGTGTGCTCGACCGTGCCGGCAAATGGCTGGCGGTCTACCCGGCCTCGATTGGGAGCGAGGAGAAGCCGGCGCCAAGCGGCATGGCGGAGGTCAGGCGCGTGGTGCACAACCCTACCTATCATTACGATCCGGACTTCGCTTTCAAGGGGGTCAAGACCAAGCGGCCCTTCACCATCGCTGCCGGGCCGAACAATCCCGTGGGATCGGTCTGGATCGACCTCTCCATCGAAAGCTACGGCATCCACGGCACGCCCGAACCAGGCAAGATCGGCACGACCTTTTCGCATGGCTGCATCCGGTTGACCAATTGGGATGCCGAAGACCTTGCCTCCATGGTGCAGCCGGGCACGAATGTCGAGTTCAAGGACGAGATTGCGCAGGCCGCCGACGAGCGTGTTCAGTAGCAAGGCTGACTTGGCAGGAGGGCGGACTTGGCAGCAAGGCGGATTTGGCGGGGCATTCTCCGCCTCGGCCGCTCAGGTCCCGGCGCGACGCAGCCGGTGAGCCATCTGCGACAGTTCACCTTCGCCGAAAATGCCGTCCAGCATGTGCAGCAATTCGCGCACCGCCGCGGACTTGCAGGAATAATAGATCATTTGCCGGTCGCGGCGGGTCTCGACAAGGTCGGAAGCCCTGAGCTTGGCCAGATGCTGTGACAGGGCGGATTGGCTGAGCGATACCTTCTCGGCTATGGCGCCGACCGACATCTCGCCCTCGGCCAGATAGCTCATGATCAACAAACGTTTTTCGTTGCCCATCAGCGTCAGAAACGCAGCCGCGGTTCCGGCGTTGGCGACTAGTTTGTTCGAGACCATAGATCCCCCATGCCTTCTTGCTCATCCGCCGCTATGGGGGCAATAGCGTCGGATTCCATAGACTTTCCCTATAGATGCACGCCAGCGATTCAGCGTCACTCGCAAAGGTAGAACATTTCGCTCAAATCTCAAGGCTTGCTTTCCACGCAAGCCGATTAACTGTGCGGCTGTGATTAATTTGCCGATCGGGCAGCCTTGGCCATGTCAACCAGGACAGGCCTGAGGTCGCGCGCCGCCCTCAGCGGCTCGGGGAAGAAAACCCGACAGACATTGTCGCCCGATATGAGATCCATGCCGTCGGCGTCGAACCCGGTGACGATCCAGCCGTCACTCTCGGCCCCGCCGAAATGACTTGCGTAGAGGGCAATCGCATCGAGATGGTCGGCGTTCATGTGGTCGAGCGCCGATTGCTCGCCGGCGGCAAGCTCTTCGACGATCGTTCCCGTCGCGACCAGATCGGTGCGGTCGAGCAGATAGGCCTTGCCGAAGCCGCCGTTCAGGCTGGCGCGCTCCGGTTCGAGCCGGAAGATCGAGAAGTCGCCGAGCCCGGCATACAGTTTTGCCTTGGGGTTGCGGTTGAGGTAGCGCCGCTCGGCGCGGGCGTGTTCGTTCGAGCCGCGCTCCAGCCGCACGGCGCGGCAGACGAGCGTCAATCGCGGATGCGCCAGCGGATCGCCCTTGCCGGGTTCGCCGACCAGCAACGAGCAGCGCGGGTCGGCAAGGATGGCGCCGGTATGAGCGGACAGCATCGACACCAGGATCAATGGCGTGCCGTCGATGTCTGTGGCGACGCCGACCCGGCTGGCCAGCGGCGAACCGGTTCCTGGTTCGAGGACTGCCAACGCGCCGAAACGGGCGCTGCGGATCAGCGTCTTTGCCAGCCTGATCGCCTCGGTATCGGTCGCGCGGATCACGTCTTTCCTGGGTTCGTCCAAGGCATCACCGTCGCATTTATTTCGGCGCCATGCGGATGGCGCCGTCGAGGCGAATTGTCTCGCCGTTGAGCATCTGGTTCTCGATGATGTGCAAGGCAAGTGCCGCGTATTCCGAAGGCTCGCCCAAACGGGAAGGGAAGGGCACAGCGGCGCCGAGCGAATCCTGCACCTCCTGCGGCATGCCGGCCATCATCGGCGTCCTGAAGATGCCGGGTGCGATGGTGCAGACGCGAATGCCGGAGCGGGCGAGATCGCGCGCCACCGGCAGCGTCATGCCGACGACGCCGGCCTTGGACGCGGAATAGGCGGCCTGGCCGATCTGGCCGTCATAGGCCGCGACCGACGCGGTGTTGACGATGACACCGCGCTCGCCGCCCTGCAGCGGCTCGAGCCTGGCGGTCCGGTCGGCGACCAGGCGGATCATGTTGAAGGTGCCGATCAGATTGACCTCGATCAACTTGCGGTATTGATCGAGCGGATGCGGTCCGTCCTTGCCGATCGTCTTCATGCCGACAATGATGCCGGCGCAATTGACCAGGATGCGCGGTGCGCCGAGCGTCTCTGCCGCTTCCGCGACTGCGGCGGCACCGCTCTCGGCGTCGCTCACATCACATCGGACGGCGATGCCGCCGATGTCGGCCGCCACCTTGGCCGCACGCTCGATACCGAGATCGAGGACGGCAACCCTGGCGCCGCCGGCGGCAAGAGCGCGCGCCGTCGCCTCGCCAAGGCCGGAGCCGCCACCGGTGACGATCGCAATCTGGCCGTTCGGGTTCATCTCGACGTCCTCCTCCGTGTCCAGACTATGCCGCCAAGCCACCGTGCGACAGCACCGGCACGGTCATGCCATCGCGGCGATGTGCGCGGCAATCCTTGCCTGGTCGGCGTGGCAAACCTCGCCCGCCAGCCTCGCCAACGCGCCCGGCACGATCTCGTGCGCCAAAAGCCGGTCGGGGTCGACCGGACGCGGCATCGAGATCTGCCCGCGCGGCAGCCTCCTGAAGCCGAGCGGGCCGTAGTAGGGTTCGTCGCCGACCAGCATCACCGCCGGCGCGCCGGCGTTGGCGGCGGCTTCCAGCGCGATTGTCACCAGCTTGCGGCCGATGCCGAGATTTTTGAAGGCCGGCCGCACAGCGAGCGGCCCGAGCATCAGCGCGCGGCCAGCGCCGGCGGCGATGCGCGTCATCCGTACCGAGGCGACGACGATTGTGCCATCGACGGCCACGAAGGACAAAGCCCGTTCATGCGGGCCACCTTGGCGGATCTTGTAGGCGGCGAGCACGAAGCGACCTGGCCCGAAGGCCTCGTCATTGATGGCTTCGATTTCAGGATCGTGCGCCGGAGTTTCCGGCAGGTATTTCACGTCGGCCAGGTATTTCAAGTCGGCAAGGCTCATGGTCTTTGCGTTCCGGTATGCGAGGAAAGGTTTGCTGCAAGCGGCAGCGTTCGCCAGTCAGCGCTTCATCAAGCGCGGGCGCTCTTTCGTCGTCGGTCGAACCGGATCACGGCAAAGTCGAACATGCGGATGTCCGCTAGCACCAATTTTCAGCCGCCGCAATTGGCCCGCGCAGCCGACCGCACTCGACGACGCAGCCGTTGACGATCTGTTCAGCATCGGGGATTTCCGCGGCGCCGCTTGGTGCCCTACATCGCGTAGGAACGCGAAAGGATATTGCATGGGATTGCTAGTCGAAGGCCAATGGCAGGACCGCTGGCACGATAGCGGGGAGAGCGGCGGCAGGTTCGTGCGGGCGCAGTCGCAGTGGCGCGACTGGGTGACCCGCGACGGCACGCCGGCCGAAGGGCGAAAACGCGGCTTCAAGGCCGAGCCCGGCCGCTATCACCTCTATGTCTCGCTCGCCTGCCCGTGGGCGCATCGGACGCTGATCTTTCGCGTGCTCAAAAAACTCGAGGACGTGATTTCCGTCTCGGTCGTCCATCATTTCATGGGCGCCGACGGCTGGACGTTCCTGGCCGAGGACGGCGCCACCGGCGACACGCTCTACGGCCTCGATTTCCTGCACCAGATCTACACCAGGGCCGATCCCGGCTATTCGGGCCGAGTCACCGTTCCGGTGCTGTGGGACAAACGCGAGCAGACCATCGTTTCCAACGAATCCTCCGAGATCATCCGCATGCTCAATTCGGCCTTCGACGAATGGGGCGATGCCAGGCTCGATTTTTATCCGCAACCGTTGTGCGGCGAGATCGATGCGATCAATGCGCTGGTCTATCCCGCGGTCAACAACGGCGTCTACCGTGCCGGCTTCGCCACCACGCAGGCAGCCTACGAGGAGGCATTCGGCGAATTGTTCTCGGCGCTCGACATGCTGGAGGACCGTCTGTCAAGGCAGCGCTATCTCGTCGGCAGCCGCATCACCGAGGCGGACTGGCGGCTGTTCACGACACTGGTCCGCTTCGACCCGGTCTATGTCGGCCATTTCAAGTGCAATCTGCGCCGCATCGCCGACTATCCGAACCTGTCGAATTACCTGCGCGATCTCTACCAGGTGCCGGGCGTCGCCGGCACGGTGAATTTGCACCACATCAAGGCGCATTATTACGGCAGCCACGAGACCATCAACCCGACGCGCATCGTGCCGGTCGGGCCGGAGCTGGACTACGGCGCGCCGCATGACCGGGACAGGTTCAGGAATGCGGCGTGAAATCAGCGATCTAGCGGAAGGTCTCGGAGTCCATCTTTGCCCTTCTAACGAGTTCAGCTTTCAATATGGTATTTCCAAATCGATTGGAGTAGCCGAGCGACGTTGCAAGGAACGCAACGATGCCGCTGATCATGACGATCACGACCGACATCTGGGGCGGGATTGCGCGTAACAATCCCGACGGCAGAAGCACAGCCATTCCCAAAATCATTTCTATCAGGGTTGAGAAGCCGACCATTTTCCAGAATTCAGTGCGAGTAAAAAGCTGAGCATGTCGCTTTATAAAAACGAAATATGTCACGAATGCCGCAACTAATTGTATTGTGAATTGGATGAATCTTCCAACTTTTGCTAACATGTATGGATCTATCCCAAGAACTATTGTCGAAATTAACGCTATAACGGAAAATGTTATCACATTAATTCCCGTGTAAAGTGATACATAGAGCGCGATTCTAAATCTATCGTTTTGGCTGTGTTGCATTTTTTCTCCTCATCGCTCAGCATTTATCTCTCTGAGAACAATGAATGCTGCTGGCCTATACCGACGCAGCCAAAGCTGTTGAAGAGATGATCTACCAGTAAGGCGATGCCGAATTCCCCCCAAAAACTTCGGCAATCCGCCGCAGCGTCGCCGGTGTCGTGCCCTGGGGCAAGCGGTCGAGCGGGAAGAAGCCGGCTTCGGCGATCTCGCGGTCGGGCAGCTTGGGCGCTGTCTGGTTGAACTCCTCGACCAGATAGAGGCCGACATGGTCGCGGCGGCTGGCGCGGCGGTTGAAATGCAGCGACTTCAGCACCGGCGGTCCGGTCAGCGCGATGTTGCCTTCCTCGAAGATTTCGCGTGTCAGCGCTTCGATCATCGTCTCGCCCAACTCGACGCCACCGCCCGGAAGGTGCCAGCCCGGGACATAGGTGTGGCGGATGAGGAAGACGGAATTGGAGGGGCGGTCGTGGATCAAGCCGCGCACGCCGAGCGTCATCGGCCGCCGCAGTACGAAATACAGGTGAAACAGCCTCGCCCTGAAGCCCGGCCAGCCGGTCTGACGCAGGGCTTGCTCCAGATCCGGCGTCGTCATCGTCCGCGAAACCGTGAGTGGAAAGCCGCGCGCGGCTCGCCTATGAAGAAAAGATGTTCAGGCTCGCGCATATTTCCGATGTCCATCTGGGGCCGCTTCCCGATGTAACCTATCGCGATCTCGCCTCCAAGCGCGTGGTCGGTTACGTCAATTGGCAGCGCAACCGCCGCCGCTACATGCATGATGCAGTCATCGACACCATCGTCGCCGACATGAAGGCCAGCGGGCCGGACCATCTCGCCATCACCGGCGACCTGGTCAATCTGGCGCTCGACGGCGAGGTCGAGATGGCCAAGCACTGGCTGGAGACGCTGGGCTCGCCCAATGACGTGTCGGTCGTGCCGGGAAACCATGACGCCTATGTGCCGGGCGCCTTCGACAAGACCTGCCGGTCCTGGGCGGCGTGGATGACCGGCGACGGCGTCAACACGCCGGTCGATCGCAACACTTTTCCCTATTTGCGCGTACGCGGCAATGTTGCGCTGGTCGGCGTCTCGACGGCGCGCGCCACGGCTCCGTTCATGGCCAACGGCTTCTTTCTGGAAGGCCAGGCGGAAAGGCTGCGCGGCATCCTCGACGCCACAGGCAAGCGCGGCCTGTTCCGGGTGATCATGATCCACCATCCGCCGGTGCGCGGCGCGGTTTCCCAGAACAAGCGGCTGTTCGGCATCTCGCGCTTCCACAAGGTTCTTCACCGGCACGGTGCCGAGCTTGTGCTGCACGGCCATTCGCATGTGCCGTCGCTGTTCTTCATCGGCGCCCGCAAGATCAAAATTCCGGTGGTCGGGGTCGCCGCCGCCGGGCAGGCGCCCGGCAGTTCGCATGCGCCGGCGCAATACAATCTGCTCGACATCGACGGTGAAAAGGACAATTGGCGGATCAGGCTGACGCGCCGCGGCCTGACCGGGCCGGCATTGCCGCCCAGCGACCTGCAGACGCTGGAGCTTGGCGTGGGGGCCGAGGCGTCGATGGCTAGAGTATCCGTGTTGGTCAAGGGAGAGATGGTGTCCAGGTCCGATTGTCCCTGAGTAGTGCGTTTGCGAGGATGATGAGCTTTCG